>DASYLM010000263.1:0-12669 GCA_036009565.1 Pseudonocardia sp. | reverse complement strand
TCGTGACCGGCGGTGAGGAGCAACCGCCGGACGGACTCAACCCGAGCTGAGCTGCCAGTCACCGCAGGCTGAGCAGCCGCGCCGGGTTGGCCGCCAGCAGTAGGTCGGTGACCTCGGCGCCGAGCCGGGCCGGGTCACCGGTCGCCGCGACCCGCTCCAGGCAGTCCAGGATCGCCGAGTCGGGCGCCTCCCGGTGCCGGGCCATACCGTCGTAACCCAGGTGGGCGCCGGCCCGGGTGAGCTCGGCATGCAGCCCGGGGTCGGGGTTGCGGTCGGCGTGCGCGCCGCCTCGGCCCCGCTGGCCGCCTCGCCGTCGAGCTCGTCACCGGGCAGCAGCGGGGAGACCTGGAACAGGTGCTGGTGGTAGTCGCAGCGGCCGAGGCCCGCGGCCGGTACGTCCCCGAGCACGGTGCGGACCGCCCGGCCGCGGCCGACGCCGTGCCCGGAAGTTCGCTCACAGCCGGTCGAACCACGGCTCGAGGCGCCGGTAGGCGTCCATGAACAGCTCGTACTCGCCCACGTAGCGCCGATGCGCCGACTCGTCGGGGCGGCACTCCAGGGTGCGGCGGGACATCCGCCGTGCGATGTCGAAGTCGTCGAACATCCCGACGCCGACGCCGCCCACCACGGCGGCACCCAGCGCGGTGGCCTCGTCGACCAGGTTGCGCCGCCACACCGGAATGCCCCACAGGTCGGCGAAGATGCGCAGCAGCGGCTCGGAGTTGGCCGCGCCCCCGATCGCGTCGATCCGCTGGATGGCCGCACCGTTTCCAGCGCCGGTCTCCCGGAAGGCGAGCAGCCCGGTGTACAGGTTGAACGCCACCCCCTCGACCACCGCCCTGGTGAGGTGTTCGGGGCTGTGGTGGCGGGCCAGGCCGGCGAACACCGCGCGGGCCCTCGGGTTCCAGTACGGCGAGCGCTCGCCGAGCAGGTGCGGCAGGAAGTACAGCCCGTCCTGCGCCGCCGGCACCTCGGCGACCCCGGCGAGCAGCCGCTGGTAGCTGGTCCCGTCGCCGGGCGCCAGCGTCTCCATGATCCACTGCAGCGACGCGCCGCCGGCCTGCATCGTGGCCGTCGGCACGTAGCGGCCGGGGACCACGTGGTTGAAGGTCATGGTGCGCATCAGCGGGTCGTGCAGCGGCGCATCGGCGGCCAGCGACACCCAGGACGACGAGCCCAGATAGGCGTACGCGCCGTCGGCCCCGTCGACGATCCCGGCGCCGAGGGCGCCCATCGGCCCGTCCCCGCCGCCGAGCACCACCGGGGTGCCCTCGCTCAGCCCGGTCCGGGCCGCCGCGGCGGCGCTCACCTTGCCCACCACCGTGGTGGACGCGACCACCTCGGGGAACAGCGCCCGGTCCAGCCCGGCGGCCTCGATCAGCTCGCCGGACCAGCCGGCGGCGGCCTGGTCGTAGGCGTTGGTGCTGCTCGCGTCGGACGGATCGGTGACCAGCGCGCCGGTGAGCCGGTGCACGACGAAGTCCTTGGCCAGCAGCAGGTGTCGGGCCCTGGCGAAGACCTCCGGCTCGGTGTCCCGCACCCACATCACCTTGGTCAGCGAGTAGGTGGGGTTCAGCCGGTGACCGGTGATCCGGTAGCCGGCGTCCATGCCGATCCGGTCGACGAGCTGGTCGGCCTGCGCGGTGGAGCGGGTGTCCGCCCAGATGATCGCCGGCCGCACCGGGTCACCGGCGCCGTCCACCAGCACCGCGCCCATCATCTGCCCGGAGAACGACACGCCGGCGACCTGCGCCGCCGCGCCCGGCACCCGCTCCAGCAGCGCCCGGGTGGCCGTGCACACCGCATCCCACCAGGCCTCGGCGTCCTGCTCGGCCTTGCCCCGGGGGCCGAAGTCGACCGGGTAGCCGGCGGTGGTGCTGGCCACCACCGCGCCGTCGGCGTCCACCAGCGTCGCCTTGTCCCCGGTGGTGCCGAGATCGTGGGAGATGATCACTTGGCGGCGCTCCTCGGTCGGGTGGTCGGCGCGGCGGGACTGGCTCGGCACGGGGCGGCGGGGATCGGCGGGCTCAGCGCAGCGAGAAGCCGCCGTCGATCAGCAGCTCCGTCCCGCAGCAGAACGCGGCGTCCTCGCTGAGCAGGTACTCCACCGCGCGGGAGATCTCGAGCGGGGTACCGAACCGGCCCAGCACGGTCTCCGCCAGCCACTGCCCGTGCATCTCGGTCTTCAAGCTGTTCAGCGGGGTGTTCACGTAACCGGGGGAGACGGCGTTGATCCGCACCCCGCGCGGGCCCCACTCCACGGCCAGCGACCGGGTGAGCGCGCTGACTCCGGCCTTGGAGGTGTTGTAGGCGCACTGGCGCTGCGGGTGGTTGACCACCGCGTTGCCGGACATGGACGCCACGTTGACGATCGCGCCGCCGCCCCTGGCGAGCAGCTCGCGGCCGAACTCGCGGCAGGTCAGGAACACCCCGCGCAGGTTCACCCCGAGCACCGCGTCGAACTGGGCCAGCGACATGTCCTCCGCCGCCACGTTGTCCTCGACGATGCCGGCGCAGGTCACGAGGTCGACCGGGCGGTCGTCGTCGGCGTACAGCGCGGTGACCGCGGCCGCCACCGACTCCTCCGAGGTGAGGTCGGTGGCGATGCCGAGCACACCGGCGGGCAGCCGGTCCAGCCCGCGCAGGTCGAGCCCGTACACCTCGGCGCCCTGTTCGGCGAGGCTGGCACAGATCACCAGGCCGATTCCGCCGGTGGCACCGGTCAGGGCGATCCGTCGTCCTTGGAAGCGCGTCATCGCGCCGACCCCCAGGTTCTCAGTGGGGCCTGTGGCCCCGGGCAGCTCATGGTGCCTGCCCGGCGCTGTCGGCCCCGCGTCGCCGTCCGGTGTCTCAAACCCTGGCCTGACGCCAGGGCTGGCGCCATCCGCCGACGTGCTGGACATGGCCACCGACCTGCGGGTGATCAGCCGCAACGGCACCGGGGTGGACGCGGTGGACCTGGCCGCCGCCCGCAGGGCCGGCATCCGGGTGGAGCGGGCGGTCGGCGCGAACGCCAGGGGGGTGGCCGAGCTGACCGTGGCGCTGGTGCTCGGCGCGCTTCGCCAGCTGCCCTGGTCGGCGGCCGCCGTGCGGGCCGGGGGGCTCGCGCCGCTGGCCGGGCCGCGAGGTCGCCGAGTGCCCGGTCGGCGTGGTGGGTCTCGGTTGGGTGCCGAGGTGGCCGAGCTGTTCGCCGCGCTGGGCGCCGAGGTGCCCGGCTACGACCCGGTCGCGGCGCCGGCCGAGGGTTCGCGGGTCCGCGCGGTCGGCCTGGGCGAGCTGTTGGCCGGCGCGGACGTGGTGACGCTGCACGCTTGACATCCTTGTAATGACAAATGTTCTCTTTCTGATGCACGAGGAGGTGCAGTCCGTGGACGACGTCGACCGTGGCTCGCCGGACCTGGCCGGGCGGCAGGGCTTCGATCTTGCGGTGGAGGTTGCCACCGGTGCCCTCGATCGGAAGACACTGGCACCCATGACCTACACCCGCACGACCTACCACCGCACGACCTACCCCGGAGCGGCCGGCACCGGCTGCCAGAACGTGACCGAGTTCGGCACCCCCGGCAGCGCGTTCTGATGGCCGGCGTACTGGACACCTTCCGGCTGGACGGCCGCACCGCACTGGTGACCGGCGGCAACCGCGGCCTCGGCAAGGCCTTCGTACTGGCGTTGGCGCAGGCCGGGGCCAAGGTGGCGCTGGTCGCCAGGGACGCGGAGCGCAACGCCGCCGTGGTCACCGAGGCCGCCGCCGAGGGCTTCGAGGTGCTCGCGATCGAGGGCGACATCGCGGCCGGCGCCGACGTCGACCGCGCGGTGGCCACCGCCGCCGCCGAGCTGGGCGGCCTGGACATCCTGGTCAACAACGCCGGCACCTGCATCCACAACCCGTCCTGGGACGTCACCGACGAGGAGTGGGACTCGGTGTTCGACCTCAACGTGCGGGCGCTGTGGAAATGCAGCCGCGCGGCCGGCGGCTACATGAAGGAGCACGGCGGCGGCACCATCGTGAACGTCGGCTCGATCTCCGCGATGATCGTCAACCGGCCGCAGTGGCAGCCCGCTTACAACGCCTCGAAAGCGGCCGTGCACCAGCTGACCAAGTCGCTGGCCGCCGAGTGGGCCCCGGTCGGGATCCGGGTCAACGCGGTGGCGCCGGGTTACGTCAGCACCGAGATGGCGCCGGTGCACAAGCCGGAGTTCCAACAGCACTGGATCGAGGACGTACCGCAGAAGCGCGCGGCCGAACCGGCCGAGATCGCCCCCACCGTGGTCTTCCTGGTCAGCGACGCGTCGTCGTTCATGACCGGCTCCGTGCTGGTCGTGGACGGCGGTTACACGGTCTATTGAGCAGCGGGAGGCAGCGATGAGCACCGAGCGTCCGGCCTGACGTGCTGGCGGCCAAGCGGGACCGGGCGCGGCGGCTCGGCGCCGACGCCGCGCTGGACGCCACGGACGCGACGCCGGGTCGATATCGTGAAGTAGGAGCGCTCGCCGCCTGCTCTTCACGGTGTGTCCGACTGGAGGTTCCCGGTGCAGGTAACCACGTTGTGCCGTTACCCGGTGAAGTCGATGCTCGGCGAGACGGTGCAGAGCATCGCGGTCGACGAGCAGGGCGCCGAGGGTGATCGCCGCCTCGCGCTGGTCGACGTCGCGACCGGGCGGGTGGCGACCGCGAAGCATCCCCGGCTGTGGCGCGGGCTGCTCCAGTTCGCGGCCAGCGGCGGCCCGGGCCGGGTGCGGATCCAGCTGCCCGGCGGGGGGACCGTGGCCGCCGACGAACAGGGCATCGATGAACTGCTCTCCGGGCTGCTCGGCCGGCCGGTGCACCTGGCCAGCGAGCGTGCCCCGGGCGCGGAGGTGGAGCGGCCGGCACCCGAGGACGTACTGGAGCACGGGGTCGAGGCCGAGGTCGAGTACGCCACGCTGGAGATCTCCCAGGGCACCCCGGGCACGTCGTTCGTCGACTACGCACCCCTGCACCTGATCACCACCGCCACGCTGGAGCGGATCGGCGCCGAGGCGGAGCGCTACCGGCCGAACCTGGTGGTGACCACGCCGGCGGGCTACCCGGCCTGGGCGGAGAACGAGTGGGTCGGCCGGGAGCTGCGGATCGGCGGTGTCGACGGCCACGGCGGCATCCGGGTGCGTGGCTCGCTGCCCACCCCGCGCTGCGCGGTACCCACCCTGGAGCACGGCCCCCTGCCGCGCGCGCCGCACGCGGTCCGGACGCCGATGGCGGAGAACCGGGTCGACGTGCCCGGCTTCGGCGTGCTGCCCTGCGCGGGGGTGTACCTGGAGGTGCTCTCCGGCGGCACCATCCACACCGGCGACCAGGTCACGCTCAACTAGCCCCCGGGCACCCGCCGGTTCGGCGCGCACAGAGCGGCTGTAGGTGGCACAGAGGTTGCAAGGTCTGTGCGGGTCGCGGCCGGTCTGTGCGAGCCGGGTGGTGGCGCAGCAGGTCAGGCGGCGGGGTGCAGCAGGTCGTCGAGGCCGATGCGGCGCAGGAAGTCCGCCCTGATCCGGTCGCCGACCGCGAAGACCACCGCGGCGCCGTCGTCGGAGGGGTCGATGTGTACCCGGTACGGCCGCCGGCCCTTCTCGGTACCCACCACCGTGACGATCGCGCGGGCCACCTCGGTGGGGTCCGCCCAGGTCGGTTCGATCTCGGCCAGCTTCTGCCCGACCTGGTCCATCAGGCCGGCGTAGCGGCTCTCGTAGGCGTCCACCACCGGCTGGTCGGCAGGGCCGCCGCTGTGCGCGAAGTGGTTGGTGCCGTGGGTGAACGAGCCGGGCACGACGATCGAGGTCTCGATGCCGAACCGGGAGAGCTCGAGCGCATAGCTGACCGCGAGCGCGTCCATCGCGGCCTTGGCGGCGAAGTAGGGCGCCAGGTAGGGCGGGGTGCCGCCGCGTGAGCTGGAGCTGCCGACCCAGACCACCAGGCCGTCGCCGCGATCGCGCATGTGCGGCAGCGCCGCCCGGTTGAGCCGCTGGGTACCCAGCACGTTGGTGTCGTACAGGGCGGCGAGTTGCTCCGGGGTGAAGGCCTCGGCCGGTCCGGTCACCATGTGGCCGGCGTTGTGCACCAGCACGTCGAGGTGCTCCCGCTCGCTCAGCACGGTGGCGACGGCGGACTCCGAGGACGCCTCTGAGCTGACATCCAGCTCCACCGGGCGCAGGTCCACGCCGTGCTCGGCCGAGTAGTCGGCGGCGGCCTTGGCGGCCTCGGCGTTGCGGCCGGTCACGTCACGCATGCCGGCGTAGACGGAGTGCCCGGCGTCGGCAAGCAACCGCGCGGTGAGGGCGCCGAAACCGCTGGAAGCGCCGCTGATCAGGATGATTTTGGGCATGGCGAACTCTCCTTGTGTCGAAAGTCGAAAGGGGGCGAACGAGATCTCACAGCCGCGTGCGGCGCAGTGCCGACGAGATCAGGCGATGCCGCCGTTGACGCGGATGACCTGGCCGTTGACCCAGCGGCCCGGCCCGGCCAGGAAAGCGACGACCTCGGCGATGTCCGCCGGGGTGCCGAGGCGGCCCCTCGGGTTCTGCGCGGCCATCCGGGCGATCAGCTCGTCGTCCTTGCCGTCCAGGAACAGCGCGGTGGCGGTCGGGCCGGGGGCGACCGCGTTGACGGTGATGTCCCGGTTGCCCAGCTCCTTGGCCAGGATCGTGGTGAGCGCCTCTACCGCGCCCTTGGTGGCGGCGTAGGCGGTGTAGGTCGGCAGCTTCAGACCGACCACCGTGGTGGAGAAGTTGATGATCGCGCCACCGGAGCGCAGCCGGCGGGCGGCCTGCTGGTCGACGACGAACGTGCCCCGGATGTTGGTGCGGCTCATCCGGTCGAAGTCGTCCAGGTCCAGGTCGACCAGGGGGGCGAGCGTCATGATGCCGGCGGCGTGCACCACCACGTCGACACCGCCGTAGGTCTGCTCGGCGAGGTCGAAGACGGCCGACACGGCGGTCTCGTCGGCGACGTCGGCCTGGGCCGCGACGGCCTGGCCGCCGGCCTTCTGGATGGCCTCCACGGCGGCGTCCGCCTCGGCCTTGTTGCCGGCGTAGTTGATGACGACGGCGAAGCCTTCGGCGGCGAGCTTCTCGGCGCTCTCCCGGCCGATGCCCCTCGATCCGCCGGTCACGACGGCGACGCGCTGTTCGGTGCTGGTCATGGTGGTCTCCTCGAAGTGGTGTGTTCGTCCGCCGGGCGGCGCCGAGTGCGCCGCCCGTTCCACTGGTCCGTGCTGTCTGGGTTACTCGTTGTCGGAGAGCCTGGCCAGCCATTCCTGCAGCAGGGTGGCCTCGCCCTCGCTCAGCGACCCGGCCGGCGACCGGCGCAACAGGGCTGCCAGTCCGGCGGCGACCCGGCTCGTCTCGACCCGGTCATCGCCGGCTTCCGGCTCAGCCGCCGTGCCCGGCTCCCCGGCGGTCCTCGGCTCGGCGAGCACGGCGGCGTGCACCGCGTCCCGCACCCGCCGCGGCAGTTCCGGGTCCCGGTAGATGTCCGGCTGGCTGATCGCCAGCAGTGCCACGCCGACGTTCGCCGTCATGATCATCTGTGCCGCGACGTCGGTGGACACCTTCAGCCGGCCGGCCGCCGCGCACCGCTCCAGGACCGCGGTGAGCAGCCGGTACGCCTCGGCCGCGGCGGGCGGAGGGGTAGCCGCTCCGCCGATTGCGGGGGAATACATCAGTCGGTAGTGGTTCGGGTTCGCCTGGGCGAAGGCGACGTGGCTGTCCCAGCCGCTGCGCAGGTCGTGCACCGGGTCCTCGGACGGGGTGGCGGCCCGCTTGGTGGCCAGGTACTTGTCGAACGCGTTGTCGACGACGGCGGACAGCAACCCCTCCTTGTCGCCGAACTGCCGGTACAGCGCGGGGGCGCCGACTCCGGCGGCATCGCACACCGCCCTGGTCGAGATGTCCCCGGACGGCGACTCGGCGAGCAACACCGTCGCCGCTTCGAGTATCCGTGTTCTCGTGTTCATGTAAGCAACGCTACCACGCAGATGTTAATATCGCTAGCGCGAATTTGTAAGCACCGTTACGCAGCCCTGCGCCATGGATCCGTCGAGCTCAACCTCAGCCGGCTGATCTCCATGGTCGAGGCCGGCTGGGGTTGAATTGATCATGTCGTGTGCAGGCGCTGCCTGTGCCGGCTGCACCGGGTCTGTGCGGGCGAGACTCGGTGTGGTGGCGGTAACGCTGTGCGACTCGGTCCGATGAACAGGACACACCGCCCCGGGAGGACACCGCCCGCCATGAACGTATCGCCGCTCGAGTCCCCAGCCCCGCCCGCCCAGACGAATGCCGGGTCCCAGGCGGCCACCCGGTGGGTCCCCACGCCGAGCACGTTGCGCTATGTGGCGAAGCGGCCGCCCGCACTGCCCTGGCTGTTCTGGGCGACCGCCGCGCTCGGCCTGCTCGCCATGATCGCGTCGCCGACACTGTTGATCCCCGCCGGCCTGGTCCTCCTGCTGACGGTGTTGACCGGATTGCGCTGGCGGGCCGCGAAGTCGCTCGCCGAGCAGAAGAACGCCGAGGTCAGCTCCGCGCCCGGCCGCCACGCCAGGGCCGACGACACGGACACAGTGGCCGCGTTGGTGCCCGCGCAGCGCAGTGCGCCGCCCACCGACGCCGCCGAGTCTCCGTCCGGCACCGACGTACAGCCGGCCGGCCGGCACCGGCTGGTCGAGGCCACGCCGCTCTCGGCGAACGTCGCCCGGCCGCTGCCCTCGCCGGTCGGTAACGTCACGGCGTGACCTCTTACCCAGCGGGCGGGCAGGTGGTGCGCCTGGGCAGCTGGCCGACCCCGCTGGAGCCCGCGCCCCGCCTCGCCGAGCGGATCGGGCTGCGGCCGGACGACCTGTGGATCAAGCGGGACGACCTGACCGGGCTGGCCGGCGGCGGCAACAAGGTACGCAAGCTGGAGCACACCGCCGGCGCCGCGGTGGCGGCCGGCGCGGACACCCTGGTCACGACCGGCGCCGCGCAGAGCAACCACGCTCGCTCGACCGCCGCCGCCGCGGCCAAACTGGGGCTGCGCTGCCTGCTGGTCCTGGCCGGTTCGCCGCCCGCCGAGTCGACCGGCAACCTGGTGCTGGACCACCTGCTGGGCGCCGAGCTGCACTGGGCCGGCGCGGCGGACGACACCGCGCTGGAGGCCCGCGCCAACGAGCTGGCCGACGGACTGCGGACCGCCGGCGCACGCCCGTACCTGGTGCCGTTCGGCGGTTCCGGGCCGATCGGCTCCCGGGGCTACCTCGGCTGCGCCGCCGAGCTGACCGCGCAGGCACCCGGCATGGATCACCTCGTGGTCTCGGTGGGTTCCGGCGGCACGATGGCCGGGCTGGTCGCCGGACTGGGTGCTGCCCGGGTGCTCGGGGTGGACTCCGGCGCGGTGGGAGATCCGGCGGTACGGGTTCGCACCATGGTGGCGGCGCTCGGCGGCTCCGGCGACGGCCTGCGGTTGCGCGGTGACCAGGTCGGCGCCGGGTACGGCCAGCTCACCGACGCCGCCCGCCGCGCGATGGCCGACGTGGCCCGGACCGAAGGCCTCGCGCTCGACCCCGTGTACACCGCGAAGGCCTTCGCCGGGCTGACCGCCGCGGTGGCCGCCGGCGAGATCCGGCCGGGGGAGCGCACCGTGTTCCTGCACAGCGGCGGCCTCCCCGGCCTGTTCGGGCACACCTCGGCCCGTGAGTGGTAATGGTCGCTCCGGCGGCCGTTCACCACTCACGGGCCGTTTTCAGCGGAAGCAGGGCGCGGCGCGGGCGCGGTCCGGGGCGCGGACTCGGCCTTGCCCGGCAGGAGGAAAGCCACCGCGATGGCGACCAGCACGAGAGCGGCAGCGGCCGGGAAGCCGAGGCTGTAGCCGTCGCGCAGCGCGGTGTAGCCGCCCATCGCCCTGGCCTGCTCGATCGGCTCCGGGTACAGCCGGACGATCATGCCGAGGATGACCGCCGAGGCCAGCGCGCCGCCGAGCCCCTGGACGAACCGGCCGGCCAGCAGCTGGCCGCGACCGAACTATCCGGTGGGGCACCGACGGGCGGGGCGAGGGGCGGGGATTTAGGGTTCGTCGAGACCGAGAGGAATGCCTGTGCCTGACGAGACACCCCCCGTGAAGGTGGGCAATGTGCTGCATCCGGTCGGAAACGTGGCGGCGGCGGTGACGTTCTACCGGGAGGCGTTCGGGCTCGGGCTCAAGTTCGCCGACGGCGACCGGTACGCCGCGCTCGACGGCGGCGGCACCACGCTGGCGCTGACCGGCCCGGAGGAGGACGTCACCGGCGGAGTCGCCGCGGTGTCGTTCAAGGTGCCGGACGTGGCGGCGGCGCTGGCCGCGATCACCGACGCCGGCGGCAGCGTCATCCGACCCGCCGAGCAGGGCCCGCACGAGGTCCGCGCGGTCGCCCGTGACCCGTGGGGCAACACGATGGTGGTGTACGCCGCCCGCTAGCCGCGTCGACGCCGGTCCGTACCCGGGCCGCGCCGACTCCGGTCCAGCTCGCCGGCGTTGCGGGCCTCGACCAGTGCCTTGCGCTGCGCGGCGTACATGTCCCGGCGCAGCGCCCGGGTGGTCTCCTCGACCGAGAGCCAGGTGGTGCTCGGCGTGGCGGCGTCCTCCTCGGCGTCCGCGGTCTCCCCCGCGTCCAATCCCGGCGCGCGTCCACCGCCGCCTTCGTCCTGTCCACCACGTACCCGACGACGGTGGGGTTGGCGCCCGGCGGCGGATCCTTGCGGGCCGCCGTGAGCACCTCGCGGGTCGCCGCCCTCAGCTTCCGTTGCGGGCGCAGGCCGGATCGCCGGCGTTCGCCCCGGTGCATGCGGACGGGGCGGCCGTGCCGGTGGTGGTTCCCGATGTCCCGGTGCCCGGCGGCTTGTTCGGCTGCTCGCGGTGACGCCTCGGGTCGCCGCCCGTGCCGGACCCGTTGCCGGGCCCGGTTGTGGGTCGGCCGGTCCGCGGGTCACGGGTACCCGGCCCGGTCGTCGGTCCACCGGTGCCCGGTCCGCCGGGGTTCTGGGCGCCTGGGTCCTGACCACCGGGCTTGTCGGGCCGTGCCGGCCCACCGGGGTTCGGGCCGCCCGGGTTCTGGCCGCCGGGGAAGCCGGGGAAGCCCGGGAAGCCGGGCCTGTCCGGTTTAGTCGGTCCGCCGGGGTTCTGGCCGCCTGGGTTCGGGCCGCCGGGTTTCTGGCCGCCGGGGTTGTGGCCGCCGGGGAAGTGCGGGCCGCCCGGTTTACCCGGGAACGCCGAGTCGGTGGGATCCGCCGGCTTCGCCGGGTCGGCCGGGCTCACCGGCTTGGCGGGGTCGGCCGGGTTCAGTGGCCTGGCCGGGTTCGCCGGCAGGTTCAGCTCGCTCTGGCGGCTGGGGTCCGCCGACGAGCTCGGGTTCCCGGGCTCGTTCGAGCGGCCCGGATCTTTCGGCTCGTTCCGGCCGCCGGGCGTGCTCGGACCGCGGTCCCGCAATTTGCGCGGGTCGCTCGGTGAGCCGGTCGGGTCGGTGTCCAACGGCTCGCCCTCGCGGGTGGCGTCCGCCGACTGCACCAGGTTATGGCTCTTACGGGAGAGCTCGTTCCTACGGTCCGGGTCCTGCACCTGGTTCAGCTCGGGCTGCACGGTCGCCAGTGCGGCGCGCGCCTCGGCGACCCGGCCCTGTGCCAGTGCCTGTTGCGCGGTGGTCAGTGCGGTATCGACCCGGTAGGCCGCCTCCACCGACTTCGCGCGGTTCGCGTCGATCACCGTCGAGACGCCCCACAGTGCGTCGCCGGGCTGCGCGCCGCCGGCCGCCACCGCTACCCCGGACAGCGCCATCACCGCCACCGCCGCGGCGGCCGCCACCGGCATCAGCCGGCGCCTCGGCCGGGCCGCTCGCTGGCCGTCGCAGATGGCCGCGGAAGCCCGGTCGATCGACAACAGCTCGGGGAACGGTTCGGTTTCGACGTCCTCGCGCCAGCCGGCCAACATCGCCAATACCTGTTGATCGTCGGCGTATCCGGAGACGAACCCGGGATCGAATCCGTGGCTGAATGCCGGTCCCGCCGAACGGCCGACCGCGAGTGCATCGAGCAACTCGTCATCGGCCCGAATCGACATGAACTCGACCGGATCAACCCGTTCGCGATCGTCCGCCGAAAAGTCAAAAGGGGAGCTAAGTGCCGCGGCACCGGGGCGATTGGTCCGACGTCTGCCACTCGGCGTGGACTTGTCCCAAGCACTGCGCACGGTCAGATCACCTCCTCTGTTACCAACGGTTCTTGTTCGTGTGCGGGAGCCATCGACCCCTGTATCGGCGAACGGGCCCAAAGTGCTACTTGTCCGGCGAAGAAGACGCGCAAATCTTGCGCGAGCCGGGACTCGTTGATCACCGCGCTGGGCTCGGTCGTGGTGCCGGACGGGTCAGATCGGCACCCGGTTCACCCGATAGTTGACGGCATCGACGTGAGCTCCGGCAGTGGGCTCGCGCGGTCGGCGCCCACCGGTCCATGACTCCCCGCACCGGCCCTCCCCCCGTTGAACGGACCGTTACCTGGTCGGAGCAGCCTAACCTAAGAAATTGTTGAAAGGGTTACGCATGGTGGCACTGTGGTTGCATAATGCAACGATAGATCCGAGATGTTCACTCGACCGTGAAGTTAAAAGACCACCCATTCGTGGGTCGCGCGCATCGACATCCG
>DASYLM010000262.1:0-9024 GCA_036009565.1 Pseudonocardia sp. | reverse complement strand
CTGCCAGCCATCTCTCGGCCTACTCACGATCAACGCATTGACCTGCGCGGACAGCGTGCTGATCCCGTTGGAGTGCGAGTACTTCAGCCTGCGCGGTGTGGCGCTGCTGATGGACACGATCGAGAAGGTACGGGACCGGCTGAACCCCCGGTTGGCGATCAGCGGCATCCTGGCCACCATGTACGACCCGCGCACGGTGCACACCCGCGAGGTCCGGGCCCGGGTGATCGAGGCGTTCGGCGAGCTGGTGTTCGACTCGACCATCAACCGGACGGTCCGCTTCCCGGAGACCACGGTCGTCGGTGAGCCGATCACCCGCTGGGCGCCGAACTCGGCGGGAGCCGAGGCCTACCGCCAGCTGGCCCGCGAAGTGATCGCCCGCGAGGCGGCCGCCCGGTGAGTCTTGTCGCCACGCCCGAGCGGGCGGACGAAGCGGCGCGGTCGACCTCGCCGGACCGGTCCGGCGAGGCGCCGGTACCCCGGTTCACCGTCAACCTGGACAACTTCAACGGCCCGTTCGACCTGCTCCTGCAGTTGATCAACAAGCACGAGCTGGACGTCACCGAGGTGGCGCTGCACCAGGTCACCGACGATTTCATCGCACACACCAGGGCCCTCACCGCGGCCGGCACGGACGCCGAGCTCGACGAGATCACCGAGTTCCTGGTGATCGCCGCCACCCTGCTGGACCTCAAGGCGGCCCGGCTGCTGCCCGGCGCGGACGTGGAGGACATCGAGGACCTGGCGCTGCTGGAGGCCCGGGACCTGATCTTCGCCCGGCTGCTGCAGTACCGGGCGTACAAGCGGGTCGCCGCGCTGTTCGTGGAGTTGGAAGCCTCCGCGATGCGCCGCTACCCGCGCTCGGTGGCGCTGGAGCCCCGGTTCGCCGAGCTGCTGCCCGAGGTGATGCTCGGGATGGACGCCCAGCGCTTCGCGGAGCTGGCCGCCTCGGTGTTCCGGCCCAAGCCACCGCCGACGGTGTCGCTGGACCACCTGCACGCGGGCCTGGTCTCGGTCCCCGAGCACATGGCGGTCCTGCGTGAGCGACTGCTCGAGCTCGGCCGCGCCAGCTTCCACCAGCTCACCGCCGACTGCGGCGAGCCGATGCAGGTGGTGGCCCGGTTCCTCGCGGTGCTGGAGCTGTACCGGGAGTCGAACGTGCTGCTGGACCAGGAGGAGTCGTTCGGCGAGCTGATGGTCAGCTGGACCGGGCCGAGGGACGGGTCGTGAGCGAGAACGGCCTGGCGACCGAGCGCGACGAGCCGCTCGCCGCCGAACCGACCGACGGCTTGCGGCCAACGGACGGCGAACCGACCGACCTGCCGGCGTCCGACGGTGAACCGGCCGACGAGTCAGCCGACGGCGAGTCGGCCGGGAGTGAGCGGGTCGATACCGAACCCCCCGACGACGACCTGGTCGACGACCACCTGTTGGACAGCGCGCTGGAGGCGCTGCTGCTGGTGGTCGACGAACCGGTCGACGAAACCGCGTTGGCCGCCGCCCTGCGGCAGCCGACGGACCGGGTGGAGACGGCGCTGGGCCGGCTGACCGCGAGCTACCGCGATCAGGAGCGGGGCATCGACCTGCGCAAAGTCGGCTTGGGTTGGCGGTTCTACACCCGGGACCGCTACGCGCCCTACGTCGAGCGGATGCTCAAGGACGGCCAGCGGGCCAGGCTGACCAGGGCGGCGCTGGAGACCCTGGCGGTGGTGGCCTACCGCCAACCGGTGACCCGGGCCCGGGTTTCCGCGGTGCGCGGCGTGAACTGCGATGGGGTCATGCGTACCCTGTTGACCAGGGGGCTGGTCGAAGAGTTCGGAATCGACCCGCAAACCCAGGGCATTCTCTACCGCACGTCGGAGATGTTCCTGGAACGGTTGGGCCTGTCATCGCTGGCCGAGCTGCCCCCATTGGCCCCATTGCTACCCGAGGTGGACTCGATCGACGATGTCTGAACAGCGTTTTTCTGCTGAACCGAGCGGAACCCGACTGCAGAAGGTGCTGTCCAAGGCCGGCGTGGCATCCCGCCGCGCGGCCGAGGAGATGATCGCCGAGGGCCGGGTGAGCGTGGACGGCGAGGTGGTCAGCCAGATGGGCCGCCGCATCGACCCGGAGACCGCGGTGGTCCGGGTGGACGGCGCCCGGGTGCAGCTGCGCGACGACGTGGTGCACCTGGCGCTGAACAAGCCGCGCGGCATGCTCTCCGCGATGTCCGACGACCGGGGACGGCCCTGCGTCGGCGACCTGGTGGCCGGCAAGGACGACCGGCTGTTCCACGTCGGGAGGCTGGACGCCGACACCGAGGGCCTGCTGCTGCTGACCAACGACGGCGAGCTCGGCCACCGGCTGATGCACCCCTCGTTCGAGGTGCCGAAGACCTACCTGGCCGAGGTGCCCGGGCCGATCCCGCGTGAGCTGGGGCGGCGGCTGCGGGAGGGCGTGCAGCTGGCCGACGGCCCGGTGCGGGTGGACTCGTTCAAGGTGGTCGACTCGTTCGCCGGCAAGGCCATGGTCGAGCTGGTGCTGCACGAGGGCCGCAAGCACGTGGTCCGCCGGCTGCTGGACGAGGTCGGTCACCCGGTGCGGCGGCTCGTGCGCACCGCAATCGCCGGCGTCCAGCTGGGCCCGCAGCGGCCCGGCTCGCTCCGGGCGCTCAGCCAGCCCGAGCTGGGCTCGCTCTACGAGGCCGTCGACCTCTGAGACCGGCTGTGGGGCCGGTCGTCGCGACCGGCCCCCGGCTCGGGCACGGCTGACGTCGCTGCTCAGGCCGCCGACTGGCGTTCCCGCAACACCCGCAGCGCCTCGTCGGCGTGCCGGTCGAACTGCATCTCACCTTTGATCACCTCGATGATCCGGCGGTCCGCGCCGATCACGAAGGTGACCCGCTTGGTGTGGATCGGGATCAGCTTGCGCCAGACTCCGAGCTCCCTGGCCACCGCACCGCCGTCATCGGAGAGCAGTGGGTAGCCCAGGGAGTGCGCGCTCGCGAACTTCCGCTGCTTGGACACCGAGTCCGGGCTGATGCCGACCGGCTGGGCCCCGACGGAGGCGAACTCCTCGGCCAGGTCCCGGAAGTGGCAGGCCTCCTGGGTGCAGCCGCCGCTGGATGCGATCGGGTAGAAGAACAGCACAGCCGGACCGTTCGCGACCAGGGCACTCAGGGTGCGCGGCTGGCCTGTCTCGTCCCGCAGCTCGAAGTCGCTGACCTGGTCGCCGGCTTTCATGGGTGTCCTTCCGTCGGGAGGGGAGCGCGCGCCTGGCGATCAACGTTCGGTCCGCGACGGTACGCCGGATCTCCCCGAACGCTCGACGGGCTGCCCGGCGACCGAGCCAGTATTGTTCGACTATGTCAGTGCGGGCGGTACGCGGGGCGACGCAGGTGGACCACGACGCCCGGGACGAGATCCTGGAGGCGAGCGCCGAGCTCGTTGCCGAGGTGCTCTACCGCAACAAGCTCGCCGCCGACGACGTCATCTCGATGCTCTTCACCGCCACTCCGGACCTCACCTCCGAGTTCCCCGCGTACGCCGCGCGGAAGATGGGTCTGACCGACGTTCCGCTGCTGTGCGCCACCGAGATCGCGGTGCCCGGGGCGATGCCGAGGGTGCTGCGGCTGATGGCGCACGTGGAGACCGATCTGCCCAGGGCCGACATCCGGCACGTCTACCTGCGTGGCGCGGCCGCGCTGCGCACCGATCTGCCGCGCTGAACAGGGCCGTCGCTCTGCTGGTGAACGGCCCGGACGTCAGCTCCGGAACGGCTCGCTGAGGCGCCCCGAGCGGTACAATCGGCCTCGATCGGACGTCGGAGCCGTGGCCGGCGCCGGCTCCGGTGCGCGGCACGGCACAATGGACACTCGTGGGTGCTGAGCGGTTGCGCGGGGTTGTCGCGCTGGATGGACCGTCCGGCACCGGGAAGTCGACGGTGGCGCGCCGCTTGGCGCGCCAGCTGAAGGCGGGATATCTGGACACCGGCGCGATGTACCGGGCGGCCACCTTGGCCGTGCTGCGCGCGGGACTCGATCCCTCGGCGGCGGCGGCGATCCCGGTGGCGGTCGGCGCGGTGATCGAGGTGGGCACCGATCCGGCGGAACCGAGTGTCCGACTGGGCGGTGAGGACGTGGCGAGTGAGATCCGGGGAGAGCGGGTGACCTCGGCGGTGAGCGCTGTGTCCGCGCACCCGCCGGTCCGCGAGCGGCTGGTCGACGAGCAGCGCCGGATCATCGGCTCGGTGCTGGCCGGTGGCCGCCACGGGATTGTGGTGGAAGGCCGGGACATCGGCACCGTGGTCGCTCCGGATGCCACCCTCAAGGTCTATCTGACCGCGTCCGCCGAGGTACGGGCGAACCGGCGGGGCAGCCAGGACCGTCGCGCGGGGCGCGGCGGCGACCAGGCCAGCGCGCTGGTGGCGGTACAGCGCCGGGACGCACTGGACTCCGGCCGGGCCACCTCACCGCTGCGCCCGGCCGAGGACGCGGTCATCCTGGACACCACGGAGCTGGACGTGTCCGGGGTGCTCACCGCACTGCGTGCGCTGGCCACCGAGCGCGGCCTGGTGGAACACGGGCAGCGGGGGCACGCCCCGTGAGCCGGCGGACCGAGGGCACCGGCGCGGCCGACCTGCCGGTGGGGAGCTGGCCGGCGCTGCACGACCTGGCCCGGTGGGTCGGCACCTGGCTGTTCACGCCGGTGTACCGGCTGCGTCGGCACGGTGCACGGCAGGTGCCGGCACAGGGACCGGTGGTCCTGGTGGCCAATCACAGTGCGTTCGTGGACGGGCCGCTGCTGTTCGGCATGTTCGGCCGGCGGACGGTGTTCCTGGTCAAGCAGGAGATGTTCCGGGGGCCGGCGGGCTGGGCACTGCCCCGGATCGGGCAGCTCGCGGTGCGCCGGGGCGAACCGGACCGGGCCCCGTTGCTGGCCGCGCAGCGGGTGCTGCGCGGCGGTGGCCTCGTCGCGGTCTTCCCGGAGGGCACCCGGGGGGTCGGCGACGCGGCGGCCGCGCAGAACGGTGCGGCCTGGCTGGCCCGCTCCACCGGCGCCCTCGTGGTGCCGGTGGTGTGCCGGGGCACCCGCCGACCGGCCGGCTCCGGCCGACGGTTCCGCCCCCGGGTGGACATCCTGATGGGGGAGCCGTTCGCGGTGAGCGAGGAACGGGGTCGGGCCGGACTAGCGGTTGCGACCGAGCAGATCAGGTCGGCGCTCGCCGGCCTGGTACGAGAACTTGATGTGTTGCGCGGCGAGATCGGCGACAGTGCCGATCCCGACGCGCGGGAGGCGCGATGAGTACCGAAGGGACGTGGTCGGACGACGCCGAGTTGGCCGCCGCGCTCGCTCTGGACGCGGCGGACGAAGGCGGTCTGACCGGGGACGAGGCGGCCGACGCGGTGCCGCCGGCACCAGTGCTGGCTGTGGTGGGTCGACCGAACGTCGGCAAGTCCACGCTGGTAAACCGCCTGCTCGGCCGTCGCGAGGCGGTGGTGCAGGACATCTCCGGGGTGACCCGGGACCGGGTTGCCTACGACGCGCAGTGGAACGGGCGGCGGTTCACCCTGGTCGATACCGGGGGCTGGGAGCCGGACGCGGAGGGGCTGCGTGCCTCGATCGCGGCGCAGGCCGAGCTGGCCATGGCCACCGCCGACGCCATCATGCTCGTGGTGGACGCGCAGGTCGGCGCGACCGCGACGGAGGAGGCGGTGGCCCGCGTGCTGCGGCGCTCGGACCGTCCGGTGCTGCTGGTCGCGACCAAGGTCGACGACGACCGGCTGACCTCGGACACCGCCGCGCTGTGGTCGCTCGGTCTGGGTGAGCCCCGGGTCGTCAGCGGGCTGCACGGGCGTGGTTCCGGTGACCTGCTGGACGCGATCCTGCAGGTGCTGCCGGAGACGCCGAGGGATCTGATCGGCGTCCAGGCCGGTGGGCCGAGGCGGGTCGCGTTGGTCGGCAAGCCCAACGTCGGCAAGTCCAGCCTGCTCAACCGGGTCACCGGCGAGGAGCGCTCGGTGGTGGACTCGGTGGCCGGCACGACCGTCGACCCGGTCGACTCGCTGGTCGAGCTGGACGGGCAGATCTGGCGGTTCGTCGACACGGCCGGCCTGCGCAAGCGGGTGCGCCAGGCGAGCGGGATGGAGTACTACGCCAGCCTGCGGACCAAGTCGGCGATCGAGGCGGCCGAGGTGGCGGTCGTGCTGGTGGACGCCTCCGTGCCGCTCGCCGAGCAGGACCAGCGGGTGATCACCATGGTCGAGGAGTCCGGCCGGGCGCTGGTGCTGGTGTTCAACAAGTGGGACCTGGTGGACGAGGAGCGCCGCCTGGCCATGCGCCGGGAGCTGGAGCGGGACCTGGTCCGGGTGACCTGGGCGGAGCGGGTGAACGTGTCCGCACTGACCGGCCGGGCGGTCGCCAAGCTCGCGCCGGCGCTGCGTACCGCGCTGGAGTCCTGGGACCGGCGGATCCCGACCGGTCTGCTGAACGGCTGGCTGTCCGACGTGATCAGTGCTACGCCGCCGCCGGTGCGCGGTGGCAAGCAGCCGAAGGTCCTTTTCGCGACCCAGGCGCAAGCCCGGCCGCCGACATTTGTGCTGTTCACCACCGGTTTCCTCGAGCCGGCGTACCGGCGTTTCATCGAGCGCCGGTTGCGCGAAGATTTCGATTTCACCGGTAGCCCGATAAGGATCTCTGTACGGGTCCGTGAGCGGCGGCGTAGACAGTAGGCTGTTAGGACGAGGGCTCGCCCCCATCCGGCAGGAGGTCAGCATGACTGTCCGGCCGTACGGTGCGCCGGTACGGATAGTGCTCGCCGACGACGAAGCTCTGCTCAGGGCCGGTCTTCGGGTGGTACTGGAGGCGGAGGGCACCGTCAAGGTGGTCGCCGAGGCGGCCGACGGCGCCGAGTTGCTGGAGGCGGTGCGCCGACACCGCCCCCAGGTGGTGCTGGTCGACGTCCAGATGCCGGGCGTGGACGGTTTCGCGGCGCTGCGCGCGCTGGCCAAGGAGCCGGACGCGCCACCGGCGGCCGTGCTGACCACGTTCGACCTCGACGGCTACATCAGCGAGGCACTCCGCATCGGGGTGCAGGGCTTCCTGCTCAAGGACGCCGAGCCGGCCGCACTGATCCGGGCGGTGCTGGATCTGGCCGCCGGGGGAGCGGTGCTGGATCCGCGGATCACCGCCCGGCTGCTGCCTAGGCTGGTCGCCGGCGGGCCGGAACGGGTGCCGCCCAGCCTCGACGAGCTGACGCTGCGGGAACGCCAGGTACTGGCGCTCATCGCCGCCGGTCACTCCAACGCCGCGATCGGGGACAGTCTCGGGCTGGCGGAGGCGACAGTGAAGAAGTACGTATCCGCGGTGCTGGCCAAACTCGGTGCGCAGAACCGGGTTCAGGCCGCGCTGCTAGCTCAGGGGCTCGGGGTGGGATGAACGAGGGACGGGTCAGCGGGCCGCAGCCGGGAACATGGTGGATGCAGGCACTCGGGGTGGGGATCACCGCCGCGGTGGCCCTGCTCGGGGCTCCGGGGCCGTTCCCCCCGTGGTCCCTGGCGGCCGCGCTGCTCGCCTGTGTGCTGCTGCCATTGCGGTACCGGCGCCCTCGACTGATCGTGTTCGCCTGCCTGCCCGCTGTGGTCGGTGGGCTGGGCTGGCCGGCCACGATGGTCGCGCTGTACACCCTGGGCCGGTTCACCGGTCGCCGGCTGCCCACGGTTCCGTGGGTCGCGGCGTGCTGCGGCTCGGCGGTCGTGCCGGTCATCCTCATGCAGCATCTGCGCTGGCCGGACGTACTGCTCACGATATTGGCCGCGTCGCTGTACAGCGGTGCACCGGCGGTGCTCGGCATGCTGATCACGACGCGCGAGCAGCTGCAGGCGAGCCTGCGTGACCTGTCCGCCGCCCGGGAGGCCACGGTGGCCGCCCGCGAGGAGGTGGCCAGGGCGGCCGAGCGGGACCGGATCGGGCGGGAGATCCACGACGCCGTCGGCCACCACGCCACCCTGATCGCGGTGAGTGCCGCCGCGCTGGCAGCCACCAGCAAGGACCAGGGGACCAGGGAGACCGCCGAGCGCCTGCGGGTGCTGGCGAAGCGGGCGCTGGCGGAGATGCGCGCCGCGCTCGGCCTGCTCGATACCGACTCCGAGCTCAGGGCCGGTATCGCGGCGCTGTCCGAGCTCGTGGCCAGGGCGCGGGACAGCGGCATGCAGGTAGAGCTGATCGGCGCGGACCGCCTCGGCGACGACATCCCGCTCGGTGTCGAGCGCACCGTGTACCGGCTGATCCAGGAGTCGCTGACCAACGCGGCCAAACACGCCGAGGGGGCGGAGGTCGAGGTCCGGATGGAGCGGTGGGCCACCGAGCTCCGGGTGACGGTGACGAACGGACGGCCGCCCCGGTCGCTGCTGGTACTCCCGAGCGGACACCCCGGCGGTGGTCTGGCCGGCCTTGCGGAGCGGATCGGCATGATGGGCGGCCGGTTGCGGGCTCGGCCGACGTCGAAGGGCGGCTTCGCTGTCCAGGGCCGGCTGCCGACGCCGCCGCTGGACCGTGAGCGGGACCGGGACTGGTCGGTCACCGGGCTGCCGGTGGCGCTGAGCGACGCGGGCACGGATCCGGTCGGTGGCGGTTCCGTGGGCGCCGGTTCGGTGGGTGCCGGCGCTGTGGGTGCCGCCGTGGCTAGCGTGCTGTCGTCCTCGATCACGCCCTCGGTGCTGCCGCTGTCGCCCTCTGTGACCCCGTCGGCGGCGACAGTACCGGTTCCAGTGGAAACCCAGCTTAGGGATACCAAAGTATCCACGCGTGAGGAGACCAAGGACGGTAGTGCGGTAGAGGGTGCCCGAGCACACTGATCGAGCGCTATTAGGTGAACGAGGGGTCGCCACGACCGGTTGTCTCAGCCCGCCGCAGCCTGCGGTAGGCTACCGTTGCCCCACGGGGGGCAACCGGGACGTGGCGCAGCTTGGTAGCGCACTTGACTGGGGGTCAAGGGGTCGCAGGTTCAAATCCTGTCGTCCCGACAGGGTTGCCAAAGGCCCGC
>DASYLM010000261.1:0-10565 GCA_036009565.1 Pseudonocardia sp. | reverse complement strand
CTGCATCACCACCCCGGCCAACATCTCTGTGGTCTGTGCGTAGTGGGCTGCGCGGTCGAGGTCCCCGGCCCGTGCGGCGGCGATCGCGGCGGGGACGGCCAGGGTGATCCGGCATCCGGGGCAGGTCTCGAGCGGGCCGCGAACCCCCCACTCGGCCTCGTCGAGCATGCTCAAGGCGGCGGCGGGGTCGCCGGCGGCGGTGATCTTTGTGCCGTAGATGCGGTCGAACAGGTGGAAACCGACGTCGGACTCTCGGGCCACCGCGAGCGCCTCGTCGAGCAGTGCGTCTGCCGCGGACGGGTCGCCCCGATGGAGCGCGACCTCGGCTCGACGCTGCAGCGCCAGTGCCTCACCCGTGGCGGCCCCGATGGCCCGGTTGAGCCGGGCCCCTTCCCGGAGATCCTCGTCGGCCTCGTCCAACCAGCCCGAGAGCAGCTTCGCCTCGCCGCGAAGTGTCACAGCGAAGGCACCCCCGCGGGCGGCACCGAGCCGTCGCGCCTCCGCGAGGAACGAATCGGCGAAGGCGACCACGTCGGGGTAGGGCCGTGCCCCGTAGAGCAGCCGCTGGGTCATGCACAGGTGCCCGTCGAACACACTGATCGCCAGCTCGCGCAGCGCGTGCGTGTCGAGCAGGTCCGCCCAGAGGCTCTCACGCAGATCGTCGCGGGCGTGCGCGGCGGCCGCCTGCGCCCACGACGCCACCACCAGCGTCGTCCTGTCGCCCGATTCCAGGGCCAGACGCCGGCACTCGGCGGCTTTGACCGTCCCCAGCTCCGGATCGGCGAAACCCATGACCGCCGCGCCACTCAGCGTCAGCGCTTGGGCGAGCCTGCCCTGCACGGACCCGGGTCGGAGCCCGTCCAACGTGCACAGGGCACCCCGGGGATCACCCTGCTTGATCTGGGCCAGCGCCTGCATCGCCCGCAGATCCTCCGACTCCGACCCGCCGACGGTCCGGGCGGCGGCCGCGTACGCGGCGGGTGCCCGACCGTCGCCGAGGGCGTCGAGGACCTCGGCCCGCATCCGGAGCGCATCGAGGAGCTCTGGCTGGTGCTCCAGAAGCAACTCGAGGTGCCCGAGCGCGTCGGTGAACGCACCGAGCGCGACCGCCCGGCGAGCCGCGGCCAGCAGCCAGGGCGCCGCATCCTGCGGGCGTCGCCCGTCCAGCCAATGCCGGGCGACCCGGGCCGGGGCGGCGCCCGCGGCCGCCAGGCCACGGGCGGTGTCACGGTGGATCGCGATCCGATGATGGGGCGCGACCTGCGCGGCGAGCGCCTGGCGGACCAGGTCGTGCCGGAACCGGTAACGCGCTCCGGAGACGACCAGCACACCGGCGTCGAGCGCGAGGTCGAGCAGCGCGAACGCGTCCGACTCGGTCAGCCCGGTCAACGCGGGCACGCTGACCGGGTCGAGATCGTCGCCCGCCACCGCCAACCGGCGCAACATCGCGACGGTAGCCTCGTCGAGGTCGAGGAAACGCTCGGTGATCGCCTCCCAGACCGACGGCGCCACCGCCGCGCCCGGGCCGATACCGCGGATCAACTCCAGAGCGAAGAACGGATTGCCCTGCGCCATCTCAACGATCCGGGCGAGCACACCAGGAGCGGGCCTCACTCGAGCACCTGCCTCCACCAGCACCGCGACCTCGTCGTCGTCGAGCGGGCCGAGATCGATGGCGAGGCACCGGCCGGCTCGCTCGAGGCCCGCGACGGCGTGGACCAGCTGCTGTGAAGCCGCCTCGGGACGGAAAGCGAGCGCGCCGACGAATGGGAGCCCTCCGCCGGCCCGGGCCAGGTGCGCCCACGCCTCCACTGTCGCGTCGTCGGCGAGATGCGCGTCGTCGACGACCAGCACCACACCCGTGACATTGCTGCGCGCCGCGATCAGCCGGCGCACGGCACCGATCACCATGTGCCGGGTCAGCCCAGCCTCCGGCGGCCGCGCTCGTTCGGCCAACGCCGTCAGCGCGGTCAGCGTCGAGCGCGCTGAGCCCGGCAGCTCGTCAAGAAGGGTGCGGTCCCGGTCGAGCTGCTGCTCGACCGCCTCCACCAGGGACGCGTAGGGCGCACTCCCGGCTGTGGCGGCGACAGCGACGACCAACCACCCCCGTTCCCGTGCCAAAGACGCGAGCTGCCGGCACGACGTCGACTTGCCCATGCCGGCAAGACCGCGTACCACCACCGCCCCCAGCTCACCCCGCTCAGCTGAGCGAAGACCGGCCGCCAGCTGAGCGAGCTCGACCTGCCGGCCGACGACGGCCATCGCGGCTGGCCCAAGCCCGACCACACACTCCTCGTACAAGGCCCGGCTCCGCGGATCCGGCGCCACGCCGAGCTCACGGCGAAGGTTCGTGCGCAACCTCCCGTACCAGCGGATCGCAGCAGGCCGGCTGCCCGCGGCCAGCGCGGCGCGCATCAGCTCGCAGTGCGCCTGCTCATCGGACGGATCGATCTCGACAAGCCGCTCCCACTGCCTACCGAGTCGAAGCAGCGCCACGTAGCGTGACCGCAGGGACTCGCGCCGCGCCTGAGTCCAATCCTCGTAGAGCGAGTCGGGAAGCAGGTCACCCGCGTAGCCCGCCGCCGCCTCAACGCAGACGACACGCGCCCGGGAACGGAGCGCCGCCTCGGCGCACCGCTCGAATCCGGCCACGTCGGTCTCCACGTCACACCCGGGCAACAAGGCGACCCGCCCACCGCTCAACACCACCGCATCGTCACGACCCAGCGCCTGCCGGGCATGATGGGCAGCCTTCCGCAGATTGGCGGCGCCAGCATCGAAACTCAAATGCGGCCACAGCGCCTCGATGACCTGGTCCCGCATCAGCCGGTGATGATCAGACAGCGCGAGAAGCCCAACGAGCTCCGCGGACCGGCGACTCGGCCACGCAGCGTCCGAGATCACCCGAGCACCGACCGTGACCGTGAAACCCCCCAGCAGCACCACCTGCACACGCTCCGGCCGCGGGTGGACCATCATCACCACCCCCACCTGGTCGTGGCGAGCTGATCGTAGCGGCCGCGCAGGTCCCGTAAGAGGATTCAAGCCTCCGCCTGTTGAGGGGGCATGGGCGTGAGCCCAACGCGATGACCACCGTTGTCTGGTGCGCCGAGAATCCGACCCGCCGCTTGTCAACGGCAGCCGAAAGGCTCTGCCGCACTTTTGCGTGGTTCCCTGCTGGAGGGGTCGGCGGAGACGCCGAGCCTCCGGTCGGTGACCAGCGCGTACAGCCCGGCAGGTCCTCGGTACTCCGGTGCGCGATCGTCGCCGACAGCAGGGTGAGTCCGCCGGGGGGCCACGGCGACAGGGACGCCGTTCTCGGGGTCCGTCGACGGGTGCGGGTGTGCCGACCGGTCCCGTCTGGTGATCAACGGGACATGGTGGCTGTCGAAGTGCCACGGAACAGCGCTCATGTCCCGCTGATCATGAAAAACGCGGAGCCACCGCACTGTCACAACGAGGGACGGTGCGGTGGCGCGCGACGTGACGACCTGAGGGTATGGCCTAGCTCACCGATCAGCCCAGCCGATCAGCGCACCGATCAGCCGAACCGATCAGCTCACCAGTTCAGCTCACCAGTTGGACACGCCGGCGGGCACCGAGGCGCGGAGCTTCTCAGCGCGCTTCGCCCCCTCGGCACGGAGCTTCTCGGCCCGCTTCGGGAGCTCGGCGCGAATCTTCTCCGCGCGCTTGCTGGCGCGTTGCAGGCGGCGGTCGGCGTCCTTGCTGGCCTGCTCGATGCGCCTGCTCGCGCGCTTGCTGGCCCGCTTGCTCGCCTTGCGGGCGCGCTTGGCGACCTCGGTGGCGCGCTTCTCGGCCTCACCGCGCCACCGCTCCGCCTCCTCGAGCAGCCGCCCGGTCTGGTCACCGAAGCGCTCGCTGGCCCGGCCGGCCACGACGGCGGCCTGCTCGCTGGCCCGGCCGGCGACGGCTGCCGCTTGCTCGCTGGCCCGGCCGGCCACGGCGCTGGCCTGCTCACCGGCCCGGCCGGCCGCCGCACCGGCCTGCTCACCGGCGAGGCCGGCCCGCTCGGACAGCGCCCCGAGGCCGGTGGTGATGTCCTTGTGGAACAGCTCGGCCGTGGCCGCGCTGGTGCGCCCGGCGCGACGGGCCCGCCAGGCAATCGACGGCTTGCCCTCGGTGTCGGCCGAGGCCAGCATCAGCCCGCCGAGCAGGCCCATGTTCTTGACGAACTGCACCTGGTGCAGTTTGCGCAGCTCAGGGTCCTCCATCTCCCAGAACCGGTGACCGGCCAGAGTGGTCGGGATGAGGCTGGCGGCCAGGGCGGCGGCGGACAGCCGGGGCGCCTTGCCGAGCGCCAGCAGCACACCGGCGCCGACTTTGACCCCGGCGTCCACCCGCACCATCGTCACGCTGGACGGGGGGTCCTCGACCGGCACCATCCCGGCGACCTGGTCCAGAACCGGGTGGGCCGCCTTGGCATGGCCCTCCGGGTCACGCAGCTGGGCGATTCCTCCGGTGATGAAAATTCCGGCGAGCAACGGTCGGGCAATGCGACGTAGCAGCATTTCTCAGGGATGCCCAGATCACACCCCGGCCAAACAGCAAAGCGCGAGCTCCCGGCCTACCGTGAAGTCATGCGGATCAACTTGCCCGGCACAGCGCTGTCCGTCCACCCGCTCTGCCTCGGCGGCAACGTGTTCGGCTCGTCCGCCGACCAGGACCAGTCCTTCGAGGTACTGGACGCCTACACGGCGGCCGACGGCAACTTCATCGACACCGCCGACTCCTACCTGTGGCGGCTGCCCGGCAACTCCGGCGGCGAGTCCGAGACGATCATCGGCAACTGGCTGTCCGCCAGGGGCAACCGGGCCGACGTCGTGGTGGCCACCAAGGTCGGCTCCTGGCCGGTGCACCCGGGGCTGTCCGCCGCCAACATCGCCGTTGCGGCCGAGGAGTCACTGCGCCGGCTGCGGACCGACTACATCGACCTGTACTACGCGCACCGCGACGACCCGGACACCCCGCTGGAGGAGACACTCGGTGCCTTCGACGCGCTGGTGCGGGCCGGCAAGGTGCGCTACCTCGCGGCGTCCAACTACTCCGCGCCCCGCCTCGCCGAGGCGCTGCGCATCTCGAGTGAGAACGGGCTGGCCAGCTACGTCGCGGTGCAGCCGCACTACAACCTGATGGAGCGCGACTACGAGCACGACCTGGCACCGCTGCTGGCCGAGCACGGGCTGCCCTGCCTGCCGTACTTCGCGCTGGCCGCGGGCTTCCTGACCGGCAAGTACGCGGCCGACACCAAGGTGGACAGCTGGCGCGCCGAGGGCGCCCTGGCCTACCTGGACGACCGGGGCCGCCGGGTACTCGCCGAGCTGGCCCGGGTGGCCGAGCACCACCAGGTCACCCAGGCCGCGGTCGCGCTGGCCTGGTTGCTCGCCCAGCCGACGGTGGCCACCCCACTGGCCAGCGCCCGCAACGTCGAGCAGCTCGCCGCGCTGCTGCCGATGGTCGAGCTGAAACTGACCGACGACGAGCTGGGGCGGCTGACCGCGGCCTCGGAGCGCTGAGCGAGCTCTCAGATGCCCAGTACCGCTGACCGGCGCACCGCGCTGCGCCATCCGCTCCTGTCGCGTTACCGGGTAACGGGCCTGCTGGGCGTCGCCGTAACGGCCGAACCGCCCCTGGACCGGACAGCAGGCGTTACCGTCGGTAACAGTATGTCCGGCCCTGGTCACCGGTCGCGATCGGTTTACGGTCCCGATCCCGACTCCGCACCGGTTGCGCCGTGTCGCACCTGATCACGGCTCTGTTACAACACTGCCCGTTTCAGGTGAATCGAGACGGAAAGTGCAGCACTTCGGCCTGCCGCGGCGATGACATCACTGAAGCCGGCGGGATGCTGGCGCAGAGCACTCGGAGGGCCGAAGGATGAACGAAGACACGCGAATCGACCGCGTCAGGCAGGACATGTTCGCCGTGCTGCACGGCCAGGAGACCCCGCTGCTGACCCGCTGGAGCTACCGGGCCGATGACCCGTTCGCCGTGATGATGTCCATCAGCCGGCCCAGCGGCCGCTGGATCGACTGGCTGCTGTCCCGCGACTTACTGATCGAGGGCCTCTGCACGCCCGCCGGTGTGGGCGACGTGCGGCTGACCCCGTTCGCCGACGAGGAGTTCGACGTCCTCGAGGTGCGCATCGGCGACGACGAGGGCTTCGCCTCCCTGGAGTTCGACCGCGACCTGATCGAGCGTTTCCTCGAGGCCACCTTCGAGATCGTCCCGGCGGGCGCCGAGTCCTCGATCATCGACGTCGAAGCTGAGATCGAGAAGATCACCAACAGCTGCGCCGGCTGAGCCGGCGGTGTTGCTCGACCTTCGGCCTGGGGCCGGCGGGTATCAGCCGCGGATGCGGTGCTGCTCGCCGGCCCACTCCTTTTCCCGCAGCTCGAACTTCTGCACCTTGCCGGTGGACGTCTTCGGCAGCTCCTCGACGAACTCGATCGCCTTCGGCGCCTTGTAGCGGGCAATCTTCGTCCGCACATGCTCGAGCAGCTCGTCCTCGCCGGCCGTCGCGCCGCCGCTCTTCAGTACTCCGCTCTTCAGTACGACGAAAGCCTTGGGCCGCTCGCCCCACTTCTCGTCCGGCACCCCGATCACCGCGACCTCCAGTACCGCCGGGTGTGACATGATCGCCTGCTCCACCTCGACCGTGGAGATGTTCTCGCCGCCGGAGACCACCACATCCTTGGCCCGGTCCCGCAGCTCGACGTAACCGTCCGGGTGCAACACACCCAGGTCACCGGAGTGGAACCAGCCGCCGGCGAACGCCCGCTCGGTGCCCTCGGCGTCGTCGAAGTAACCCTTCATCACGTTGTTGCCGCGCATCACGATCTCGCCCATGGTCGCGCCGTCCGCCGGCACGTCTGCCATGTTCTCGTCGACCACCCGCAGCCACTCGGCGGTGATCATGCCGACACCCTGCCTGGCCTGCAGCTTCGCGCGCTCCTCGGCATCCAGCTCGGCCCAGGCCGGTTGGAACTGGTTCACCGAGTACGGCCCGTAGGTCTCGGTCAGCCCGTAGACGTGCACGATCCGGAAACCCATCCGCTCCATCTGCAGGATGGTGGCCGGTGCCGGTGGCGCGCCGGCGGTCGTCACCACGAGCTGGTAGTCAAGGCTTACCGCCTCCGGCGCGTTCATGATCGTGGTGACCACGGTGGGCGCCCCGTTGAGGTGGGTCACGCCGTGCTCGCCGATCAGCCGCCAGATCGTGTCGCCGCGCACCTCCCGCAGGCAGATGTGGGTGCCGCCGATCGCGGTCACCGCCCACGGTGTGCACCAGCCGTTGCAGTGGAACATCGGCAGCGTCCACAGGTACACCGAGTCCGGGGTGTGCGCCGAGTGCACGATCTCGGACAGCGAGTTCAGGTTGGCGCCCCGGTGGGTGTACATCACGCCCTTGGGCCGGCCGGTGGTACCCGAGGTGTAGTTGATCGAGATGGTGGCCAGCTCGTCGTCCACCGCCCAGGGCAGCGGTTCCCCGTCCGCGCCCCGGGCCACGAACTCGTCGTAGTCCGGCCCGGGGATCCGGTCTCCCGATCCCGGTGCGGCCGGGTCGACGACCGTGACGATCTCAGTGACGCCTGCCAGCTCGTCGGCCACCGGCGCCACCGTCGCGGCCAGCACCGCGTCCACCACCAGCAGCTTCGCGCCGCAGTGGTCCATGATGTAGCGCACCTCGTCGGTGGAGAGCCGGGTGTTGATGGCCACCAGCACCGCGCCGGCCAGCGGCACCGCGAAGTGCGCCACCAGCATCTCCGGCAGGTTCGGCAGCAGGTAGGCCACCCGGTCGCCGGGCGCGACGCCGGACGCGCGCAGCGCCCTGGCCACCCGGGTCGCCGCCTCGGCGAAGTCCGCGTAGCTGTAGCGCCGGTCGCCGTAGACGATGGCGGTCTTGTCCGGGTACACCTCGGCACTGCGGCGCAGGTAGGACAGCGGGGTGAGCTCGGTCTGGTACACGGCGCCGGGCACGGAGGACCTCCAGGTCGACAGGCTCGTGAGTGGCCGGCGTTGTGATGGCAACGCCAGCCACTCGCGAGCGGTGGCCTGGGCAGACCCTACGGCCACCCGAGGCCGGTCTGCCAGGGTCAGCCGGCGGTGGCGTGGGCGGGCTGGGCGGCCAGGAACGGCAGCACCTCCGCCAGGAACTCCTCGGTGCGCTCCAGGCCGAGCGCGTGGCTGGAGCCCGGCCCGGTGAACAGCTTGAACTTCGCGCCCGGGATCAGGTCGGCCACCTTCTGGCACTGCCAGACCGGGGTGAGCAGGTCCTGCTCGCCGGCGATCACCAGGGTCGGCTTGTCGATGCTCGGCAGCCGGTCGGCGGTGTTGTGCGCCAGGTCGGCGTCCCACTGCTCCACGACGACCTTCACCTGGGCTTCGGTCTGCGGGAACAGCGGCAGCATCTGCTCCATCACGGCCGGGAAGTCCGGCGAGTTCAGCAGCTCCGGGGAGAACGCCAGGCCCAGCGCGGTCAGCGCGGTCTGCACGTCCCCGGTACGCCATGGGTAGCTCAGCGTGGTCAGCCCGCAGGCCTGGAAGCCGTCCAGCGCCGCGTAGGTGCCCCACAGCACGAGTGACGCCACCTTGTCCGGGTGGGCCAGCGCCAGTTCCTGCGCCACCAGCGTGCCCAGCGACCAGCCCACCACGTGTGCACTCGACACCCCGACCGCGTCCAGCACCGCGGCCGCGTCCCGCGCCATGCTGGCCGTCGAGATCGGGCCGGTGCCCCGCTCGGAGTCGCCGATCCCCCGGTGGTTGTAGCTGATCACGTGATAGTTCTCGGCCAACCCGGCGGCCAGCGCGCCCCACAACAGATAGTGCTGCGTCGTGCCGCAGATCAGCAGCAGCGACGGGTTGGCCCGGTCCCCGCTCTCCACCACGTCCAGCCGGGTACCGGTGCTGACATCGAGCAACATGAACCGTGTCTCCTCGCCTGTGGTCGCCTGTGATCGACTCTGCCGCAGTGTGCCAGCGGATCCCTGACAACGCGCGCTGACCGGTTACCCTCCGGTAGGTGGACATCCTCGAGATCGCCGACCGGAACTGGCCGATCCTGCGCCGGGTCGCCTCCGCGCACGCCGCCGTCTACCGCGCCACGCACGGGGTGATCGGCCACCGCATCCCCGGCGCCGCGCCGATGCTGCTGCTCGACCACGTCGGCGCCCGCTCCGGTGCCCCGCGCACCACCCCGCTGGTCTACGTCCAGGACGGCGACGACCTGGTGGTCGTGGCATCCAAGGGCGGCCACCCCAAACATCCCGCCTGGTATCACAACCTCAAGGCCAACCCGCTGACCACCGTTCAGGTCGGCAGTGAGAAGCGCCAGGTCAGGGCCAGGATCGCCGACGCCACCGAGCGCGAACGGCTGTGGCCCCTGGCGCTGCGTACCTATGCCGGTTACGCCTCCTACCAGGAGCGCACCGGCCGGGAGATCCCGCTCGTCATCCTGGAGCGGGCGTGACCGGCGGGGCGGCCGCCCGCTTCCGGGCCGCCGTGGAGGCCGCCGACCTCGACGGCGCGCTCGCCCAGTTCGCCGACGACGTCGTGTTCAACAGCCCGGTGGTGTACAAGCCGTACCAGGGCAAGGATGCACTCGGGATGATCCTCGGCGCGGTGTTCCGAGTGTTCGAGAACTTCCGCTACACCGGCGAGTACTCCGGACCGGACGGCCACGTGCTGGCCTTCGCGGCCGACGTGGACGGCCGGGAGCTGCAAGGGGTGGACATCCTGCGCACCGGGCCGGACCCCGAGGCGCCGCTGACCGAGCTCACCGTGCTGATCCGGCCGTACTCGGGCGCCACCGCGCTCCGGGAGCGGATGGCCGCCCTGCTGTCCGGCTGAGCCCTACCGTCCGGCCGAGCCCTACCGTCCGGCTGAGCCCTACCGTCCGGCTCGGTCGGCTCGCCGGATCGACCCGAACCCGCTGATCAGCTGTCCCGGGAGGGCGAGTTGAGTGTCGGCGTGTCGTTCCTCATCCTCGACCTGCTCGGCGTCGCGGTGTTCGCGGTGTCCGGCGCGCTGGCCGCGATCCGGGCCCGGATGGACGTGTTCGGGGTGGTGGTGCTCGGCATGACCACTGCACTGGGCGGCGGCGTGGTCCGGGACGTACTACTGGGCATCACCCCGCCGAGCACGCTGCGCCGGTGGCCCTACCTGCTCGTCGCCGCACTGGTCGCGCTGGCCACCTTCCTGCTGCGCCCGGCCGGCGGCGCCTACCGCTCCCGCCCGGCGGGCGCCCTGGTCCGCCGCACCATCCTGGTGGCCGACGCGCTCGGGTTGGCCCTGTTCGTCACCACCGGCACCGCCACCGGCCTGGCCGCCGGCGCACCCGCGGTCACCGCCTGTCTGGTCGGCGCGATCAGCGGCATCGGCGGCGGGGTGGCACGGGACGTACTGCTGCGCGAGATCCCGATGGTGCTGCACCGGGAGATCTACGCGCTGCCCGCCGTACTCGGTGCCGCGCTGGTCGCCGTCGGCAGCCGGCTCGACTGGCCGAGTACCCCGGTGCTGGTGGCCTCGGCGGCCCTGATCGCGGGGCT
>DASYLM010000260.1:0-3926 GCA_036009565.1 Pseudonocardia sp. | reverse complement strand
CCGAGGGCTACCACCAGCCGTTCTTCGAGCTGGCGGCCCGACAGTCGGTGGCGGTCACCGGATGCGTCTTCCGGCGGGACGCGGTGGCGGCCTCGGCCCTGTCACCGGGAGTGGGCCCCTGCTACGACGTCTGGCTCTGTTACCTGCTGGCCTGCACCGGCGGCGCGGCCCACTACCGGCCCGAGCGGCTGCTCTACCTGCGCTGGCACGCCGGGAGCGACACCGCGTCGCGCGACCTCGCCGGCCCGCGCAGTGCCATCGAGTGCCACGGTCGGATGCTCGGCGACCACCGGATGCGGGCCTACACCGGAGTTCTCCGGGAACGGCTGGCCCGGGACCACCTCTCGGCCGGGGCGACGCTGCTCCGGGACGGCGCTCGCCGAACGGCCCGGGAGCACCTGGTGGCGTCCTCCCGGATGCGTCCCAGCTGGAAGGCGACGGCCGGACTTGCCGCGAGCTGGCTCGCGCCCACCGCCGTGCTCAACCGCATCTAATCCGCCGCCGGTCACGGAACTCAAGGAGTACGGGTGCGAATACTGCGCGTAGTCCCCGAGGTGCGAAGCTCCGATTTCGAGCGGTCCCGCCCGTCTCCGGAGCGGGCTGTGATCTTTGTCTCACGGTATTCAGACCTGGACGAGAGCTCGGTCTGGCCGGGCTCCCGGCAGGTCCGCCGCGGGCTCGCCTGGTTGTGGGGCGTGCGCGGCAACTGGCGCGTGGTGGAGCTGCCCGAGCCGCTGTGGCTCCGGGCGTTGCCGCTGACCGTGTCCGTCGGGCTCGCGGTCCGGCTCGGTGACCTGGCCCGCCGCCGCCGGACGCGGGTGGTGACCTACGCGATGGAGAACAACGACCAGTTGGCATTGCTGCGCGGTGTCCCCCGGCCACTGCACGGAGCGGTCTTCTCGGTGATCCGCTGGCTCGGCGAGCTGATCTACGACCGGATCGCCTTCGCCAGCTCGCCGGCCGGCGACTGCTACCGGGAGGCTGGGGTGCTGCCGGGGCGGTGCCTGACGGAGCTCTTCGAGGACCTGCCGGAGCCGTGCACCGAGCACCGGGACCTCGACCGGGCCAGGCGGATCGCGTTCATCGGCGCGCTCGAGCCGCGCAAGGGCCTGCCCGACCTGCTGGTGGCGTGGCGTGAGGCCGGCCTGGCGGCGACCGGATGGGAGCTGGTGATCGCCGGGTCCGGGCCGCTCGCCGAGGTGCTGGCCCGGGCGGCCGAGGCCGACCCGTCGATCGTGCCGCTGGGCCGGATCGACCGGGCCGACGTGCACAAGCTGCTGGCCAGCACCTCGGTGGTGGTGCTGCCGTCACGGCCGGAGGGTCGTTGGCGGGAGCAGATCGGCCTCTCGATCGTGGAGGGCCTGGCGCACGGCTGCCACATCGTGGCCACCCCCGACACCGGGCTGGTCGATTGGCTGCACCGCAACGGGCACACGACGCTCCCGGACGACTTCAGCACCGCTGACCTGGGGCGGGCACTCCGGGAGGCGACCGACACCCGGCTCAGCCCGGACACGGTGTGGGACTCGCTGCCGCCGGTCGGGGGCCGGCTCGCTGCCGAGGACTGGATGTGTGACGAGAAGCTAGCGCGAATGGGGGATGGTTGATGCGCATTCATATTCTGGGGACCCGGGGGTTTCCGAGTTCGTACGGGGGGTTCGAGACGCTGGTCCGGCACCTGGCACCGGAGTTGGTGCAGCGCGGTCACGAGGTGACCGTGTTCGACCGGGAACCGGTTCGCCGGCCGGCCGGTCGGGTTCGGGTGATCGACGGGGTTCGGGTGTACTCGAGCCCGGGGCTGAGTGGCACCGCCTCGTCGACCCTGAGCCACGGCCTCACCAGCAGCCTGGTCACCGCGGTGGAGCGGCCGAACGTCGCGCTGGTGATGAACGTGGCGAACGGGTTCTGGCTGCCGGCGCTACGGGCCCGGGGCGTTCCGGTGGTGCTCAACGTGGACGGCATCGAGTGGGAACGCGACAAGTGGAGCGCGACGGGCAAACGGGTGTTCCGGGCGGCGGCGCGGGCCACCGCCCGCTGGGCGGACACGCTGATCGCGGACTCCGAGGCCATCGCGGACCGGTGGTTGACCGAGTTCGACCGGGACAGCATCTTCGTGCCCTACGGAGGTGACGTACCCGGCGGCCCGCCCGGCCCCGAGCGGGTGACCGGCCTAGGTCTCACTCCCGGCGGCTACGCGCTCATCGTGGCTCGCCTGGTGCCGGAGAACAACGTGTCGACGATGCTGGAGGCGGCGAAGCGGACCGGCGCCCCGGTGGTGGTGGTCGGGTCCGGCAGTGGGGAGCTGGAGCAGCAGGTCCGCGCCCAGCACGACCCGCCGGGGGTCCATGCCCTGGGACACGTCGCCGACCAGGAGCTACTGTCCGCGCTCTGGGCACACTGTGGCGTCTACCTGCACGGACACTCGGTCGGCGGCACGAACCCTGCCCTGGTGCAGGCGATGGGCCTCGGCGCGCCGGTGCTGGCGCTGGACACCCCGTTCAACGCCGAGGTGCTGGACGACGACGACATGCTGGTGCCGCTGGAGCCGGAGATCATCGCGCGGCGCGCGGGGGCGCTGCTGGCCTCGGCGGAGACCAGGGCGGGGGCGGCCCGCTGGGGACGGCGGCGGGTGGCCGAGGTCTACAACTGGGCCGGCGTGTGCGACGGGTACGAGGCGGTGCTGCGCAAGACGGCGCGCGACGCGGACTCGGACAGCCGGAGCAGGCTGGTCTGACACCGGTCAGGGCAGCGGCGGCGGGGAACACCCGCCGCGCTGCCCGGCCACCCGGCGGAGCGCGCCGGCCACGTCCAGCCGGGTGCCCTGGGGCAGCACCTGGAACGTGGAGCCGACGTCGTCGCGCGTCGCGGCCACCCAGGCCGGCGCCTGCTCGATGGTCTCCGGGTCGCCGAGCTTGAGTCGGCCGCCGGTGCGCTGCACGATCAGGTTGCCGCTGCACTTCAGGCCGGGCGTCGGCGCGCTGGAGTAGCGGTAGGCCCCGGTGGCGTCGTAGAAGGTGTTGTTCCGCACCGTGATGTCCGCCGGCAGTGTCCAGCCGTAGGTGAGCAGGTGCACCGACCTGTCCCGGTCCGGCCGGACCGTGGCGGACCAGACGTAGCCGGCGTACAGGCAGGTGTTGCACTCGACGAGGCAGTTGACGAAGCCGCGACCGGGGCCGGGTGTGCCGTCGGACCAGAACTCGATCGACTGGTTGCACGAGTAGACGAGGTTGTTGCGGAAGGTCAGATCCCGCCACGACCCGGTGTTCGAGGTCGGGCCGCCCTGCGCGGTGAGCGCGACGTCGTAGATGTCGTGCAGGATGTTGCGCTCGACCACGAAGTCGGCCGAGTCGATCCAGGCCTCGACGCCGTTGCCGTAGCGGGTGGTGCCCTTGAGCACGGCGCCGCCCAGTTCGGCCAGCTCGTTGTTGTCCACCCGGACCTGGGTCGCCGAGCCCTGGATCCCGTGCCCGCCGCCGCCCTCCAACCGCAGGCCGGTGATGTGCACGGAGTTGCCGAGGGCGATGCAGTGGCCGTCGCAGGACGCTCTGATGTCCCTGGCCAGCGAGGCGGGGTTGGCGGTCGACCACACGTGGAGTGCGTTGGTCGCGCACCGGAAGTCCCACTGCGCCCGCTGATCCTCCGGCCGCCACACCCGCCGGCCGTGCACCACGCCGTCGATCCGCAGGAAGCCGATGTTGTCCGCGCCGCCCTGGGCACCGTCGTAACCCCGACCGGCGGCGCGCCGCGGTGTGAGGTCGGTGGTCCAGAGGTTGGGGCCGGTGCGCCGCCAGTCCGAGGCATTGTTCAACAGCGTGTAGCTGCTGATCACGGGGCGACGGCGGCCGCCGGGGTAGGCGCCGATCGTCAGGTAGCCGCCGCCGGTCGGTCGCCCGCGGGGGATGCGGATCTTACCGAAGTGGGTCTGG
>DASYLM010000259.1:0-1676 GCA_036009565.1 Pseudonocardia sp. | reverse complement strand
GTTCCGGCCCATGCGTGGGCCTCGACGTCCGGCGCCTCCGCACCGCGGGAAGTCACCGCGGCCGCGCGGGCTGTCGTGGACATGGAGGCCACCGTCCTGGCCGCCCAGATCGACCCCCGGCGGGCCGACCACACCCTGACTCCGGGCGCGAAGGACTCCGTCCTGGCCGTCGAACAGGCCCTCGAGGCCCTGCATCTGCTTGACCCGCAGTGGGTCGACGGCTACTTCGGCACCGTGACCATCTCGGCGTACGCCGCCTACCAGCGCTCGCTCGGTTACTCCGGCCTGGCCGCCAATGGGCTACCCGGCACGGCGTCGCTGACCAAGCTCGGGCAGAACCGGTACACGGTCACCAACACGATCGGCCCCGGCGCGCGTGTCCAGCGCGACGGATACATCGTGGACGCCCGCACCCAGGCAATGCTCACCGCGGCCGAGCATCTGCTCGGCTACACCCTCACGCTCCAGCAGGGTTCCTACAACCCCGGCGGCGACCCGACCTCGGCCGGTACGCACGACGGCGGGGGCGTGGTCGACATCGCGGTCACCGGCATGACCGCGGCCAAGCGCACCGCCGTGGCCCGCGCCCTGCGCCAGGTCGGCTTCGCCGCCTGGGTCCGGGACCCGAGCCAGGGCGACTGGCCGTGGCACATCCACGCCGCGGCGATCAACGACACCGACCTGTCCAGCCCGGCCCAGCACCAGATCGGCGACTACTACCTCGGCATGAACGGCCTGGCCAACCGTGGCCCCGACGACGGCCCGCAGGTCCCGATCCACACCTGGGAGCAGTACCAGCGCGGGCAATGACCCGCGTAGCCATCCACCGAATCACTACCGATAAGAGGAAACATGCTGCATCTCCGCAAGGGCCTTGCCGTGGCCGGCGTCGCGCTGGCCCTGACCACCTCCTTCCTGAGCATCGCCTCGCCGGCGTCGGCCGCCGGCCGCGACGGGACCTGCGACAGCGGCGAGTTCTGCTACTACTACAACAGCGGCGAGGCCGGCTCGGTCTCTGACTTCACCGAGTCGGTGGACGACTACGGCACGACCCAGCCGTCCTGCTACGACTTCAAGGGCGCCGGCGCGGGCAAGGGCGTGTGCGTGAAGAACAACGCCGCGTCGGTGTGGAACCGCACCAGCAAGACCGTGACGGTCTACTTCAACAGCAACTTCGGCGGGGCGAGCCAGTCCTTCGCCTCCGGCGCGAAGGGCAACCTCAACGCCACACTGAAGAACAACAACGCATCCCACGACATCGGCGGCTCCAGCGGCGGCTCCTACCCGGCCGACCCGCGCGCGTCCTCGGCTGTCGCGTTCGCCAAGGCTCGGCTCGGGCACACCGACTGGAACAACGAGTGTGAACTGTTCGTCGAGCGGGCGTTCGGCACCAGCGGCCGGTTCGCCACGGCGACGGCGCACTACCAGTGGCAGAGGGACAACGGGCGCATTCACACCGGCTCGGTGCCGCCTGCCGGAGCGGCGGTGTTCTTCACGTCCACCACGTCGGCCGGCCACGTCATGCTCTCGATCGGCGGCAACAGCGCCATCAGCACCGGTCCGAGCGTCTACCAGACCAGCACGTTCCGTCAGCGGTCCGACTACCTGGGCTGGGCCTACGTCCCGAGCAGCTGGTGACCCGCGATGCGCTCGCACGTACACCTGAGCAACAGGTC
>DASYLM010000258.1:0-14128 GCA_036009565.1 Pseudonocardia sp. | reverse complement strand
GTGCGGATCTCCCGGGACCAGTGCGGTGACGTGGTCGAGCGGGTGGAGTCGGTGGCCAGGGGCGACCGCTACCACGCTGCTGGGCACCGGCTGGGCCGCGGTCGGCGTGAGCATCGGCGGCAAGTCGCTCGCGTTCCCCTGGTTCGTGCCGGTGGGTGTGCTGATCACACTGGTGGTCGGTGGGCTGGTGTCGCTGGTGCGACCGGCCCGGCCCGGCCCCTCGGGCAGCGACTCTCGTTGGCCCGCGCCGGAGCGTCGCATCCGTGGGTGCGGAACGTTGCCCTGGCGACGCTCCGCACCACGACCCGTCAGACCGGGCGCCAGCCGAGGCCGCGCGAGATGCCGCGGGCCGCCGCGTGCACCACCGGGATGTACTCCTGGGCGGCGTGGTCGTTGGGCACCACGACCGACAACGCGGCCGTCACCCGCCCGTCCGTCCCGAAGATCGGCGCCGCCACCGACAGCGCATCCAGGGTGACCTGGCCGTCGCTGACCGCGATCCGCCGGTGCCGCACGTCCGCGATCACCCGGCGCAGCTCGGCCGGGTTCACGATGGTCTTCTCGGTGAACCGCCGCATCGGGGCGGCCAGGATCCGTTCCTGGAACGCCACGTCGGCGAACGCGAGCAGCACCAGGCCGACCCCGGTGGCGTGCAGCGGCATCCGGCTGCCGGCCCGGGTGATCACCGCCACCGCGGTGCGGGCCGCGATGCGCTCCAGGTAGACCACGTCGGTCCCGTCCACGACGCCGAGCTGCACGTTCTGCCGGGTGGCCTCGTAGAGGTCCTCCAGGAACGGCAGTGCGATCTCCCGCAACCCGTGTCCCCTCGGCGCCAGCGCGCCGACTTCCCACAGCCGCAGTCCGACCTGGTAGCCACCGTGGTCGGCACGCTCCAGGGCACCCCAGCGGGTCAGCTCGCCGACGATCCGGTGCGCGGTGGTCAGCGGCAGGCCGGCACGGCGGGCGATCTCCGACAGCGTCAGCTCCAGGTGGCCGGCGGAGAACACCTCGAGCACACCGAGCGCCCGTGCGACCGTGGACCGCACCGCCGGCTCGAAGCTCCCGGCGCACCCGTCGCGCGGGTCGCCGCCGGAACCGACCGCACCGGCCGGTACCTCCGCGAACGGTGCCAGGTCAGACATCGAAGAAGACGGTCTCCCCCGGTCCCTGCAGGTGCACGTCGAACCGGTAGCCACCCTCGGACCGGACCGCGACGAGGGTGTCCCGGCGCTGCTCGGGGACCGAGGCGAGCACCGGGTCGGTGGCGTGCGCGTCCGCGTGGTCCGGGAAGTAGATCCGGGTCACCACCCGGTTCAGCAGCCCCCTGGAGAACACCGAGACATCCAGGTGCGGGGCCTGCCCGGGCAGCGCCCCCGGCAGCACGGTGCGGATCACGTAGCTACCGCTGTCGTCGGTGGCGCTGCGCCCGAACCCCCGCCAGCCGGGCGCCGGGCCGCGCGGGTCGTCGGGGTGGTCGAACCGGCCGTCCGGGTCCGCCTGCCAGGTCTCGACCATCGCGTCCGGCACCGGTTGCCCGTTGCCGTCGAACACGGTGCCGACGACCTCGAACGCCCCCGGAGTGCCAGGCGGCACCACGTCCGGCCCGTCCGGCCAGGGCAGCCCGATCGCCAGGTAGGGCCCGACGGTCTGCGACGGCGTCGGCCCCGCCGGCTCGGTCCCCGCCGGCTCGGTCCCCGCCAGCTCGGTCCCCGCCAGCTCGGTCCCGGTCGGCTCGGTCCCGGTCAGCTCGGTCCCGGTCACTGGTGCGGCTCCTCGAACGGGGTCGCCGAGCGGCCGCGCAGCACGATGTCGAAGCGGAAGCCCAGCGCCCACTGCTCCACCGTGTTGTCCAGGTCGAACTGGGAGATCATCCGCTGCCGGGCGGCCTCGTCGGGCACCGAGTTGAAAACCGGGTCGTGGGCGAACAGCGGGTCGTCCGGAAAGTACATCTGGGTGACCAACCGCTGGGTGAACGCACGGCCGAACACCGAGAAGTGGATGTGCGCCGGCCGCCAGGCGTTGTCGTGGTTGCCCCACGGGTAGGCGCCCGGCTTGATCGTGACGAACTCGTAGTGGCCCTGGGCGTCGGTCAGGGCCCGCCCCACCCCGGTGAAGTTCGGGTCCAGCGGGCTCGGCCAGTTGTCCACCTTGTGCCGGTAGCGGCCGCCGGCGTTGGCCTGCCAGATCTCGACCAGCGAGTTCGGCACCGGGCGGCCGTCCCCGTCACGCAGCGTGCCGTGCACGATGATGCGCTGCCCGATCGGTTCGCCGGTGTGCTGGCGGGTCAGGTCGTGGTCCAGCGGGCCGACCCGGCCGGGGCCCAGTACCGGCCCGGTCACCTCGGTCAGCCGTTGCGGCAGCAGGATCAGCGGCTCGTTCGGATGGCGCAGTCCGGTGGACCGGTAAGCGGGGAAGTCCAGCGGCGGCTGGCTCCCGTCCGGGTCCGGCCGGTACCGGGGCAGCGCGCCCGCCCCGGTGACGTGGTGGGTGGTAGGTACGGCCATCGGCTCCTCCTCACGGCTGGTTGTCCCGCCGCCGCTCATCGCCGCGACGCCGGGAGCTACATGGTGTCGCCCGGCCAGCGTGCCGCGGCAGGCCCACTTCCGCTGACCGGAAGGCTCGGATCCGTCGGTCCGGGTGACCTGTCAGCTCCCGAGGCTGGGCGGGCCGGTGGGTCGACGCCGGCGCAGCCACCCGTCCAGCAGCAGTGCCACCGCCCCGACCACCGCCGTCGCCTCCAGTGCGCCGGCAATCGTGTCGGTGGCGTAGTGCTGATCCAGCGCGACCATGGAGCCGGCCACCGAGAGCACCGCGACCACCGCCAGCACGGCCAGCAGTGCGCGCAGCCACCACGGCCGGTGACGCGCACCGGCCACGAACAGCAGGACGAACACCCAGGCCATGGCTGTGATGCTGGTGGTGTGCCCGCTGGGCAGCGACAGGCCGCCCTGGTGGGTGCGCCCGACCAGCGGCTTGAGCACGAACTCGGTGAGCAGCACGGCGGCCATCGGGCCGGCGACCGCGAGCAGCACCGCCGGCCAGCGGCGCTGGGTGAGGCCCGCGGCCACCGCGAGCACCAGGATGCCCAACGGCAGCAGGGGCGGGCTACCCAGGTCGGAGACGCGCCACAGCAGGTGCAGGTGTGGACCCCGGTGCGCGACCAGCTGCTCGTCCAGGGCGGTGTCCAGCGCGCCGGCGGACTCCTGCCCGGCGTACCACCAGCCCAGTGCCAGCAGGCCGAGCGCACTCAGCGGTGCCAACACGGCCAGCGTCGCCCGCCACCGCCCGGGCAGCAGCCCCGGCCACCGCGTGACCACCGTTCCACTCACTCCGTCCAGGGTGCCCGATCCGGATGGCCGCCGGAACGGCGGCCTGAGCATCGGCTCATCGCGTGACACAGGCCACAGTAAGGGACTGCGCGCGCTGCGGACTTGCCGTTGCATGGCGCAACGGGTTCGAATCGGGGTCGAGCCCGGGCCCCCGGACGCCGTCGGCGTGCCGGAGCCCGGCCGCAGACCGTGCAGAAGAGAGGATCGGCCCGTGCGAATCGAGTCGGATGACCCGGACGGCGACTGGACCGCCGAAGGCGTGTACGAGGTGTCACCGGGGCTCTACCGGATCCCGATGCCGCTGCCCATGGACGGGTTGAAGGCGGTCAACGTCTACGCGCTGCGCGACGGCGACGGCCTCGTGATGATCGACTCGGGCTGGGCCGTCGAGGAGGCCCGAGGTGTGCTGGAGAAGGCCCTCGCCGCGCTCGGCCACGGCATCGGCGACGTGCACCGTTTCCTGATCACGCACGTGCACCGCGACCACTACACGCTGGCGGTGCGGCTGCGCCGCGAGTTCGGCAACCGGATCAGCCTGGGAGTGGACGAGCTGCCCTCGGTGCGGCTGAGCGCCGACCCGGACCGTGCGCCGTGGACCTCCCTGCTCGCCCAGCTGCGCTTCGGCGGCGCCGAGAAGCTGCTCGACGAGCTGATCCCGGAGTCCTCACAGCACGACCCGTCGATCTGGGAGGACCCGGACGACTGGCTCACCGCTCCGTCCGACGTCGAGCTGCGCGGGTGCACCCTGCAGGCGGTGGCCACGCCCGGGCACACCCGGGGGCACCTGGTGTTCATCGACGCCGAGCGGGACGCGATGTTCGCCGGCGACCACGTGCTGCCGCACATCACGCCCTCGGTCGGGTTCGAGGCCGAGCTGGCGCACTCGCCGCTCGGGGACTACCTGGACTCGCTGCGGATGGTGCGGGGCATGCCGGACCGCCAACTGCTGCCGGCGCACGGACCGGTCTCGCCGAGCGTGCACGCCAGGGTGGACCAGCTGCTGGAGCACCACGCCGTGCGGCTGGACGAGATGGAAGCCGCGGTCGCCGCCGGTGCCGGCACCGGGTTCGAGACCGCCGCCCAGCTGACCTGGACCCGCCGGGGCCGCCGCCTGGACGAGATGGACCTGTTCAACCAGTGCCTGGCCATCGCCGAGACGTCCGCCCACCTGGATCTGCTCACCGAGCAGGGCCGGCTGAAGCGCACCGAGGTCGACGGGGTGCGCCACTACGAGATCTGAACGGCGCCGTACCCTCGGGGCATCGCCCGCCAGCTCCCCGATCGGCCCCCGACCCGCACCGCCGGGTCCGGCCGGCACCGCCCCGCCCCGCCCGGTCCCGCCGAGCGGGGGCGGCAGCGTCGGCGGTGGTCCCGCGGCCGGGTCGGTCTCGTCGCCCTCGCGGTGCTGGTCATCGCCGGGCTGGCCGTCGGCATCCCCAGGCTGGTCGCCGCACGGCACCCCGAGCCTGCTGCCGGTAGTCCCGCCGGCGCGACGAGCAGCACGGCGAGCGGCACTGGGGGCAACACCGCCGGCGCACCGGCCGACAGCCCCGCCCCGGCCGCCGCGCCCGGCCTGCCCGCCTGCGCCCCGAAGGTCGCGGCGCTGCCGCTGCGCGCCCGGCTGGCCCAGCGCCTGTGGGTCGGGGTGAACCCGGCCCAGCCGAACTCGGCGCGCACGGTGGTGGCCGCCGACGGGATCGGCGGGATCTTCATCGGCGGCAACCCCACCGCGATGTTGCGCGGCAACGCGCTGGTCCCGATGCGTGCCGCCAGCCCGCTGCCGGTGGCGGTCTCGGTGGACGAGGAGGGCGGCCGGGTCCAGCGGATCGACCAGCTGGACGGCTCCATCCCGAGCGCCAGGGTGATGGCCCAGACGATGACCCCGGCCCAGGTCCGGGCGCTGGGCGTGAAGCGCGGCAAGCAGCTGCGCGCCCGGGGCGTCACGGTGGACATGGCCCCGGTGCTCGACGTCGGCAACCAGCCGGCCGGCTCGGCGATCGGCGACCGGTCGTTCAGCGCCGACCCGAACACGGTGGTCAGCTATGCGGGCGCCTTCGCCGCGGGGCTGCGGGACGCCGGTGTGCTGCCGGTGTTCAAGCACTTCCCCGGGCACGGGCGGGTCAACGGCGACTCGCACGCCGGCCTGGTCTCCACCCCGCCGCTGGCCTCGCTGCGCACCGACGACCTGGTGCCCTACCGGGAGCTGCTGGGCACCGGCCCGGCGGCGGTGATGGTCGGGCACCTGAACGTGCCCGGGCTGACCGGTGGGCAGCCGGCCAGCCTCAGCCCGGCCGCGTACCAGCTGCTACGTGGCGACTTCGGCTTCCGCGGCCTGGTGATGACCGACGACCTCGGGGCAATGCGCGCGATCACCGACCAGCACGACCTGCCCGACGCGGTGCTCACCGCGCTGCGGGCCGGCGCCGACGTCGCGCTGTGGACCTCCGGCGGCGACCCGGGGACCGTGCTGGACCGGCTCCAGGCGGCCGTGCGCACCGGTCAGCTGCCCCAGCCGAACGTGGACCAGGCCACCGCCCGGGTGCTCGCCGCCAAGGGCCTGTGCACCGACTGACGCACGCACCTGACCCGGTCCCCGGCCGGCCGGCGCCGCGTGGCACCGTCAGCGGGTGACCACGGTGATTCCGGTGACCGCCGACGACGTCGACGACGCGGCCGCGCGCCTGCTCGGGGTGATCCCGGCCAGCCCCCTCGAACGCAGCCCCCGGCTCAGCGAGTGCAGCGGCGCGCAGGTCTGGCTCAAGCGCGAGGACCTGCTGCCGGTGCGCTCCTACAAGGTCCGCGGCGCCTACAACCTGATCTCCCAGCTCGACGCCCCGGCCCGGGCGAGCGGCGTGGTGTGTGCCAGCGCCGGCAACCACGCCCAGGGCGTCGCCTACGCCTGCGCCCGGCTCGGCGTCCGCGCCCGGGTGTACCTGCCGCGCACCACGCCCCGGCAGAAGCGGGACCGGGTGGCCTACCTCGGCGGCGACGTCGTGGAGGTGCGGGTGGTCGGCGACGCCTACGACGACGCGGCCGAGGCGGCCCGCGACGACACCCGGCGCACCGGGGCCACGCTGGTGCCCGCGTTCGACCACCCCAGGACGGTCGCCGGGCAGGGCACCGTGGTCCGCGAGCTGGTCGCGCAGCTGGGCCGGGCGCCCGATGTGCTCGTGGTGCCGGTCGGCGGCGGCGGGCTGCTCGCCGGCTCGCTGGTGTGGCTGCGCGAGCGGTACCCCGAGGTACGGGTGGTCGGGGTGGAGCCGGCCGGCGCGGCCTGCCTGACCGCCGCACTGGCCGCCGGCCGGCCGGTGGACCTGGATACCGTCGACCCGTTCGTGGACGGCGCGGCGGTGCGCCGGGCCGGCGACGTCACCTACCCGATCGCGCGGGACGGCGTCGAGGCCGGCGCGGCGACCGTGAGCACCGTCGCCGAGGGTGCGGTGTGCGTGGAGATGCTCGAGCTGTACCAGGCCGACGGCATCATCGCCGAGCCTGCCGGCGCGCTCGCCTCGGCCGCCCTGGTGGACTCGGTGGCCGCCGGGCTGGTCGCGCCCGGGGCGACCGTGGTGTGCCTGCTCTCCGGCGGCAACAACGACGTCAGCCGGTACGCCGAGATCGTCGAGCGGGCCCTGGTGCACGAGGGCCGCAAGCACTACTTCCTGGTGGACTTCCCGCAGGAGCCGGGGGCGCTGCGCCGCTTCCTGGACGACGTACTCGGCCCGGACGACGACATCACGCTCTTCGAGTACGTCAAGCGCAACAACCGGGAGTTCGGGCCGGCGCTGGTCGGCATCGAGCTGGGCCGCCCGGAGGACCTGGACGCACTGCTGGAACGGATGCGCGCGGCACCCCCGAACATCGAACGGGTGCCACCGGACAGCCCCCAGTTCCGGTTCCTGCTCTGAGCGCGCTCCCGAGTTAGGGTCGGCGGCATGCGACTGGCCGAGGTGGACGTCCGGCGCCGGCTGGCGGGGGCACGGGTGGCCTATCTGGGCACGGTGTCCGAGCAGGGGCAGCCGCACCTGGTCCCGGTCACCTTCGACCTGACCGACTCGGTACTGGTGATCGCGGTGGACCACAAGCCCAAGAGCACCGCCAACCTGCGCCGGCTGCGCAACATCGCCGGCAACGACCGGGTCTCGGTGCTTGCCGAGCACTATGACGATGACCACTGGGCGGCGCTGTGGTGGGCGCGCGCGGACGGCCGGGCGACGGTGCTGACCGAGGAGACGGAGCGCGCCGAACCGGTGCGCCGGCTCTGTGCGAAGTACCCGCAGTACCGGGCCGAGCCGCCGGCCGGGCCGGTGATCCGGATCGCCGTGGACGGCTGGAGCGGCTGGGCGTACACCGGCTGAGTCCCCCGCCGACCTGCGACTACGCCGGCCAGGGCACCGCGGCGTCGCGCGCGCAACTACACGATCGACAAGGTATTCAGCGCTGCATTCCCAGGGTCCCGCCTCTAGCCTGGTAGCGGGGCGGTACCGTCCTCGGTGGCTGCCGCGCGGAGCCGGGCCCCCGATCACGACCGCGAGAGGTTTGCGAGGAGAGACGTTGTCGATGGTTACCCCCAGCTCGGCCCCCACCGGAGGTGCAGGCCGTCCGGCCCAGCGCCTGCCAGGGCCGCCCGGGCCGGGCCAGTTCCGACCTCAGACGGGGTTCGGACCGCCACCCACTCCGTCCCGCCCGCGCCTCACCAAGGCCCAGCAGGTCCGGCTCACCCTGGTGTCCGCCATCCTGGTCGTGGTCGGCGTGGTCCTCGGGCTGGTCGCCACCGTCGTGCTCCCGCACGTGTACGCGGCGCAGACCACGATCCGGTTCAGCCTGGGCGCCAGCTCCTCCGGTGACGACAACGCGGACCGCACGCTCACCACCCAGACCGTGCTGATCACCGGCCGCGACGTGCTGCAGCCGGTCGCGGACAGCACCGGCGTCCCGATCGACTACCTGATCAAGAACACCACCGCGACGGTCGTACCGAACAGCGAGATCATCACGGTCCAGGTCAACCACCCCGACCGGTCCTCCGGCATCCAGCTGACCGACGCGATCGCCAAGCGCTACCTCGAGATCGCCAACGACACCGGCAACCAGTCGCAGCTGCAGGCCCAGCTGGACAATGCGCAGCGCCAGCTGGCCAACCCCGCGACGGCGCCGGACGCGGTCGGCGACCTGCAGGCCCAGGTGACGGATCTGCAGAACCAGATCGCGGCCCAGGTCACCACATCCAACATCGCGTCCATCGTGGCACCGGCCTACTCGGTGACCGCGCCGGTGTTCCCGAACACGCTCATCACGCTCGGCATCGGGGCACTCGTCGGGGCCGCGCTCGCCGGGCTGATCGGCTCGCGCATGGTCCGCAACTGGACCCGCCGCTAACCACAGCCCCACCCGCGAGTCGCGGATTCCGTCAGCGCGAGTCGGGGATTTGGTCAGCGCGAGTCGCGGATTCCGTCAGCCCGCGTCCCGGGTTCTTGCGGGCCGAGCCGGGACCTCCGAGCGCCGGCCCGTCGCGGGTCGGAGCCGGGAGGCCGGCCCGACCCGCGAACCGGGCGGTCAGCTGGGGGTGGCGCCGCTCTGGCGGGGCGCCGGAGCGGCCTTGGTGAAGCCGTCCGGGATGATCAGGTCCTCCCGGACCAGGTCGTGGATGGACCCCCGGCCCAGCCCGAGCAGCGCCTCGTCGACCCCGCTCTTCAGGATCTCCAGTACGTTGGCCACGCCGCGCTCGCCGGATGCCGCCATGCCCCACAGGTAGGCGCGCCCGATCATGACTGCCTTGGCGCCCAGTGCCAGCGCCTTGACCACGTCGCTGCCACGCCGGATGCCACCGTCCAGCAGTACCTCGATCTGGTCGCCGACCGCGTCGACCACCGCGGGCAGCGCCCGGATCGAGGCCGGCGTGCCGTCCAGGTTGTTGCCGCCGTGGTTGGACACCGAGATCGCGGTCGCTCCGATGTCCACCGCCCGCCGGGCGTCGTCCGGGTGCATGATCCCCTTGACCATGAAGGGCCCGCCCCACTCGTCACGCAGCCATTTCACGTCGTCCCAGGTGGGCAACGGGGTGCCCATCCACTCGCCGTACGCACCGAAGAAGGTCGGCGCCTGCTCGCCGGGGGCGGCCAGGTTCGGCGTGCTCAGGTCGGGCAGCTTGCCGGACTTCGCGAAGTCCAGCAGCCAGCGCGGCCGGACAATGCCCTCCGGGGCGAACTTGAGCATGGCCTTGAGGTCGAGGCGCTCCGGGATGAACGGGCTGCCCCAGTCGCGGCGGTGCGCGAACGTCCAGTCCAACGTGATGATGAGCGCCTTGGCGCCGGCCGAGCGGGCCCGCGCGGCCCGCTGCAGCAGCCGGTCCTTGCCCCCCACCCAGTACATCTGGAAGAAGACCTTCGGGTTCGCCGCCGCGACCTCTTCGATCGGCTTGCTGGCGAACGAGCTGAGCCCCATCGCGGTGCCGGCGGCGGCGGACGCCCTGGCGACCGCGACCTCACCGTCCGGGTTCACCGCCTGTACCCCGGTCGGCGAGATGATCACCGGGAAGGAGATGTCCTGGCCGAGCACCGTGGTGGACTGCTCGCGGTGCTGGGGCAGGTCCGCGATGTGCGGGCGGAAGCCCAGCTCGCTGAACGCGTTGACGTTGTCCTCGAGCGTGAGCCCCCGCTCGGCGCCGGCCACCAGTGCGAGATACACCGACTTCGGCAGCCGGCGCTTCGCTCGACGCTGCGCCTCTGCGACGCTCTCGAACCACTCCTTGCTGCTCGCCATGCCCGGCCCCTTCGCCGCTCGTCCAACCGACCTCGGCGGAGCCTAGTGCCAGAACCAGGCTCTCCACCGGGTGCGCCGCGCCAACGGAGACCCACCGCACACCGATCGGGCAGGCGCAACCGGCCCGACCGGCCAGGGGCCGCCCTACTCGAACCGGGAGGGGTCGCCGGCGCCGCGCCGGACGATCTCCGGCTCGTCACCGGAGAAGTCGATCACCGTAGTCGGCTCGGTGCCGCAGTCGTCGGAGTCGACCACCGCGTCCACCACGTTGTCCAGGCGTTCCTTGATCTCCCAGCCCTGGGTGAGCGGCTCCTCCTCGTCCGGCAGCAGCAGCGTGCTGGACAGCAGCGGCTCGCCCAGCTCGGACAGCAGCGCCTGGACCACCGCGTGCTCCGGGATGCGCACCCCCACGGTCTTCTTCTTGGGGTGCATCAGCCGACGGGGGACGTCGTTGGTGGCCGGCAGGATGAACGTGTAGCTGCCGGGCGTGGCGGCCTTGATCATCCGGAAGACCGTGTTGCTGATCCGGACGAACTTGCCGAGCTGCGCGAAGTCGGCGCACACCAGGGTGAAGTGGTGCCGGTCGTCGAGGTGGCGGATGTCCCTGATCCGGTCCAGGCCGGCCCGGTTGCCCACCTGGCAGCCGAGCGCGAAGCAGGAGTCGGTCGGGTAGACGATCAACCCGTCGTTGCGGACCAGGTCCACGATCTGGACGATCGAGCGGTGCTGCGGATTCTCCGGGTGGACGTCGAAGTACCTGGCCATGTCCCGGACCCTAGAGCGTCCCCCGGTGCGCCGCGGACCCGGACTGGATCAGTCCGCGGGTTGCGTGGCCAGCCGGGCGGACCACTTCTCCTCGACCCGGCCGACCTTCCACACCGCGAACGCGACCAGCCAGGCGAGCACGAACAGCGCCACGATGGCGTAGCCGGCGAGGTCCAGCGGGATCGAGGCGATGTCGAACAGCGGGCCGGACTGGATGCCCGCCTGGTCCACCAGCACGCCGATCAGCTCGATGGTGCCGATGATCAGCGCCACGGCGACGGAGAGCGCGGTGATGGTGATGTTGTAGAAGACCTTGCGGACCGGCTTGGCGAAGGCCCAGCCGTACGCGAAGTTCATGAACACCCCGTCGGTGGTGTCCATCAGCGACATGCCGGCGGCGAACAGGATCGGCAGCACCAGGATCGCGTAGAAGGGCAGGTTGAAGGCAGCCGCGCCGCCGGCGAGCACCAGCAGGCCGACCTCGGTCGCGGTGTCGAAGCCGAGCCCGAACAGCACCCCGACCGGGTAGATGTGCCAGGGCTTGCGGACCGAGCGGGTGAGCCCGTTCAGGAAGCGGTTCATGAACCCGCGCTTGTTCAGCTGCTCCTCGAGCTCCTGCTCGTCGAAGTGGCCGTGCCGCATCCGGCGGAAGACACCGATGATGCCGATCAGCACCACCAGGTTGACGATCCCGAGGATCCACAGGAAGACCCCGGAGACCGAGGCGCCGATGATGCCGGTGACCGAGTGCAGCTCGGAGCTGTCGTCCTCGACCTGCCCCGCGAGCGCCCGCACCCCGATGGAGAGCAGGAACGTCAGCCCGAACACGATCGTGGAGTGCCCGAGGGAGAACCAGAAGCCGACCGAGAGCGGGCGCGGGCCGGACTCGGTGCGCTCGCCCAGCAGCTTCCGGGTGGTGTTGTCGACGGCCGCGATGTGGTCGGCGTCGAAGGCGTGCCGCAGCCCGAACGTGTAGGCCAGCAGACCGATCCCGGCGGTGTAGACGCCGGTGGTACCAAGCGAGTAGTTGGCCGGCACGACGACGGCGAACAGCACGACGAACCCGACGATGTGCAGCAGCGCGATGAAGCCGTACATCCCGCCGAGTGAGAACCGATCCTTGGAGGACAGCGACCGCCAGGCCCGGACCGGTGCCGAGGCCGGTTTCCGCCGCGTACTCAAGGTGGCCATCGAGATCCTCACGTTCGGCGTCCGGAGGCGCTCTTGCGAGGCTCCACGTCCGGGTGAGACTACGGCCTGGCTACGGCACTCACAACTTAGTGGCAGTAGCCAATCCTCAGTCGGAACGCGCGCGCTCGGGCACCGAGGTGGCCACCACCGTGGCGGTCACGCCGCTGGCGCTAGGGTCAGGCATGGCCAGCGACGCGACCACCCGACAGGTCGTCGCGGAGGTGGCGCGCGAGCTGGACGCCCAGGTCCCGGCACTCACCGCCGAGCTCGCCGCCCTCTTCCTGGACCTGATCCCGGCGTTCCAGGGCGACGAGGCGGTCCGTGAGCTGATGGCCGCGAGCACCTCGTCCAACCTTTCCACGATTTTGGACATCCTGCTGCACGGGCTGCCGCTGGACCGCATCGACGTGCCGGCGGCGGCCGCCGCGTACGCCCGCCGGTTCGCCCAGCGGGACCTGCCCGTCGAGGGCCTGCTGCGGGCGTACCGGCTCGGCCAGGAACGGGTGGTCCAGTGGTTCCTGCGCGGCCTCGGTGAGCGGTCGCTGCCCTCGGAGGTGTTGCTCGGCTGCGCCCAGGAGGTCGTCTCCGTCGTCGGCCGCTACATCGACGAGGTCTCCGAGCACCTGATCGACATCTACGAGACCGAGCGCAAGCTGTGGACCCAACGCACCGACGCCGCCAGGGCGATCGCACTGCGTACCGTGCTGGACGACGAGAACCTCGACCTGAGCACCGCCGAGGCGATGATCGGGTACCGGCTGCGCGGCTGGCACATCGCCGCCATCGCCTGGGTCGAGATCGACACCCCGAACGCCGCGAAGTGGGTGGAGTCCGCCGCCGGAGTGCTCGCCTCCGCACACGGCGGCCGCCCGCTCACCGTTCTCGCGGACGACCACACGCTGTGGGCCTGGCTGTCCGGCCCGCCGTCGATGCGCCTGGACGAGAACGTGCTGGCCGCGAAGCTGGACGACGCGTGCCCGCTGCGCATCGCGCTCGGCGAGCCGGCACCCGGCCTGGACGGCTTCCGGTCCTCGCACCGGGAGGCGTTGCGGGCCAAGACGGTCGCCGAGACCTCCGGCGAGCACCTCCCCCCGGTGCTCAGCTTCGCCAGGGTGAGCATCGCCGCGATGCTGTCCGAGGACCTGGACGCGCTGCGCACCTGGGTGGGCCGCACGCTGGGCGAGCTGGCCCGCGACGACGAGGGCATGGCCCGACTGCGGGAGACCGTGCGCCTGTTCCTGGAGACCGGCGGCAGCTTCACCGACGCCGCGGCACGGCTGCACCTGCACAAGAACACCGTGCACTACCGGGTCCGCAAGGCCGAGGAGATCCGCGGCCGGCCGCTCACCGACGGACGCCTCGACATCGAGGTCGCCCTGGTCGCCTGCCAGCAGCTCGGCCACCGGGTACTGGCGGCCGAGCCGGGGCCCTAGAGCTCGCTCCTACGACCCCGAGCGGACCGTGCGGGCGGCCGGCGGCCCGGTGCACCGGAGCGATCTCACAGTGGACCCACGCGCCGATCTCAGGTTCGCCGGTCGATCAGCCGGGACAGCACGATGACACTCTCGGTGTGGTCCACATTGGGCTCCTCGCGGACCCGTTCCATGGCCTGCTCGAGCTGGGTGATGTCGGTGGCCAGCATCTGCAGCAGCGCGTCCGCCGAGCCGGTGACCGTGCACGCGCTGACCACCTCCGGCACGTGCTCGAGGCTGCGCCGCAGATCCTGTGGCGAGACCGTGCCCCGGCAGTACAGCTCGACGTAGGCCTCGGTGGTCCAGCCCAGCGCGGCGGGGTCGATCACCGCCGTGAAACCCCGGATCGCGCCGCTGGCCACCAGCCGGTCCACCCGTCGTTTCGCCGCCGGCGCGGACAGTCCCACCTGCGCACCGATCTCGGCGAAGGTGGCCCGGCCGTCCCGCAACAGGCACCCCACGACCTGCCGGTCGATGTCGTCCACGGGCTCCTCCTCGAGGGATGCACGGCCGATACGGAGATCAACACAATGAACCTCTACTTTTTGTAACTCTACGCAATGAATCAACGGTGCAGACGCAATATCGACGTATTGATTGCGGCATCCGTAC
>DASYLM010000257.1:0-2935 GCA_036009565.1 Pseudonocardia sp. | reverse complement strand
CCGCGCGGGCCGAGGCGGACCTCTTCGACCGGGTGCACCGGCTGTCCGTCCCGGGCAGCCGGATCGCCGTGGAGCACCTCGGCCCCGGCGGGGCCGAGATGGCGGAACGATCACAGCCGCTGTCCGAGGTGCTCGGCGTCGACATCGCCGGTCTGATGTACCTCGACGAACGCGAGGACCCCGGCGACCGCCTCCGCCGCTACGGCTGGGACGTGGCGCGCGTCCAGGCCACCGCGTTCGCGCAGGCCAACGGCCGTTTCCTGAACGACGACGGCGGCGGAGGTCTGCCCGCCCGCTCGGTGCTGATCGAAGCCACCCTGCGCCCGAGCTGACAGCGCCCGAGCCACCCCGCGCCCGAGCCACCCCGCGCCCGAGCTGACAGCGCCCGAGCCAACCCCGCGCCCGAGCTAACAGCGCGCTACTGCCAGCGCAGCGCTTCGATCGGTCTCAGCCCGGCGGCCCGGCTGGCCGGGTAACCGCCCGCGACCAGGCCGATCAGGAGGCTGAGCGCGAACGCCACGGTGATCGCGCCGCCCGAGATGTCCGGGGTGCCGAAGGTGGGTGCGACCCTCGGCAGGATCAGCATGGCCAGCCCGGTGACGGACACCCCGATCACGATGCCGATCACCCCGCCGAGGCCCGCGAGTATCGTCGACTCGATCAGGAACTGCTTCAGGATCGCGCTTCGCCGCGCTCCGATCGCCTTGCGGATGCCGATCTCCCTGGTCCGCTCGGTGACCGAGACCAGCATGATGTTGGCCACCCCGATACCGCCGACCACCAGCGACAGCGCGGCCACCGCGAGGGTGAACAGGGTCAGGTAGTTGAGGAACGTGCTCGCCTTGTCGAGCAGGTTCTGCAGCGCGGTGGCCGAGTAGTCCCGTTCGATCGGACTCTTGATGTTGTGCCGGCTATCCATGATCGAGTAGACCTGGCGCTGGGCGGCCGAAACCTGATCGGAGCTGCCCGTCTTGACGATCATCTGGCTGATCCGGTCGTTGCCGCCGACCAGGTAGGCCCGGGCGGCCCCCAGCGGCATGATCGCCGCATCGTCCTGCTGGCCGTTGCTGGTGACCACTCCGATGACCCGGAAGTTGCTGCGGGTGATCCGGATGTACTTGCCGACCGCCGAGGCGGCGTCGCCGTTGAACAGGTTGGTGACCACGTCGGGGCCGATCACCACCACCCGGGCGTTGCTGCGGGCCTGGGACTCGGTGAACATCTGGCCCACCATCAGCTGTCGGTCGAGCACGTTCAGATACTCGGAGGTGGAGCCCTCCAGCGTGCTCAGATACTGCTTCTGCCGGTACTCGATCAGCTGCGTGCCGTTCACCACCGGGGTGACACTGGCGACGGCCGGAGCGTTCGAGACGTTGCGCAGCGCGGTCACGTCGCTGTCTTTCAGGTCCTTCGGTGCCCCGTTGCCGGGCACCGACACGTTGAGCTTGCTCACGACGATCTGGTCGGCCAGCGCGCCGAACTGGGTGTTGAAGCCGGCCTTGATGCCGTCACCCAGGCCGACCAGCACAATGACCGCGGAGACACCGATGATGATCCCGATTGTGGTCAGCGCGGAGCGCAGCCGATTGGCCCGCAGGCTGCGCATGGCCATCGCGAATGTCTCGCTGATGTGCATTGTTTGTTTGCTCCCGTCCGGTAGCGCCGCACTTCGGTCATCCAGGCACGGCCGGTCATGGGCGTGTCGTACTGGACTGCTGCGTGTAGCTGGGTCGTGCTCGACACGGCGGCCCGACCCGGTATCGGGTCATCCCGCCCTCGGCGTAGCTCCACCGGCCGCTCCGTGGCCGACGCTGATCCGCGCCGCCAGGGGAAGGTGCTCGGCGTCGGTCCCGATGCGCAGGGTGTAGTGGCCGGGTTCGGTGTGCCAGCCGGCGTCCCAGTGCGCGAACGCGCGGGCCGGGAGGGTGAGTCTGACCTGGTGTCGGCTGTCGGGTTCGGCGCGCACGGCCGCGAATCCGGCGAGCCAGCGCACCGGTCGGTCCACGGTGGACTCCTCCTTGGACAGGTAGGCCTGGAACACCTGCCGGCCCGCTCGCTGTCCGGTGTTGCGCGCGGTAAAGGTGACAGGCACAGGTTGGCCGAGGCCGGCGGTCTCGGTGGCGGTGTCGGTGGCGGTCTCGATCGCGGTGTCGGTGTCGGTGGCGGTGGCGGTGTCGATCTTGAGGTCGGTGACGTCCCAGGTGGTGTAACCAAGGCCGTGGCCGAACGGGTAGGCGGGCTGGTGACCGGCCCGTAGCCACGCTCGGTAGCCGATGTGGATCCCTTCCTCGTAGCGGAGCAGACCGTTCTCCGGTGTGGTGCTCAGAACGGGGACGTCGGCTTCGGTGGCGGGCCACGTGGTGGGCAGCCGCCCGCCTGGTTCGGTGTGGCCGAGCAGGACGTCGGCAAGTGCGTGGCCGAACTCCTGGCCGCCGAACCAGCCGAGCAGAACCGCGGCCACCTCGTCGCGCCAGGGCATGGTGACCGGGCCACCCGAGTTGACCACGACGACGGTGCGGGGGTTCGCGGCGGCGACCGCCCGGACCAGGTCGTCCTGGGCGCCGGGCAGCGCGAGTCCGGTGCGGTCGAAGCCCTCGCTCTCCAGCTGCGGGGTGGTGCCGACCACCACCACCGCCACCTCCGCTGCCCGGGCCGAGGCGGCCGCCGCCGCGATTCCCTCAGTCGCGATTCCCTCAGCCGCAGACCAGGTGGCCGCTTCCACGCCGATGGTGATCGCGGCGATCCGACTGATCCGGCAGACCTCCGGGAGATGGATGCGGACGGTGATGTCGAAGGCGGCGCCGGCGACCGCGTCAACCTCGGCGGCGGCGGTGGGGCGTTGGAACAGGGCGGCGCCGAGGCTGGTGCCGTCCGGGGCGAGATCGGTGTCGAGCACCGGACTGCCGTCGAGGTGCACCTCGAGGTGGCCGGCGGC
>DASYLM010000256.1:0-6116 GCA_036009565.1 Pseudonocardia sp. | reverse complement strand
ACAACGCGGCCGTCCACACCGCCGCCGTCCACAGCGCCACCGTCCGCACCGCCACCGCGGCCACACCGCCACCGTCCACACCGCCGCCGTCCACACCGCCGCGGTCCACAGTGCGGCCGTCCACAGCGCCGCGGTCCACAGCGCAGCGGCGGCTAGATCGGTGCGCCCGCCTCGGCCAGCGCACGGTCGCGTGCCAGAGCCGCCTTGCTGGGCCGGCCGCGGGGACGCTTGCGGGCGACCACGCTGCCGCGTTGGAAGATCTCGCCGCCCCAGACACCCCATGGCTCGGCCCGCCGGACCGCGCCGGCGAGGCACTCGGCCCGCACCGGACAGGCCGCGCAGAGCGACTTCGCACGCTCCAGCTCGGCCGGTGTGTCGGCAAACCACAGATCGGCGTCCTCGGCACCTCGACACGGCAGAGTCGACTCGTCACGGGGTTCCGCGACGAGCAACTCACCGAGACCAACGACGGGGTCACCGTCGAATCCCGATGTCAGCGCCCCACCATCCAGCGGGACGTTTCGTACTAACACTGTGTTTCCTCCTTCTCGACGTACGAGCTGGGAGTTGATCTGGAAAAACAGAAAGGCCGCGGTCCCGATTACGGGTCCGCGGCCTGTGGAAGAGCCGAATGAGCGTCCTTGACAGATCAAGGGCATCGCTCCGAAGCGGACACGTATGGGGGCTTGTTGGCCGGGATATCGGTCATGCGCGGGGCGCCGAAGGCAGACGTCTGCCGGTGGCGCTGCCACGCGGAGACAGTCCGCGGCCCGACGGGAGCCGCGACCGGGAGCCCGAAGCGGGCGTAGACGGGAGTCAGCTTCATCCTGTCCACCCCCTCCCGGGTAGTACAGCGGCGCGGGATCAACATCGCGCCGGAGTGAGCGCCAGGCCACCTGACCCGGCTACGAACAAGACCTTAGAAGTACCTGTGTCCGGCAGGCAACCGAGTTTTTACAAAAGAATCTCGGCGGCCGAGAGATACGCCGCTCGAGCGACTGCCGGGACAGCACCCGGCCCGCGACGGCGCCCCTCGCGGCTCGGGTCAGCTCGAGTCCTCGGCGGTCACCAGCGCGAGCACATCGGGGCCGTAGCGGTCCAGCTTGCGGGCGCCGATGCCGGGAATTCCCACCAGCCCGGCGTTGTCGACGGGGCGGTGCTCGGCGATCGCGGCCAGCGTCGCGTCGGTGAACACCACGTACGTCGGCACCTGCTGTTGCTTCGCGGTCGTGCTGCGCCAGGCCTTGAGCCGGTCCAGCAGCTCGACGTCGACGTCGGACGGGCAGTCCGAGCAGCGGCGCATCTTCAGGGCGTCGACCCCGACGAGCGGTGAGCCGCAGACCCGGCATTTCGGCTTCGACCCGCCCCGCCCGGTCGCCACCCGCGCCTCCGGATCGTGGTCCGGGATGAGCCCGTAGAGGAACCGGCTGCGCCGCCGGTGCCGCCGCCCGCCGGCCGCCCGGGACAGCGCCCAGGACATCGCCAGGTGGCGGCGCGCCCTGGTCACGCCGACGTAGAGCAGCCGGCGTTCCTCCTCGATCTTGGCGTCGTCTCCCTCGGCGTGCTGGATCGGCAGCGTGCCGTCGACCAGGCCGACCAGGAAGACCGCGTCCCACTCCAGCCCCTTGGCCGCGTGCAGCGAAGCGAGCGTGACGCCCTGCACGGTCGGTGGGTGCGACGCGTCGGCCCGGGTGGCCAGCTCGACGGCGAACCGGGCGAGGTCGGCATCCGGCTCGTCCCGCGCGAGCTCCGTGGCCAGCCCGACCAGGGCGTGCAGCGACTCCCACCGCTGCCGGCCGGCCGTGCCCGCCGCCGGCTCGTCGGTCAGCCCGAGCGGCATGAGCACCGCGCGGACCGCCTCGGCCAGTGCCCCCGACCGGTCACCAGCGGCATCAGCCTCACCGCGGTCGGCGGTTCCGGGCGACACCGTGTTCGCCCGGGGTGGCACGGCGTTCGCGCCGGCGGAGCGCAGCGAGACCATGGCCTGCCGCACCTCGGGCCGGGTGAAGAACCGCTCCCCGCCGCGGACCTGGAAGGGCACGCCGGCGTCGTCCAGCGCGCGCTCGTACACCTCGGACTGCGCGTTCACCCGGAACAGCACGGCGATCTCACTCGCCGGGATGCCGTCGCGGATCATGCGGCGGATCGAGGCGGCCACCGCGCTGGCCTCGGCCGGCTCGTCGTCGTACTCCTTGAAGGTCGGCTCCGGCCCGGGCGGCTGCTGGCCCTCCAGCCGCAGCCGGGTGCCCGCCGTCTGGCCGCGCGCGGCGGAGATCACCGTGTTCGCGGCGGCGACCACCTGCGGCGTGGACCGGTAGTCGCGCTGCAGCCGCACCACCACCGCGTCCGGGAAGCGGCGGGAGAAGTCGAGCAGGTACCTCGGTGTGGCGCCGGCGAAGGTGTAGATCGTCTGGTTCGCGTCGCCGACGACGGTGAGGTCGTCCCGCTCGCCCAGCCACGCGTCGAGCACCCGCTGCTGCAGGGGCGTGACGTCCTGGTACTCATCCACCACGAAACAGCGGTACCGCTCCCGGAACTCGCCGGCGACCTCCGGGTGCGTCTCCAGTGCGGCGGCGGTGTGCAACAGCAGGTCGTCGAAGTCGAGCAGCCCGGACGAGTTCTTCAGCGCCTCGTAGCCGGCGTAGACCTTGGCCACCAGCTCGGCCGCGGCAGGCACGTCCCGGCGGACCCGCGCCACCTCGGCCGGGTAGCGCTCCGGCGTGATCAGGCTGGCCTTGGCCCACTCGATCTCGCTGGCCAGGTCGCGCAGTGACTCGGTGTTCGTGTCGGCCCCGGCCCGGTGCGCCGCCTGGCCCACCGCACGCAGTTTGCCCTCGATCAGCTGCCACTGCTCGTCGCCGACCACCCGGGGCCAGAAGTAGCGCAGCTGGCGCAGCGCGGCGGCGTGGAACGTGCGGGCCTGCACGCCGCCGACGCCGTAGCTGCGCAGCCTGGTGCGCAGCTCCCCGGCCGCCCGCGCGGTGAAGGTGACCGCGAGCACCTGACCGGGCGCGACGTGGCCGGCGCTGACCAGGTGGGCGATCCGCCGGGTGATCGTGCGGGTCTTCCCGGTGCCGGCGCCGGCCAGTACGCAGACCGGGCCGCGCCGCGCGGTGACCGCCGCCTGCTGCTCAGGGTCGAGGGCAGAATCCAGTTCGGCGGGCATGACCGCATCTTCTCAAGTGGGCCCGACGGCCCGCCGACGGCTGTCCACAGTTCGCCCGAAGCGCGCCGGGCTCGTCCCCAGCATCCGGGTGAAGTGCCTGGTCAGGTGGGACTGGTCGTAGAACCCGGCCTCGGTGGCGACCTCGGCGGGGCGCTGGCCGTCGAGCAGCAGCCGCCGCGCCAGCTCGACGCGACGCCCGGTCAGGTAGCGGTGCGGCGGCATGCCGTGGCGATGGGTGAACGCCCGGACCAGGTGCGTCGGGTGCGCGTGCAACCGGCGGGCGGCCTCGTCCAGCGTCACACCGTCGACCACGTGCGCGTCCAGCAGATCCCGGAGCAGGTCGGCCAGTCCCGGGTCGCGGGCCACCGGCGGCACCGCGACCCGCCCGAGCAACTGTTGGCGCAGCCGCTCCTGGATCAGCGCCAACCGGCTCTGCGCGGCGAGCAGCTCTCCCGGCTGCGCCAGGGCGTCGTGCAGCTGGTGGATACGCAGCCGCAGCGCCGGGTCCGCCCAGCCCGGACGGTCCACCGCGGCGCCGATCAGCTCCGCACCGAGCACGTCGGTATCGAGGTAGAGCACCCGCTTGCGGAACCCGTGCGGAGTGGCCGCCCGGCCGTCGTGCGCCACGTGCGGTGGCAGCAGCGTGACCTGTGAGCGCAGCGCGCCGTGGTGGTGCCGGTCCAGGTCGAACCGGACCGCGCCGTCGTCCACGATCAGCAGCGTCCAGGCGTCATGGGTGTGCGCCGGGTAGGCGTGGTCGATGAAGTGCGCGTGGAACACCTCGGTGACCCCCGGCACGTCCGGGCGCCACGCGGTGACCTCGGCACGGATGGCCGGGCCGACGGCGGACCGGGTGGCTGGGCGGGTGGCTGGGCGGGTGGCCACGCAAAGAACGTACAAGACCGGGGCCACCGCGGCGCGGCACAGTGCTCGGTGTGGATACAGCCGACCAACCCGTCCGGTTCGACACCAAGATCGCGGTGCTGTTGCGCGACGACCTACAGAGCTGGCAGCGGCTCAACGTGACCGCGTTCCTCGTCAGCGGACTCGCCGCGACCTTTCCCGAGCTGATCGGCGAGCCCTACCAGGACGCCGACGACACGCTGTACCTGCCGATGTTCCGCCAGCCGGTGCTGGTCTTCGCCGGTTCGAAGGAGACGCTCGGTGCCGCGTACACCCGGGCGCTGGGTCGGGGCGTGCCGATGGCGGTGTTCACCTCGGACCTGTTCAGCACCGGCAACGACCGGGACAACCGCGCCGCCGTACGCGCGGTGCGTTCGGCCTCGCTCGACCTGGTCGGACTGGCGGTGCACGGCCCGCGCAACGCGGTGGACAAGATCGTCAAGGGGGCGCGGTTGCACGAGTGATCATCTCGGGGAAGTTGGGCGGCCCGTCCGGCGTTCTACCGGGTATGAGTGAACTGACGATGTACTCGACCACCTGGTGCGGCTACTGCCGCCGGCTGAAGCTTCAGCTGGACGAGGCGGGTATTGCCTACCGCGAGGTCAACATCGAGCGGGATCCGGAGGCGGCCACCTTCGTCGAGAAGGTCAACGGCGGCAACCAGACCGTACCCACCCTGCTGTACCCGGACGGCAGCACCGCGACCAACCCCAGCTTCGCCGAGGTCAAGGCCGCCCTCACGGCCGCCTAACGCCGTTCTAGCTCGCACAGACCCCGTCCAGCCCGCACAGACCATGCAGCCTCTGTGCGGCCGGCACGCGGTCTGTGCGAGCCCCAACCACGTGCGTGCGAGCCCCAACCACGTGCGTCAGTCGACGGCGGCCCAGGACTCCAGCATGGAGCGGGCGATGGATACCGGCGGCGGCAGCAGCACGGGGTTGCCGTCCTCGTTAGCCCAGTCGCCCTCGTGCAGTGCGCGGCGCAGTTCGGCGCGGGTCAGCCAGAACGCCTCGGCGATCTCACCGTCGGCCAGTACGAGCTGCTGCGCCGGGTCGGCCAACGCCGAGAAGCCGATCATCAACGAGCGCGGGAACGGCCAGGCCTGGCTGCCCAGGTACCGGATGTCGGTGACGCTCACCCCGACCTCCTCGGCGATCTCCCTGGCGACACAGGCCTCCAGTGACTCGCCGGCCTCCACGAAGCCGGCCAGCACCGAGTACCGCCCGGGCGGCCACACCGGCTGCCGGGCCAGCAGCACCTGGGCCGAGTCACCGGTGCCGCCGTCGTGCACCAGGCAGATGATCGCCGGGTCGGTGCGCGGGTACTCCTCGTGCCGGCACTTGACGCACACCCGCATCCAGCCGGCGTGCGTCGGCTCGGTCCCCGACCCGCAGCGCGCACAGAACTGGGCGTTGTCGTGCCAGCCCAGCACCGCCACCGCGCTGACCATCAGGCCGGCACTGGTGGCATCCAGGTCGGCACCCCGGGCGCGCAGGTCCTGCCACTCGGACGGGTCGTCCCCGTCGATCAGCGACGGAGCGCCGCGCACCGCCCAGTAGGCCACCCCGTCCTGCTCGCCGATCAGCGAGGCGTCCGCCGGCGGCTCGGCGCCGAGCTCGGGACCGGGCTTCGTGACCACGGAGTACACGTCGTTCGGGTCGAGCCGGATCGGCGCCCGACCCTTGCCGTCCACCACCAGCACCCGGGCCTTGGGCCAGCCGGCGACCAGCCGCTCGGGGTCCAGGCGCAGCGGCTCCTCGCGGTCCACCGTGGCCCTGGACAACCGGGGCGGAGTGGTCAGCTCAAACCTCACGGCAGCTCGATCCCGCCGAGGGCCCGGAGTTTGGCGCCCACGGACGCCGCGTCGCCGACGATGACGCCGGTGAACGCGGTCGGGGTGAAGAACTCCGCGGCGGCGGCCGCTACCTGCTCAGGCGTCACAGCCTCCAACCGGGCCGGGTGCGCCCGCAGCCAGCTCGCGTCCAGCCCGACGGCGGCCATCGCCCCCAGTGTGGAGGCGAGCCCGCCCTGGCTGTCCAGCGAGATC
>DASYLM010000255.1:0-13758 GCA_036009565.1 Pseudonocardia sp. | reverse complement strand
CGCCCTGGCTCCAACCGTCTCCTCCCCAACCGGCTGCCCTCCGGCCGGCTGCTCTCCGGCCGGACCGGACGCGCCGACGCCGATCGGGCGGGACGGCCCGGCACCGGCGGCGCGCGGCGGGGCCGATCCGACGGCACGACGGGGAACTCTCAGCGCGGTCAGCCGATCGCTCGCCGAGCGCTCTCCGGGCCCGGGGAGCCCCACCTGTGCCGTTGCCACGAGGCCGAAACTAGGTGCAATCCCGATGTCGCGGGGTGCGCGGACGGCCAGCTGTGGACAACTGACCTCGCTGTGCACAACCCGCCCCGACCACGCCGAACGAGCTCACACAGTGTCGGCCCGCTGTGCCACACTGCCCGACCGGCGGCCAGCCCAGCCCAGCGCACACGCCGTGCATCGCCGCTGGGCCGGCCGGCCAGCCCGGACCACAGCCGTGCGCTGCCGCTGCGCCGGGCGTGGCGGCCAGCCAGCCAGCCCGCTGACCGTGCTGCCTTGCTGAGCTGACCGTGCCGCCGTGCCGCCGTACCGCCGTGCCGCCGTGCCGCCGTGCCGCCGTGCTGAGCTGACCGAACCGAGCGCCCGGACCGTCCGTCACCAAAAGACCGCCACCAAAAGACCGCCGCCAAAAGACCACCACCACCAGAGCGGACGATCAAGCCGGCGGCACCACGACCACGCCGAGCAGCCCCGGCCCGGCGTGCGCCCCGAGCACCGCGCCGACCTCGGACAGCAGGCACGGCTCGGCCGCCGGCAACTGATCGGCCAGCCGGTGCACCAGTTCCTCGGCCCGGTCGGCGGCGCCGAGGTGGTGCACGGCCAGTTCAGCGGGACCGGACCCGGCCGCCTGCGCCGCCAACTCGACCAGCCGGGTCATCGCCCTGGCGGCGGTGCGCACCTTCTCCAGCGGCTCGATCAGGCCGTCCGTCACGTGCAGCACCGGCTTGACCGCCAGCGCGCTGCCCAGCCAGGCTGCCGCGGCCCCGATCCGACCACCCCTGCGCAGGTGTTCCAGCGAGTCGACGCAGAAGAACACCCTGCTCCGGGCCGCCACCTCCGCGGCCGCATCCTCCACCTGGGCACCGAGGCATCCGGCCGCCGCCGCGCGGGCCGCCGCCAGCACCGCAAATCCCAACCCCATCCCGGTCGACCGGGAGTCGACCACCCGCACCAGGCCCGGGTCGAAGTCGTCGGCGGCGATGCGGGCCGCCTCCCAGGTACCGGACAGCCGCCGGGACAGGTGAATCGAGACCACCTCGCTCGCCCCGCGGTCGAGCAGCTCGCGGTAGCGCGCGGTGAACTCCGCCGGCGCCGGCCGGGAGGTGCCGACCGCGGTCGACGGATCGGCCAGCGCCGCGGTGACGTCGGCGGCCCCGACGTCGACGGTGTCCCGGCCCAACCGCTGACCCAGGCTGACCCGCAGCGCCACCACGTGGATGCCGTGCCGGGCCGCCAGTCCGGCGGGCAGGTAGGCGGTGGAGTCGGTGAGTACCGCGACCGTCATCGAGTGGCCGCCACGGTCAGGACAGCTCGGCGGAGCGTTCCCGGCGGCGGCGCAGCAGCCGGTACACCAGGTAGGCCGCGAGCAATACGGCGATCACGGCGATCGGTCCCCAGGTGAGGTACCGCGAGATCGTCTCGAGCGAGGCGGAGAAGCCGTATCCCAGGAGCACACAGCCGCCGCCCCAGAGCACTCCGCCGGCCATGTTCCAGGGCAGGAAGGTCCGCAGGTACGGCAGCCGGGCCATGCCGGCCATGCCCGGGATCAACGCCCGCAGCAGAGCCGTGCAGCGGCCCAGGAACACCGCCTTGCCACCGTGGCGGTGCAGGAACGCATCGGCGGTCGCCCAGTGCTTGACGCCCACCCGGCGGCCGAACCGGGACTCGCGCAGCGCGGGGCCGTAGTGCTTTCCCACCTCGTAGCCGACGCTGTCGCCCACGATCGCGCACACCGCCGCGACCGCCACCATCGGCCACAGGCTGATCCAACCCTGGTGCGCGCCGAACCCGGCGACCAGCAGCGACGCCTCGCCCGGGAACACCACGCCGACCATGATCGCGGCCTCGGCGAAGGCAAAGAACCCGGCGATCAGGTAGAGCCACCCGCCGACGTGCTCGCCGATCCGATGGAGCAGGTCCAGCACCACGGTCCGACTACCTCCCGATGTTCCCGGACGACGATCCCAAGTGTGCTTCGGACACTAGTGCCCCGGCGACGCGGCCCCTTCGGGGAACAGCCCCGGGGCGAGCAGCTCGGCCAGGCCCGCGCCCACCCGCTGGTGCCCGTACCAGCCGTAGTGCATGCCGTCGGGGTTGCCGTCACCGGCCCGGATGTGGTCGCCGATCAACGCCGAGACGTCCAGCACCGCCGCGCCGACCTCCGCCGCCCAGACCCGGGTGGCCCGCTCGGCGGCCGCCCGACCGGCGTGCACATAGCCGTAGGCCGCGGCCCGGTGCACGCCGGGCAACAGGGCCACGACCGGGATGCCGGGACGGATGAAGGTGACCGCGCGCCGGCAGGACTCCAGGTAGTGCACGGTCAGCTTGGGCGGCATCGCCACCGGGCCGCCGCCGGGCAGCACCGACAGTGCCCTGGCCAGCGCCGGCTGAGCGCCCAGGTAGCCGTCCCGCACCACCCGTCGCAGCCCGGCCGGGCGCAGCGACGGGAGCAGCTCGCGGAGCGCGGTGGGCAGCGGTGACGGCAACGTGTCCATCCCGCCGACGCCGAGCACCAGGGCGTCGACGGTGGGCATCACCGGCCAGATCCTCGGGTCGCGGGTCAGCCCACGCCACGCGTGGCGGGCCGTCCAGCCGTAGCCGGCGAGCAGCTCGGCGCGCCCGCCGAGCGCGGCGGCGGCCTGGTTGTGCCACAGCCGGGGGTCGTCGGCGGGCTCGGCGCGCTCGGGACCGTAGAAGGCCAGCGAGTCGGCCAGCACCAGCAGGACCGGGCCGCCCGGCCGCGCGATGCCGGCCGCGCCGGCACCCACCGCGCCGGCGCCGTCCCCGGCGCCGGCCGGGCCAGCCTTGGTCACGCCGACACCGCGCTAATCGAGGACACCGGCGTTGTACCTGGTCATCCGCCACCGTGAACCCGGTGGGCTCCGGCGCTGCAGGGTCACCCAGTTGGCGTTGCCCATCCCGCCCAGCGAGGTCCAGCTGGCCAGCTCCAGCCCGAGCAGCGCGCAGCTCAGCGCCGTGATCAGACCGCCGTGCGCGCACAGCAGCACGGTGCTGGGCGGGTCCGACGCGAACTCCGCGTCGAGCTCGTCGACCAACGGCAGGGCTCGGGCGGCCACCGCAACCCGGGACTCCCCGCCGGGCGGTGACCAGGTCGGGTCGGACCGCCAGGTGGCCAGCGCGCCGGGCCAGTCGAGGTCCACCTGCTCGGGGGTCAGACCCTGCCAGTCACCGAGATGGGTCTCCCGCAGCCGCGCATCCAGCTTGACCGGCAGACCGCAGACCAGGCCGATCTCCTCGGCGGAGCGGGCCGCCCTGGACAGGTCCGAGCTGATCAGCCGCACCGGGTCGAAGCGCGCGAGAGCCGGGGCCGCACGGCGCACCTGGCGGACCCCGAGCTCGGTGAGCTCGGAGTCGAGGTGGCCCTGCATGCGGCCCTCGGCGTTGAAGTCGGTCTCCCCGTGGCGTACGAGCACCAACCGGCGCAGCGTCACCCCGCGTACCCGTCCACTGAATCGTCCGACTCGTCGGCCAGCGGGTCCACCCTGGCCTCCGGGATGTCGATCCGGGGACAGTCCTTCCACAGCCGGTCCAGCCCGTAGAAACCGCGCTCCTCCGAGTGCTGGATGTGCACCACGATGTCCACGAAGTCCAGTAGCACCCACCGCCCCTCGCGGGCGCCCTCCCGCCGGATCGGCTTGCTGCCGGCCAGCCGCAGCCGCTCCTCGACCTCGTCCACAATGGCCTGGACCTGGCGCTCGTTGGGCGCCGAGGCGATCACGAAGCAGTCCGTGATGACCAGTTGCTCAGAGACGTCGAGCACGACGATCTCGCGGGCCTTCTTGTTGGCCGCGGCTCCGGCCGCGACCTTCGCCAGTTCCAGTGCCTGCGCGGATGCGCTCACCGCACTCCCTCCGCCAGGACGGCCGGCCAACCCGGTCCATCCCGTCTCGTCGGCCTCCAAGGGTACTGAGCCGCTCCGGCACTGGTCCGGGCGCGGTTCGCCACAGCGCGGTCGGGTCCACTCGCGAACCCGCCCCGACCCTCGCGCGGTGAGGCGCAAGGTCCGGGGCGTGGGGGTGTCGACTTGGGGGCGGGTCCTACAGGCCGAGCCCGAGACCACCGAGCAGGCCGGTGACGGTGCCGAGGCCGAGGCCGTCGGTGAGACCGCCGCCGCCGCCCGAGCTCGAGCCCGTGCTGTAGTCCTGGCCGCCGTCGTCGTCCGAGTCGGCAAATGCGGCGCCAGCGCCCGCAACGAGGATGCCAGCAGAGACAACTCCAGCGATGACGACGCGAACAGTGCGCGACATAGGAAGTTCCTTCCAATTGGGGAGCGGACGAGCAGACCATAGTGACGCCGAGATCTGGGAGTAAAATTGAGAGTGCCGCATTCCCTCTTTCCGGTGACACCCGATCTCGCAGAAAGTGAACGGTGAGGAGCCGTTTACGCAGGAGAGACCCCGTTCGATGGGCGCCCGACGACACTCTGGGCACGGCCTCGCTCACACAGCGAAACCGCCGTCAACCTGCGAGATAACATCGTGATTCTCGCGTCCGAGCCGCCGAGATACGGCCGTGATACCTACGTTATCGAGGTCGACCCTGCTTACACCGGTGTAATTAGGTGGCGCGCAAGGCAAATTCGGCTCGGTTTTCGGATCAGCCCTGATACAGGCAACGCTTCGAGATGTACTGGACGACCCCGTCCGGCACCAGGTACCAGACCGGCCGTCCTTCGCTGACCCGGCGCCGGCACTCGGTGGACGAGATCGCCAGTGCGGGCACCTCGACCAGCGTCACCGAGCCCTCCGGCAGGTGCTCGTCGCCCAGCTCGTAGCCGGGCCGGGTCACGCCGACGAAGTGCGCCAGCTCGAACAGCTCATCGACCTTGTGCCAGGACAGGATCTGCGCCAGCGCGTCCGCGCCGGTGATGAAGAACAGCTCCGCGTTCGGGTACCGGTCCCGCAGCTCGCGCAGGGTGTCCACGGTGTAGGTGGCGCCGGGACGCTCGATGTCCGCCCGGTCCACCGAGAACTGGGGGTTGGAGGCGGTGGCGACGACCGTCATCAGGTACCGGTCCTCGGCGGAGCTGACCGTGCGCCCGGTCTTCTGCCACGGCTCCCCGGTCGGCACGAAGATCACTTCGTCCAGCCCGAACCGGGCACTCACCTCGCTGGCGGCAACGAGGTGCCCGTGATGGATGGGATCGAAGGTGCCACCCATCACCCCGATGCGCTTGGGCCCGCCGCACTCCCCACTCATCGGCGCAGCGTATAGCGCCCACGCGGGCGCGCGCCGCAGCGGGCGGCGCGGCTCACACCGCCGACACCCGACCCCCGGTCGGGAGCGACCGAGCCGCCGCTACGATCACCTGCAGCTACCTTCCCGCCTGCCTCACCCCGTCAGTGGAACGGAGCCCGGTAAAAGCTGGCCCTGATTTCGGCCATCCGCACTTACAGTCAGCAGGCTTCGGCGGCGGCCGCTGCCGTACACCACCTGGGGGCTGGTCGTGTCACAAGTGCTGGATTCACCGCTGCATGCATTCCGGAGCTCGTTCCGTGGCCAGGTGATCACCGCCGGGGACCCCGACTACGACACCGCCCGCGCGGTGTGGAACGGAGACATCGACCGGCACCCCGCGGTGATCGCACGGTGCGCCGACACCGCCGACGTGAGCTCGGCGATCACCTTCGCCAGGGTGGCCGGCCTGGAGATCTCGGTGCGCGGCGGCGGGCACAACTTCTCCGGCGCCGCGGTCGCGGACGGCGCCCTGATGATCGACCTCAGCCTGCTCCGCCAGGTGAGTGTCGACGCGGAGGCGCGGCGGGTCCGCTGCGGCGGCGGGACGACCGGCGCCGACCTGGACAGCGCGACCCAGGAGCACGGCCTGGCGGTGACCATGGGCACGATCAGCCACACCGGCGTCGCCGGCCTCTCGCTCGGCGGCGGGTTCGGCTGGCTCACCAACAAGATGGGCCTGAGCTGCGACAACCTGATCTCCGCCGAGGTCGCCCTCGCGGATGGGCGGGTGGTCAGGGCGTCGGAGTCGGAGCACGCGGACCTCCTGTGGGCGCTGAAGGGCGGCGGCGGCAACTTCGGCGTGGTCACCGAGTTCGAGTTCCGCGTGGAACCGGTCGGACCGATGATCAACTTCGCCATGCTGTTCTGGGAGACGGACCGGCGCGCGGACGCGCTGCGGGCGGCCCGCGACGCGCTGGAGAACCTGCCGAAGAACGCCGGCGGCCTGCTGGCGGCCGGGCTCAGCGCCCCGCCGGAGCCGTTCGTGCCCGAGCAGTACCACTTCGCGCCGGGCTGCGCGGTCATCATCGCCGGCTTCGGCACGGCCGAGGAGCACGCCCGCCTGGTCGACCCGCTCCGCGCGGCGCTGCCGCCGCTGTTCGAACTGGTCTCACCGATTCCGTACGTCGCGCTGCAGCAGATGCTCGACGCGAGCGCGCTCTGGGGCAGCCACGCCTACGAGAAGGCGCTGCACCTGGACGAGATGCCGGACGAGCTGATCACCACGCTGGCCGAGTACCTGCCGCGCAAGAAGTCGCCGCTGTCCTTCCTGCCGATCTTCCCACTGGGCGGCGCGTACTCCGAGGTGGACGAGGACGCCACCGCGTTCGGCGGCAGCCGCGGCGCGCGCTGGGTGCTGAACATCGGTGCGTTCTCGCCCGATCCGGCCGTGCTCGCCGAGGACCGGCTCTGGGTCCGCGAGCTGTGGGAGGTGCTGCGCCCGTACGCCAGCAACTCCGGCGGCTACGTCAACTTCATGGCCGAGTACGAGGCCGACCGGGTGCGCACCGCCTACGGCCCGGCCAAGTACGAGCGGCTGGCCCGGATCAAGTCCTGCTACGACCCGGAGAACGTCTTCCACCTCAACGCCAACATCCAGCCCGGCTGAGCGCTCACACGGGCAGCAGCGTCTCCACCACGTCGGCCAGCTGGGCGACCGTTCGGCACTCGTGCATGGGCAGCAGGTCCGCGTAGCGCAGTGCGGCCGAGTCGCCGCTGCCCCACTGCTTGCGCGGCTCCGGGTTCAGCCAGTGGCTGTGGCGGGCCTGTCCGATCAGCCGCCGCAGCACGGCGAGGTTGGGATCGCGGTAGTTGGTCCGCGCGTCGCCCAGGATCAGCAGCGAGCTGCGCGGGCCGACCGCGTCCGGCCAGTGCTCCACCATGCTGGCCAGCGATCCGCCGTAGTCGCTGTGCCCGTCGAAGGTCACCAGCTCGGCCTCCCGCAGCACCCGGCTCATCACGCTGGCCAGGTCGTTGCCCGGCGCGAACAGGTGGGTCACCTCGTCGGCGCGCTCCACGAACGCGAACACCCGCACCTTGCTGAACTGTTCGCGCAACGCCTGCACCAGCAACAGCGTGAAGTGGCTGAACCCGGCCACCGAACCGGACACGTCGCAGAACACCACCAGCTCCGGGCGGCCGGGGCGCTTGGTGCGGTACGCCGGGCGCATCGGCACGCCACCGGTGGACATCGACCGGCGCAGGGTGCGGCGCAGGTCCATCTGGCCGCGCTTGGCGTGCTTGCGACGCACCGCGAGGCGGCTGGCGAGGCGGCGGGCCAGCGGGTGCACGGTGCGGCGCAGCATGGCCAGCTGGTCGGCGTAGGCGGACAGGAACTCCACCTGCTCGGCCTGCTTGGGCACCGCCGTCTTCGCCACCTGGTCGCGGCCCCGGGTCTCCGCCGTGCGCCGCCGGACCTCCTCGGTGATCATCTTGCGGAACTCGGCGATGCGCTGCCGGATCTCCCGCCGCGCCACCTCCTCCGCGAACGCCTGGTTCTTGTCGGTGTTGCCGGCCATCAGGTCGGACAGGATGCGGGCCAGCAACGTCTCCGGGCTGAGCTGGCGCAACACCTGGTAGGCCGACCAGTTCTTCGGGCCCTGACCGCCCTGGCCGGGCCCGCCCTGTCCGGTACCGCCGCCGGCCTGACCGAGCGCGTCCACGATGGCCCTGGCCAGCTCACGCAGCGCGGCGTCGTCGCCGTCCCGCAGCAGGTCGGCGAGGATGTCGCGCAGCGCGTCCAGGTCGACCTCGCCGTCCGACGTCCACGGCACCTCCACCTCGCTGCGGCCCCGGCCCAGCGCGATCGGGAAGTACAGGTCGAACAGCGTGTCGAAGACCGCCCGCTGACCGGACCGGCGCAGCAGCGCGGCGGCCAGCCCCTCCCGCAGCTCCTCGCGCCGCAACAGGTTCAGCGCGGTGAGCACAGCGGCCGCGTCGACGGTCTCGCCGGGGCCGACCGGCACCTGGTGCGTGCGGAGCGCGCCGACGAAGTCGACCAGGTGCCCGGGCAGACCGTGCGGCGGTGGCGAGACCATGGCGCTCCTCCGGTTGGCTGGCTTAGTTCAGCCGCAGCTCGGCGGCGGCCTTCTGCGCGTCCGAGTGGTGCTTGAGCACGACACCGAGGGTGGCCCGGGCGGCTTCGTCGTCCAGCGTGTCCAGGCCGAGCGCGAGCAGGGTGCGCGCCCAGTCGATCGTCTCGGCCACCGACGGCGCCTTGCGCAGCTCCAGCCCGCGCAGCACCCGGACGGTGCGTACCAGCGAGTCGGCCAGCGACTCGGGCAGCTCCGGCACCCGGGACAGCACGATCCGCCGCTCCAGGTCGGCGTCCGGGAAGTCGAGGTGTAGGAACAGGCAGCGCCGCTTCAGCGCCTCCGAGAGCTCCCGGGTGGAGTTGGAGGTGAGCAGCACGAACGGGCGCCGCTTGGCCGAGATGGTGCCCATCTCCGGGACGGTCACCTGGAAGTCGGACAGCACCTCCAGCAGCAGGCCCTCGACCTCCACGTCCGCCTTGTCCATCTCGTCGATCAGCAGCACCGTCGGCTCGTCGCGGCGGATCGCGGTGAGCAGCGGCCTGGGCAGCAGGAACTCCTCGGAGAACACGTCGTCGCGGGTCTGGTCCCAGGACTCGCGCCCCTGACCCGAGGTGATCCGCAGCAGCTGCTTGGCGTGGTTCCACTCGTACAGCGCGCGGGCCTCGTCGATGCCCTCGTAACACTGCAGCCGGACCAGGCCGGACTTGGTGCAGGCCGCGACCGCCTTGGCCAGCTCGGTCTTGCCGACACCGGCCGGGCCCTCGACGAGCAGCGGCTTGCCGAGCCGGTCAGCCAGGTACACCGTGGTCGCCGCCGCGATCGAGGCGAGGTAGCCGACCTCGGCCAGCCGCTCCATGACGTCGTCCACGGAGCCGAACAGAGGTGACTGTGGCTTGTTGGCCGGCTGGTCTGCACTCACCTGTTCATCCTGCACTGTGCGCGCCGGATCGACTACCTGACAGCGCCGCCGGATACCACTCGTTTACCTCTCAGCACCGCCGCCAGCACCCGGTACAGAGCGCTGAGCAGCACCAACCCGGTCAGCGCGATACCTAACACAGTTAGTGCGCCGAGCCGGCCCTGTGCCCCGACCACCAGTGCGCAGGCGAGCAGGCCGAGGTAGCCGGCGGTCGCGAGGCGCAGCTCAGGGCTCATCGTTCCGGCGCTGCCCGCGCGGTGATTCTCCCGGTCGCGGTCACGCAGGCCGGACAGCCAGGCCACCCCGGGCAGCACCGCGATGCCGTGCAACCCCACCGCATGCGCCAGCTTGAACACCCCGGCGCCGTGGTACGCGGCCCCCGGGTCACCACCGCGGACCAGCGTCGTGCCGATGCCGATCATGATCCCGCCGGTCACCAGTCCCGCCAGCAGCGCGCCGAACCCCAGCCGGATGCCCAGCCGCAGCTCCGGGGCCAGCAGCGGCTGCACCCGCAGGGACTGGGCGAACAGGGCACCGAGCACCACGAACAGCACTCCCCCACCGGCCGCCAACACCATCGTGACCCGGGTGTCCACCGGCGTCTCGAAGTTGAAGTGTGACGGCACCCGCCGCCACGCCTGCACCGTGATCAGCGCGACCTCGGCGGTGCTGGCCACCAGGAAACCGCCGAGCAAGCCGGCCCGGAGTCGGTCGCCGATGCGCAGGAAGGAGGCCACCCAGGTCACGCTGAGCACGGTCAGGCCGAAGGAGAGGCCGAACGTGGTCGGCTTGCGCCAGGACACCGGCCCGTCCCAGGGCCCCCCGACGGCCGCCTGGATGCCCAGGTGGGCCAGTCCGGAGAGCAGGAACAGCGCGGCGAAGGCGTAGGCGACGCGCTCGACCGGCCGACCCCCGGTCCAGAAGGTCCGCAGCTCACGGGCGATTTCGGTCATGCCGGGGACGTTAGGCGGGCGGCGGCTTCCGGTCGTCATCCCTGGGGAGACACCCCGGGGCCGCCCCCGGGCGTACGTCCTGACGGAAACCCCGACTCGCGCTGACAGAATCCCCGACTCGCGGAAACGTGGGTCGGGAGGCTAGCTAGCCGGGGCGCACCTGGCCGTCGCCCCAGACGACCCACTTCGTGGTGGTCAGCTCGGCCAGCCCCATCGGGCCCCTGGCGTGCAGCTTCTGCGTCGAGATGCCGATCTCGGCGCCCATCCCGAACTCCTCGCCGTCGGTGAACCCGGTGGAGGCGTTCACGATGACCGCGGCGGCGTCCACCCGGGCGGTGAAGGCGTTGGCGGCGGCCAGGTCGGTGGTCACGATCGCCTCGGTGTGCTGCGAGCCGTGCACGGCGATGTGCGCGACCGCGTCGTCGAGGGAGTCCACCACGGCGGCGGCGATGTCCAGCGAGAGGTACTCGGTGTCCCAGTCCTCGTCGGTGGCCGGCAGGCAACCCGGGGCCAGCGCGAGGAAGCGCTCGTCGGCGTGCACCGTCACCCCGGCAAGGTGCAGCGAGGCCGCGATCGCCGGTACGAACTGTTCGGCCACGTCGGCGTGCACCAGCACGGTCTCGGCGGAGTTGCACACCGACGGCCGGCGGACCTTCGAGTTGAGCACGATCCGCTCGGCGACGTCGAGGTCGGCGGCGGCGTCGACGTAGACGTGGCAGTTGCCGATGCCGGTCTCCACGGTGGGCACGGTCGCACCGAGCACCACCGACGAGATCAGCCCGGACCCGCCGCGCGGGATCACCAGGTCCACCAGGCCCCTGGCGGTGATCAGGTGGTGCACGCTCGCCCGGTCGGTGCACGGCAGCAGCTGCACCGCGTCGGCCGGCAGGCCGTCCTCGGTCAGCGCCGCGCGCAACACCTCGACCAGCACCGTGTTGGTGTGCAACGCCGAGGACGAGCCACGCAGCAGGGCCGCGTTGCCCGACTTCAGCGCCAGGCCGGCGGCGTCCACCGTGACGTTCGGGCGGGCCTCGTAGACCATGCCGACCACGCCCATCGGCACCCGCAGCTGGCGTAGGGACAGCCCGTTGGCGAGCGTGCTGCCCCGGACCACCTCGCCGACCGGGTCGGGCAGCGCGGCGACCTTGGCCAGCCCGCCGGCGATGCCCTCGATGCGCTGCTCGTCCAGCGTCAACCGGTCGACCAGCGAGCTGGCCATGCCGCTGTCCCGGGCCGCGCGGACGTCCTCGGCGTTGGCCGCCAGGATCGGCTCCGCGTTGGCCCGCAGCGCATCGGCCAGCGCCAGCAGCGCCCGGTCCTTCTCGGCGCGGCGCAGCAGCGCGAGGCGGCCGGCGGCCACCCGGGCGCGGCGCGCGGCCGCGTGCACCTCCTCGCGCAGCGAGTCGACGGGCTGCGGCTCGGTGCGGGCGGACGCGGTACGAACGGCGGGGTCGGTGTCGGCGACGGTGCTCACGCCTCCACCATAAGGCCGCACCGGCGCCGCCGTCGCCCGTGTTACCGGCGGCACCACTACTGGGTGGGCGCCTGCACCCTCGGCCAGTCGAGCACCAGCTGGCTGTGCGCCTTGTTCACCACCGCGCCGGGGCCCGAGGGCGGCGCCACCCCGGCCGGGTAGGCCCGCATCCGCAGCTCACTCGCCGTCGGCCGCCCCGCCGCCACCCACGCCTCGAGCAGCCCGGCCAGCCGCTCCGCCAGTGGCCCGCCGCCGGGCCCGTGCGGCCGCACCGCGATCGGGAACCGCCGGTCGAAGTCGATACCGGCCCGGTCCCTCGGCACCACCACCGCCACCCCGTACCTGCCGAGCAGCGCGACCGTGCCGCCGTCCATCCCGACGGGCAGCAGCGACAGCGAACGGTCCGAGGCCGAGGAGCTGACCAGCAGCCGGCACACGTCGGGCTCGTGCACGGCGAGCCAGAGGCCCAGCCCGTCCCACAGGTCGACGGCGGCCAGCCGCACCGGGCAGGGCAGCTCCGGGCCCGGGTCGGCCAGCAGCGCGAGCAGCGCCTGGGTGTCCAGCTCGCGCTCGTCCCCGGTCTGCACGGCGAGCCCCTCGGCGTCGAGCGGGCGACTGCTCTCCGGCCCGGCGCCGCTGCCGCGCAGCCGGACGAAGGCGCAGCTGCGCACCGAGACGCTGCTCAGGTACGGCGGCGGGCCCGGTAGCAGGTCCAGCGCCACCGACAGCTGACTGCCGCGCACCGAGAGCGGCAACAGCAGCCGCCCGCCCGGCGCGAGCTGGTGCCACCAGGCGGGCTGGATGTCCCAGCTGCCCACGGTGAGCACGATCCGGTCGAACGGCGCGGCCTCCGGATAGCCCAGGGCGCCGTCCGTGGTGGCCAGCCCGACGCCGGTGCTGCCCGCGGCGGACAGGTGGGCCGCCGCGCTGCGCACCAGGTCCTCGTCGATGTCCACCGCGACCACCGAGCCGGTCGGGCCGACCAGCTCGGCCATCAGCGCGGCGTTGTAGCCGGTACCGGCGCCGATCTCCAGCACCCGGTCGCCCGGCCGCAGCTCGAGCTGCTCGAGCATGATCGCCATCATGGACGGCTGGGACGCCGAGCTGACCGCGACGCCGTCCAGCCACTTCGTCGCGACCGCCTCGTCCTGGTAGGCCTGGGCGGGCGGCAGGTCGGGCAGGAACAGGTGCCGGGGCACCGTCCGGAAGGCCCGCTGCACGGCCGGCGAGACGATCCGGCCGCCGGCCACCAGATCAGCCACCATGGCCGCCCGCAGCTCATCCGCCCGCATCCTGATCAGTGTCGACCTTCGAGGCACCGCGGTCCAGCGCTGGACGGGGTCGACGGGCGACCGAAACCGGCCGCGCGGCCACCCTCAGGCGGCGCGAGTGGCCCGGTAGAAGGTCGACCGTCCCAGCAGGCGGCCGACCAGGTGGGTCAGCTCCACGCACTCGGCGAACCCGGCTTCGCGCAGGAGCCGGGGGACGGCGTCACCGAGGTTGGGCCGCAGCCGCTCGGAGCGCAGCTGTCGCCGGGCCGCGAAGCCGTCGGACGGGCTCACCCGGCCGCCGATGTCCACCAGGTACAGCGCGCCGCCCGGGCGCAGGACACGCAGCGCCTCCCGGGCGGTGCGGCTACGCACCTCGCCCTCGAGGTGGTGGAGCATCAGTGCGGACAGCACGCGGTCGAAGGAGCCGTCCGGGTAGGGCAGCGCCTGGCTGTATCCCCGATCGAACCGGATGCCCAGCCCGGCGGCCTTGCCGGTGGCCCGGGCCAGCGCCCTCGGGTCCGGGTCCAGCCCGACCACCTCGGCGTCCGGCTGGCGCCGCTTGGCGAGCACCGTGAGATTGCCGGTGCCGCAGCCGATCTCCAGCACCCGCTGCTCGGCTCGCAGGTCGGCCAGC
>DASYLM010000254.1:0-12001 GCA_036009565.1 Pseudonocardia sp. | reverse complement strand
CTCGCCCTTGAACTGGGTGCCAAGACCCATCGGGGTGGGCTGCAGCATGTTGGCGAGCAGCACGAACGGCTTGAACGTCGAACCGGGCTGCTTGCGCACCCTGGCGTAGTCCAGGCCGACGCCGTTGTCGCCGCCGTAGTAGGCCAGGATCGAGCCGGTCTGCGGATCGATCGACACCAGCGCGCTGCGCAGGTTCGGCGGCTGTCCGTCGAGCCCCTTGTGCACGGCGTCCACCGCCTGCTGCTGGGCGACCGGGTCGATGGTGGTGGTGATCTTCAGCCCCTCTTGGCTGAACTCCTGCTCGCTGATGCCGCGGGACTCCAACTCGTCCTTGATGGCGCTCAGGATCAGGCCGCGGTCGTCGGTCGGCACCCCGCCGGAGATCCGCCGCGGCGGGATGGTGACCGGGAACCGGGCCGCCGCGCGCTGCTCCGGGGTCATCCAGCCCTGCCGGAGCATGCCGTCGGCGACGAAGGTCCAGCGCTCCACGGAGTGCTGCGGGTCGACCGCCGGGTCCCACCGGGACGGGGACTGGATGATGCCGGCGAGCAGTGCCCCCTCGGACGGACTGAGCTCCCAGACGTTCTTGCCGAAGTACGCCTGGCTGGCGGCCTGGATGCCGTACGCGCCCCGGCCGAAGTAGATCGCGTTGAGGTAGTCGGCCAGGATGTCGGCCTTGGTGTTCTCCTGGGAGATCTTGACCGCGAGGATCATCTCCCGGTATTTGCGCCACAGCGAGTGCTGGTCGCCGACCAGCGAGTTCTTCACGTACTGCTGGGTGATCGTGGACCCGCCGCCCCCGCCCCCGGTGAGCTGCCGCACGGCCGCCCTGGCGATGCCGAGCGGGTCGAACCCGGGGTTGGAGAAGAAGCTCCGGTCCTCGGCCGAGAGCACCGCGAACTGCACATGCCTCGGGATCTGGTCGATACTGACCTTGATCCGGTTGCCCTCCTGTGGGACCACCTTGGCCAGCTGGCTGCCGTCCGCGAAGGAGATCGTGGCGACCTGCTTGTTCACCGCGTCGTCCGGCGTCGGGACGCTGAAGCACAGGTAGCCGATGAAGAACAGCATCACCGGCAGCACCACGAACAGCCCCGCCGCGCCGAGGCCGGCCAGCCGGGCCCGGTGCCACCAGAGCTGCTTCGGGGTGTACTTGGCGAGCCGGGTCCGGCGCCGCCGCAGGGACCGCGCCCACCAGGTCCTCGCCAGCTCGGGCAGCACCGTGGCGCGGGCGGTCAGCTCCGTCAGGTCGAACCGGCCGCGCATGTCGAACCGGCCGCCGGGCCGCGCGTCCTTGCGCCGCGCCGGTGCCTCCTCCTCCGGGGCGTCGGAGGATGAGAAGGAGGAGGCCATCCGGGCCCGGCCCTCGGCGAGGAGGCGGGCCGCGGTGGCGTTGGCCGGTGCGTCCTGCTCGGCCTGGGGCGGCCGGGCCTGCTCGGGGGTGCCGGGTCGACGGCCGTTGGGGGTCTGTTCGGGGGTGCCGGGTCGGCGGCCGTTGGGGGTCTGTTCGGGGGTGCCGGGGCGGCGGCCGTTGGGGGGCTGTTCGGGGGTGCCGGGGCGGCGGGGGTTGGGGGGCTGTTCGGGGGTGCCGGGGCGGCGGCCGTTGAGGGGCTGCTCGGGCGGGCCGGGGCGGCGGCCGTTGCCGGCCTGTCCCCGGGTGCCCGGGAGGCGCCCGTTGAGGGCTTCGTCCGGGGTGCCGGGTCGGCGTCCGTTCGGCGCCTGCTCCGGCGGACCGACCGGTCGGCGGCCACGCGGAGGTTGCTCGGTCGGGACCGACCGGCGGCCATGGTCCGGCACGTCCGGCACCCCCGGCGGACGGCCGTTGCCGGCCTGTTCGGGCAGGTCGGACCGGCGTCTGGTGCCGGCCTGCTCGGGCAGGTCCGCGCCGTCCCGCCCGGCCGGTTTTCGGGGCTGCCGCCTGGGCAGCGCGAACTGCTCGCGGGGTCCGTTGCCCGGGTTCACCGGGCCGGCGCCCGCTCGGTTGACTCGGTTGACTCGGTTGATCTCGGGGGAGCTGTCGCCGGGCGGCTCCGGCGAGCGCGGACCCGGTCCGCGCGGATCCTGGGCGGGGGGTGGCCCCTGCGGCGGGGGTTGCGGGCCCCGGCGCGGGGCCCCGGCTAACCCGCCGGGCGCGCCCCGGGCGGCGAGCTGGCGCACGGCGGGCGGCACCGGCCGGCGGTGGGCGGCCGGGCCGGGTGCACCGGGGCCGGCCGGACCGGCGCGACCGGGACCGACTGGTGCGGGACCACTGGGCCCTGCCGGGCCGGGACCGGTCGGGGGCCCGATGCGGCGACCGCCGGGTGGGGAAGGCGCCCCGGCCACCGGCGGTGGGAACTCGGAAGGCGGCCCGGACCGAGACTCGGAACGAGGCGCCTGAGCGGGCACCTCCCGGGCATCAGGGGTCCCGGGAGCATTGCGCCGTCCGGGTGGACCGGACGGCCCAGCGTGTGCTCCAGACACCCGCGAGGCCTCCCACCTTGGCTTATGCAGCGTCCGCGACCAGCCGCTGGGGATTCGGCTGTGGCGCGAGGTCCGCCAGGTCAACGGCTCCCCGCACCACCGCGATGCGGGGAGACGGCCAAACTCACCCGTTCGGCCGCCCGATCTGCTCACTTGCTGTGGATATTTCTGCCGCTCTGGCTACTGACGGTGAATGCACCTCTCCTCGCTGTCGCGTAGCCTCGCGCTCGATGATCGCGAACCGCCGGACGGCGGTTTGAAGGGGGTGGCCCGAGGTGCGCCGTGGAACGGTTCCGATGCTGGTCGGGGCGCTGGGCGGGGCGGCGGTGGCCGGCGCCTACCGGCCGGTGCTGGGTCGCTGGCCGCTGTCCATCGTGAATGCGGTGCCCAGCGCGCTCGCCTCCGAGACCCCCGCCGTGCTTGCCGGCGCGCACCTGGTGGCCGGCGCCGCCGCGCTGCGCTCCCGGGGGCTGTCCCGGGTGGCCGGGGTCGCGCTCAACGGTGCGGTACTGGCCGGCCTGGCCGGGCTGGCCGGGGACGCCCGGCGCTCGGCCGAGGCGCTCGCCGACGCGCTGCGCCAGGCCGGTGCCGACGTACCCGGCTCGACCGGCGCGACCGGAGCGACCGGCTCGACCGGCTCGACCGGGACGGCGCCCGGCGGGAGACGGCCGGCCGGCGTGCTGTCCGGCCGAACGGCCCGGCGGCGGTACCGGCGGGTGGCCGACATCAGCTACAGCGAGCACGGCCCGTTCGGCACCCTGGACGTCTGGCACCGGAGCGACCTGCCGCTGGACGGGCGGGCGCCGGTGCTGCTGCAGGTGCACGGCGGGGCATGGCAGACGGGTGACAAGGTCGGCCAGGCCGAGCCGCTGCTCGGGTACCTCGCCGAGCGTGGCTGGGTGTGCGTGACGGTCAACTACCGGCTGGCCCCCGCGTCGCGGTGGCCGGCGATGGTGGTGGACGTCAAGCGGGCCATCGCCTGGATCCGTGAGCACATCGCCGGGCACGGCGGTGACCCGGACTTCATCGCCATCACCGGCGGCTCGGCCGGCGGGCACCTCGCCGCGCTGGCCGCGCTGAGCCCGAACGACCCGGACTACCAGCCGGGGTTCGCCGAGGTCGACACCGCGCTCGCGGCGGCCGTGCCGCTGTACGGCGTGCACGACTTCACCCGGGACCGGCAGGGGCTGTTCGCGCTGCTCGAGGGCAAGATCATCGGTACCAGATTCGCGGAGGACGAGCGCACCTGGCGGCAGGCCTCACCCGCGCTGCGGGTCGGCGCGGACGCGCCACCGTTCTTCGTGGTGCACGGTTCCACCGATGCGATCGTCGGGGTCGAGCAGTCCCGCCGGCTCGTCGACGCGCTGCGGGCCGGGTCACCCTCGGTGGTCGGATATGCCGAGCTCCCGCACGCCCAGCACGGCTTCGACACGATCGCCACCGCGCGCACCGCGCACACCGTCGACGCGGTGTACCGGTTCCTCACCGAGGTGCGGAACCGATCGGTGACCGCGGGAGCTGGCCAAATCGGTCTGGACACAGTCGAGGCGGCTCGTCAGCGGTCGTAAACGGAGCACTAACATCGGAGCTGACTAGCGCGTCTCGGCGCCCGCCGTGTTCGTGCTCGTGTTGGTGTTCGTGCGTGTGTCGTTCCCCCTGTGAGGAGCCCGTCGTGTCCGGTCCCGTATCCCGTCCCGTGCCTGCTCCCATCCGGGTGCCAGCCGGTACGACCGCCGGCTCGGCGGTGCGGGAGGCGGGGTTGCCGACCACCGGGCCGACCGCCGTCGTGGTGGTCCGCGACCTGTCCGCCGGCGCGGCGGGCGCGCTGCGCGACCTGGCCTGGGCGCCGGAGGCCGAGATCGACGTCGAGCCGGTCGGCGCGGACACCGCCGACGGCCGGAGCGTGATCCGCCACTCGGCGGCGCACGTGCTGGCCCAGGCCGTCCAGCAGCTGTACCCGGAAGCCAAGCTCGGCATCGGCCCGCCCATCACCGACGGGTTCTACTACGACTTCGACGTGGCGAACCCGTTCACCCCGGACGACCTGACCAAGCTCGAGTCGTCCATGCGGAAGATCATCAAGGCTGGTCAGCGGTTCTCCCGGCGGAAGTTCGACTCGCTCGACGAGGCGCGCAAGGAGCTGGCCGACGAGCCGTACAAGTTGGAGCTGATCGAGCTCAAGGGAGCCGGCACGGAGTCCGACTCCGAGGTCATGGAGGTCGACGCCTCCGGGGAGCTGACCAGCTACGACAACGTGCACGCGCACACCGGCGAGGTCGTCTGGTCGGACCTGTGCCGAGGCCCGCACGTGCCGACCACCAAGTTCATCCCGGCGTTCAAGCTGACCCGCAGCGCGGCGGCGTACTGGCGGGGCGACCAGCGCAACCCGCAACTGCAGCGCATCTACGGCACCGCCTGGGAGTCCGCCGAGGCGCTGGAGGCGCACCTGCACCGGCTGGCCGAGGCCGAGCGGCGCGACCACCGCAAGCTGGGCGCCGAGCTGGACCTGTTCTCCTTCCCGGACGAGATCGGCTCGGGGCTGGCGGTGTTCCACCCCAAGGGCGGGGTGATCCGCAGGGAGATGGAGGACTACTCGCGGCGGCGCCACGAGGAGGCCGGCTACGAGTTCGTCAACACGCCGCACATCACCAAGAGCAGGCTCTACGAGATCTCCGGGCACCTGGACTGGTACGCCGACGGCATGTACCCGCCCATGCACCTCGACGAGGAGCTGGGCCCGGACGGCGAGGTGCGCAAGCCCGGGCAGGACTACTACCTCAAGCCGATGAACTGCCCGATGCACAACCTGATCTTCGACGCGCGCGGGCGGTCGTACCGGGAGTTGCCGCTGCGGCTGTTCGAGTTCGGCTCGGTGTACCGCTACGAGAAGTCCGGGGTGATCCACGGGTTGACCCGGGTGCGTGGCATGACCCAGGACGACGCGCACATCTACTGCACCGAGGCGCAGGTGCAGGACGAGCTGAAGTCGCTGCTCACGTTCGTGCTCGACCTGCTGCGGGACTACGGATTGGACGACTTCTACCTGGAGCTGTCCACCCGCAACGAGGAGAAGTACGTCGGCACCGACGAGGTGTGGGAGCGGTCCACCGCCGCGCTGCGGGAGGCCGCCCAGGCGTCCGGGCTGGACCTGGTGGACGACCCGGGCGGCGCCGCGTTCTACGGGCCGAAGATCTCGGTGCAGGCTCAGGACGCGATCGGGCGCACCTGGCAGATGTCCACCATCCAGCTCGACCTGAACCTTCCCGAGCGCTTCGGGCTGGGGTACACCGCCGACGACGGCTCCCGGCAGCGGCCGGTGATGATCCACCGCGCCCTGTTCGGCTCGATCGAGCGGTTCTTCGCCGTGCTCACCGAGCACTACGCCGGGGCGTTCCCGGCCTGGCTGGCGCCGGTGCAGGTGGTCGGCATCCCGGTCAGCGGGGACCAGACCGACTACGTCGAGCGGCTCGCCAAGACGCTGCGCTCGCGCGGGGTTCGCGTCGAGGTGGACGCCAGCGACGACCGGATGCAGAAGAAGATCCGCAACCACACGCTGCAGAAGGTGCCGTTCCTGCTGCTCGCCGGCGGCCGCGACGTCGAGGCGGACGCGATCAGCTTCCGGTTCCGGGACGGCACCCAGCGCAACGGGGTGCCGCTGGGCGAGGCGGTCGAGGCGGTCGTCGAGTGGATCGCGCGCCGGGAGAACTCCTCGCCGACCGAGCACAACTTCGACACGGGGGCCACGTGACGGACCCGGCGGCACCAGCCGGCCCGCCCGAGCTGGTCGGCCTGGACGGGGCCGCGGTCCCGGACGGGTTCCGCCGGCTGTGGACGCCGCACCGGCTGGCCTACATCAAGGAGGCCGCCGCGAGCAGCGCAGAGGAGGGCTGCCCGTTCTGCCGGATCCCGAAGCTGACCGACGAGGACGGCCTGGTGCTGGCCCGGGGTACCTCGGTGTACGCGGTGCTCAACCTGCACCCGTACAACCCCGGCCACCTGATGGTGGTGCCGTACCGCCATGTCGCCGAGCTCGAGGACCTCACCCCGGCCGAGTCCGCGGAGCTGATGGACTTCACCCAGCGCGCGGTGCGGGCGATGAAGAAGGTCGCCGCGCCGCACGCGTTCAACGTGGGGCTGAACCTGGGCGCGGTCGCCGGCGGCTCGCTGGCCGACCACCTGCACCAGCACGTGGTGCCCCGCTGGGGTGGGGACGCCAACTTCATCGCGGTCGTCGGACAGACCAAGGTCATCCCGCAACTGCTCTCCGAAACCCGGGAGCTGCTGGTCGGGGCCTGGCCGGAGCGCGGCACGGAATAAGGTTGGGGGCGCACCAGCCATCGCGTTCGCCCGGTAGGGGTCCATGCTCGACAACATTGTCGCCCGCGCCTCGGTCGGTCGGGTCACCGACCCGCTCGGCCGTACGCTGGTGGGCTGGGGCATCCCGCCGGACCTGGTCACCGTGCTCGGCACGGTCGGCTCGATGGCGGCCGCACTGTGGTTCCTGCCCAGGGGCCAGCTCTTCGTCGGCGTCTGCGTGATCACCGCGTTCGTGCTGTTCGACCTGGTCGACGGGGCGATGGCGCGGGCGCAGGGATCCGGCACCCAGTTCGGCGCGGTGCTGGACTCGACCTGCGACCGGCTCGCCGACGGCGCCCTGTTCGCGGCGCTGACCTGGTGGTGCCTGCGCCTGGGGGACCAGCCGCACACGGCCGTCGCGGCGATGATCTCGCTGGTCGCCGGGCTGGTGGTCTCGTATCTGAAGGCGCGTGCCGAGGCCAGTGGGCTGTCCGCGCAGGGCGGCCTGGTGGAGCGCGCCGAGCGGCTGATCCTGGCACTGGTCGGCACCGCGCTGCAGGGCCTCGGCGTGCCCGGGGCGCTGGCGGTGGCACTGTGGCTGCTCGCGGTCGGCTCGGTGATCACACTGGGCCAACGGCTGCTGTCGGTGTACCGGTCGGCGGCTGCGAGCACGGCCGCGCTGGCCGATGCGGCGGCGGCCGAGACGGCGGCTGAGGCGGTCGGCGAGGACGGCTCGGACGAGCCCGGGGCGACCGGAGCGCCGCCCGCCCAGCCGGTGCTGAGCGACGGCACCGCGCCGGCGACCACCGCGCCGGCGACCACCGCGCCGGCCAACGGCACGGTGCCGCCGGTCTCGGCCGGCCCGGACGAGGGGCCGGAGTCCCGGTGACCGGCGAGCTGACCGGGCGGCTGACCGACCTGGGCTACGCCCTGGGCTGGCAGGCGGTGCGCGCCGCGCCGGCCGGGTTGGCCGGCGGGCTGTTCCGGGCCGGGGCCGATCTGGCCGCCCGCCGGGACGGCGCCGGCGCGCGCCAGCTGCGGGCGAACCTGGCCAGGGTGCTGGTACACGCCGGGCCGGCGCCGACCGACGGGCAGCTCGACGCCGTGGTGGCGCGGGGGCTGCGGTCCTACGCCCGGTACTGGTGCGAGGCGTTCCGGCTGCCGGCGATGGACCCGGTCGCGCTGCACGATGCGGTGGATCCCACCGTGGCCGGGGTGGAGCATCTGCACCGCGCGCTGGACGGGGGCCGGGGCGTGGTCGCCGCACTCACCCACAGCGGGAACTGGGACGTGGCCGGCGCCTGGCTGGTGCAGGCCCTGCGCCGCCGCGGCGAGCCGGCGACCTTCGTGACGGTGGCCGAGCGGCTGCACCCGGAGTCGCTGTACCGGCGCTTCGTCGGGTACCGGGAGTCGCTGGGGTTCGAGGTGCTGCCGGCCGACGGCGGTGCCCGGACCGTCGCCACCCTGGCCGCCCGGCTGCGCGCCAACCGGGTGGTCTGCCTGGTCGCCGACCGCGAGCTGACCGGCGGCGGCATCGAGGTCGATCTCTGCGGTGAGCCGGCCAGGCTGCCCGGTGGCCCGGCCCAGCTGGCCCGGCACACCGGCGCCGCGCTGCTGCCGTTCGGTGGCTGGTTCACCCCCGGCGGCTGGGGCCTGCGGTTCCACCCGCCCATCGAGGTGCCGGCCGGGCCCGGCGGGCCGGCGGTGCGGGCCGCCACCCAGGCGCTGGCCGAGGTGTTCGCGGTCGAGCTCGCGGCGCACCCGGCCGACTGGCACATGCTGCAGCCGGTCTGGTCCGCCGACCGCGCGGTGGCCCCGGTGGCCCAGGCGGCCCGATGAGCGACCTCGAGCGACTTGCGCGGACACCCGGCGCCGGCCTGCGAGTCGGCATCGTCTGCCCGTACTCGTTCGACGTGCCCGGCGGCGTCCAGACCCACGTGGTCGACCTGGCCAAGGCACTGGGAGCGCTCGGGCACAGCGTCAACGTCCTGGCACCCGCCGAGGTGTCCCGCAACACGCCGGGGCAGCCGGCGCTGCCCGACTTCGTGACACCGGCCGGGCGGGCGGTCGGGGTGCGCTACAACGGATCGGTGGCGCGGCTGACCTTCGGGCCGGTCGCGTACTCCCGGGTGCGCCGCTGGCTGGGCGAACACGACTTCGACGTGCTGCACCTGCACGAACCGATCGCACCCAGCCTTTCGATGATCGCGCTCGCGGTGGCCGACGGGCCGATCGTGGCCACCTTCCACACCGCCACCGTCCGGTCCCGCGCGCTGACCACGTTCCAGGGTGTGCTGCGCCCGATGCTGGAGAAGATCACCGCCCGGATCGCGGTGTCCCCGCTGGCCCGCCGGGTACAGGTGGAGCACCTCGGCGGCGACGCGGTGGAGATCCCGAACGGGGTGAACGTGGCCCGGTTCGCCGAGGGCCCCGCGTTGCCCGGCTACCCCCGCCCCGGGGTGCGGACGGTCGGTTTCCTCGGCCGGTTCGACGAGCCGCGCAAGGGGATGGACGTCCTGCTCGAGGCGCTGCGCGCGCTGCCGGCGGAGCGCATCGCGGACACCCGGCTGCTGGTCGTCGGCCGGGGTGACGAGGCCGGGTTGCGCCGCCGTGCCGGGCCCGACCTGGCGGCCCGGATGGACGTGCTCGGCGAGGCCGACGATCTCACCACGGCGGCCGCGCTGCGCTCGATGGACGTCTACTGCGCCCCGAACCTCGGCGGCGAGAGCTTCGGCATGGTGGTCACCGAGGCCATGGCGGCCGGCGCTCCGGTACTGGCCAGCGATCTGGACGCATTCCGCCGGGTGCTCGACGACGGCCGGGCCGGGCTGCTCGTGCCGACCGGTGACGCGGCCGCGCTGGCCGGGGCGCTCGGCGCACTGCTCGCGGACGACCGGCGCCGGGCCCAGCTCGCCGCGACCGGCCGGGCCAGGGCCGCGCAGTGGGACTGGCCGGTCGTCGCGGGGTCGGTGCTGCGGGTGTACGAGGCGGCGATCGCGGCCGACCCGCGCCGCCCGGTCACCGGGCGGCCGGCCGGGCCGCACGGCGTGGACCACCGGTCGGCGGCGAGCTGATGGACGCCTTCGGGTTGCTGCTGTTCTGCGTGCTCGCCGTTGCGCTCCTCGTGGTGGCCTCCTGCCTGCTGCGGGCGAACCGGCTGGACCGGCTGCACGTGCGCACCGATGCGGCGGAAGCCGCGCTGCTCGCCGCGCTGGAGCGCCGCGCGGTGGTGGCGCGGGCGTTGGCAAGCCAGCTCGGCGACGAACAGCTGCTGGGGGCGGCGAGGCGCACCGAGCGGGTGCCACCGCCGGAGCGGGAGACCGCCGAGAACGAGCTGAGCAGGCTGCTCGGCGCGCTGCCGGAGCAGGACATGCCGGCGGACCTGCACGGCGAGCTCGCCGACGCCCAGCAGCGGGTCATGCTGGCCCGCCGGGTGCACAACGACGCGGTGCGCGACACCAGGGCGCTGCGCTCGCGGCGCCTGGTGCGCTGGCTGCGCCTCGCCGGCAAGGCACCCGCGCCCAGCTACTTCGAGATCGAGGACGCGGACGCCGGCGGGGACGACTCGACCGTGGTGCCACCCCGGCGCCGCCGGGCCGGGCGGGTGCTGCTGCTCGACTCCGCGGGGCGGGTGCTGCTGTTCGAGGGGATCGACCCGGCCCGGCCGCAGGAGTCGTTCTGGTTCGCCCCAGGCGGCGGGGTGGAGGCCGGCGAGGACTGCCGCACGGCGGCGCGGCGCGAGCTCGCCGAGGAGACCGGCCTGGAGCTGCCCGCCGCGGAGCTGGTCGGCCCGGTCTGGCGGCGGCACGTGGTGTTCAGCTTCGACGGCCGCAACTTCGCCGCCGAGGAGGAGTTCTTCCTGGCGCACGCCGACCTCGGCCGGATCGACACCACCGGCTTCAGCGACCTGGAGGCGGACGTCGTGCTGGGCCACCACTGGTGGACCGACGAGGAGCTGCGCGGCACCGGTGCGATGATCTTCCCGAGGCAGCTCGGCGACCTGCTCGAAGGGCTTCGCGCAAGCCACTGGGACGGGGTGACCCGCGTGGTGTCCTGACCGACCTACAATCGGGAGTACCCCATCGGGTACCGAACCGAAGGCAGAGAGGTCACAGCGTGTCCGCCGAGCAACTCCCGTCCGATCGTTCCGAATCGACATCGGCCCAGCAGGGCTCCCAGTTCGGGACCGCCAAAGTCAAGCGAGGCATGGCGGAGATGCTCAAGGGCGGGGTGATCATGGATGTCGTCACCCCCGACCAGGCGAAGATCGCCGAGGACGCCGGCGCGGTGGCCGTGATGGCGCTCGAGCGGGTGCCCGCGGACATCCGTGCGCAGGGCGGCGTGGCCCGGATGAGCGACCCGGACATGATCCAGGGCATCGTCGAGGCGGTCTCCATCCCGGTGATGGCCAAGGCGCGGATCGGGCACTTCGTCGAGGCACAGGTGCTGCAGTCCCTGGGTGTCGACTACATCGACGAGTCCGAGGTGCTCACCCCGGCCGACGAGGCGCACCACATCGACAAGTGGGCGTTCACCGTGCCGTTCGTGTGTGGCGCGACGAACCTCGGTGAGGCCTTGCGGCGCATCTCCGAGGGTGCCGCGATGATCCGGTCCAAGGGCGAGGCCGGTACCGGCAACGTCGTCGAGGCCACCCGGCACATGCGCTCCATCCGGGGCGAGATCCGCCGGCTCGCCGGGCTGGACAGCTCCGAGCTGTACGTGGCCGCCAAGGAGCTGCGGGCTCCGGTCGAGCTGGTGGCCGAGGTGGCGGCGGCGGGCAAGCTGCCGGTCGTGCTGTTCACCGCGGGCGGCATTGCGACGCCGGCCGATGCGGCCATGATGATGCAGTTGGGTGCCGAGGGTGTGTTCGTCGGTTCCGGGATCTTCAAGTCCGGTGACCCGTCCCTCCGCGCCGAAGCCATTGTCAAGGCCACCACCTTCCACGATGACCCGGACGTGATCGCAAAGGTGTCCCGGGGACTCGGCGAGGCGATGGTCGGAATCAACCTCAGCGACCTGCCGGAGAGCCAGCGCTACGCGGACCGCGGCTGGTAGCGGGCCTGTCGGCTCGCCTTCTGGCGTTGTCGTTCCGTTAATGCCCGGGTAGCACGGCAGTACTCTCCGTGCTCGATGGGTATCGACCGTGTCACGCTCTGCGGTGAATCTTGGCTCCTTCGTCACTCAACTCACTTATATTCCTGTGAGCAATGAGACTGACGTTAAAGGAGGTGATTCGTGTGACTGC
>DASYLM010000253.1:0-6272 GCA_036009565.1 Pseudonocardia sp. | reverse complement strand
TGGGCCCGCCGGGCGCCGTCCCTGGCCTGCTCGGCGACCGCCAGGGTGGCCAGCGCGGCGTCCACGTCGGGTACCAGTACGCCGAGCAACCGGTCCCGCAGGCGGTCGCGGTGCGTCATCGCCTCGGATGCGCCGGCCTGTGCGGGCAGCGTCGGCGCCGGAAGCGTCGGTGCGGGCGCTGACACTGCCGGCGCCGCCACGGCGGCGGTCGGCGCCAGTTCGGCGGCCAGCGTCACCTCCGCCAGCGCCGCCTCGTCCGCCAGCGCCGCCTCGTCGGCCCGCTGCTGCTCGAGCCCGGACACCTGCCGCAGCGTCACCCGGGGCAGGAAGGCCACCAGCACCAGCCCGATCGCCAACACCGCGGTGCCGCACAGGAACGTCAGCGACATCGCACTGGAGTAGCCCTGCAGGAACGGCAGCGCGAGCCGCTCGTCGATGTGGTTGAGGAACGAGGTGTCGGTCAGCGAGATCGTGCCCTCAGTCCCCTTGGACAGCGCGGACAGCACGCCGGCGTCGACCGGGTTCGACTGCACCGCCGGGTCGGCCAGCGCGGCCTGCAGCGCCGGTGTCGGGGCGGCCGCCTGGAAGGCCGCCGTGATCCGGCCCGGTACCGCGCCGAACAGGATGGACAGGAACACCGCCGTGCCCAGCGTGCCGCCCATCTGGCGGAAGAACGTGGCCGACGCGGTGGCCACCCCCATGTCCCTGGCCGGCAGCGCGTTCTGCATGGTCAGAGTCATCGGCTGCATGCTCGACCCGAGGCCCCAGCCGAAGATCAGCATGTAGATCGCGGTCAGCCAGAGCGGGGTGTCCACCCCGATGCCGGAGATCAGGATCAGCCCGACCAACATCAGGCTGACGCCCAGCACCGGCCACATCTTCAGCTGGCCGGTGCGCGAGATGACCCGGCCGGAGAAGATCGACATGGACATCATGCCCAGCACCATCGGCAGGATCAGCAGGCCGGACGCGGTGGGCGTGGCGCCCTTCACGATCTGCAGGTAGAGCGGCAGCGCGGCCATCCCGCCGAACATGCCCATGCCGACCAGCAGGATGCCGCCGGTGCCGACGCTGAACGCCCGGATCCGGAACGACCGCAGCGGCAGCAGCGCGTCGTCGCCGTAGCGGTGCTCGACGTAGATGAACAGCGCGAGCCCGACGACCCCGATGCCGAAACAGGTCAGCGCGGCGGCCGAGGTCCAGCCCCAGGCACGGCCCTGCTCGGCGACCAGCAGCAGCGGCACCAGCCCGAGCGCCAGCGCCAGCGCACCCGGCCAGTCCACCTTGGCGTCCCGGGCCTGGTGCGGCAGGTTCAGCACCTTGGCCACGATGACCAGTGCAACGGCGCCGATCGGCACGTTGACCAGGAACACCCAGCGCCAGCCGGTGATGCCCAGGATCTCCGACTGGCCGGCCAGGAAGCCGCCGATCAGCGGACCGAGCACGCTCGAGGTACCGAAGACGGCGACCAGGTAGCCCTGGTACCTGGCGCGCTCCCGGGGCGAGACGATGTCACCGAGAATCGTCATCGCCAGGGAGAGCAGGCCGCCGGCGCCGAGGCCCTGCAGCGCCCGGAACCCGGCCAGCTGGAACATCGACTCGGAGAACGTGCAGGCCACCGAGCCGATCAGGAAGATGGTGATCGCGATCAGGAACAGCGGCTTCCGGCCGTAGAGGTCGGACAGCTTGCCGTAGAGCGGTGTGGTGAGCGTCGAGGTGATCAGGTACGCGGTGGTCACCCAGGCCTGCAGGCTGAGGCCGTCGAGGTCGTCGGCGATCGTCCGGATGGACGTGCTGACGATGGTCTGGTCCAGCGAGGCCAGGAACATACCGGCCATCAGCCCGGCCAGGATGGCCAGGATCTGCCGGTGGCTGAGCAGTGGTTTCCGCTCGGCCGGGGCAGCCAGCGAGGTCGTCATCGGGGTCCTTTCACTAACAAGATCACTAAACGGCCGGGCCACCGGCCCGACCTCCCGCCGGGACGGGCATGTCGAGGAAGAAACCCTCGAAGTCGTTGTTGAACCGCTCGAGCAGCGCGTGGAGCCGACTCCGGTCGTCGGCCGACCAGTCCGCGAGCATCTCGGTGTAGGCCTGGTTGCGCTTGCGCCGCTTGCAGTCGAGGTTCTGCCGGCCGGCCTCGGTGGCGGCGAGCGTGCTGGCCCGGCCGTCCGTCGGGTCGGGCAGCCGTTCCACCAGGCCGAGCTTGACCAGGTGGGCGACCTGGCGGCTCACCGTGGAGGCGTCCGAGTGCACCTCGTCGGCGAGCACACTGAGCCGCCGGGGCCCTTCCTTCACCAGCGTCACCAGCAGCATGTACGCGGCGCGCTCCACCCCGTCGGTCTCTCGCGAGACGCGCCGCGCGTGCACCCGCTCGGTCAGTCGGGCCAGCCGGAACACCTCCGCGTTCAGCAGGTCGTACTCCGTCAGCTCGGCCTCGCGCACGGCTGCCACCTCCCTGTCCCACGACACTGATCTACTTGTCGTCTACAACCAATTGTACGTTACAAGCATCTAATGTCCCAGCTGGTTGCGCGAGGTCACACCGGCGAGGTCACGCCGGCCGCCACTACGCTCACCGGCATGGAGGAGTCGGATTTCTCGGACGTGCTGGCCTCGGTGCGTGAGTTCGTGCGCGAGCGGGTGGTACCGCTGGAGACGGAGATCGACGAGAAGGACGCGATCCCCGACTCGCTGCGGGACGCCTGCAAAGCGATGGGGCTCTACGGCTTCGCCATCCCGGAGGAGTACGGCGGGCTCGGGCTGCCGCTGTCGCAGGAGGTCCGGCTGGTCTTCGAGCTGGGTTACACCACGCCGGCGCTGCGGTCCATGTTCGGCACCAACAACGGCATCGCCGGGCACGTACTGATCGAGGGCGGCACCCGGGAGCAGAAGGACGAGTGGCTGCCCAAGCTGGCCAGCGGCGAGGTGACCGCGTCCTTCGCGCTGACCGAGGCGGACGCCGGTTCCGACCCCTCCGGGCTGGCCACCACCGCGCGGCGCGACGGCGACGGTGTCGATGCGCACTGGGTACTCAACGGCTCGAAGCGCTACATCACCAATGCGCCGCTGGCCGACGTGTTCATGGTCTTCGCCCGCACCAACCCGGACGTGCCGGCGAACCGGGGCATCTCCACGTTCCTGGTGCCACGCTCGGCGGTCGGGCTGTCGGTCGGGCCGAAGGACCACAAGATGGGCCAGTTCGGTGCCTGGACCGCGGACGTGCACCTGGACGACGTGCGGGTGCCCTCGTCGGCGCTGATCGGCGGCGAGCAGGGCGTGGACAAGGGCTTCACCACCGCGATGCGCTGCCTCGCGCACGGCCGGGTGCACATCGCCGCCATGTGTGTCGGGATGGCCGAACGGCTGGTGGACGAGTCGGTGTCCTTCGCCCGGACCCGCGAACAGGGCGGCCACCCGATCGGCACGTTCCAGCTGATCCAGGGGCTGGTCGCGGACTCGGTGACCGACTACCGCGCCGGCCATGCGCTGGTGCTCGCCGCGGCCGCCGCGTTCGACGCCGGCACGGACACCTCGGTCGGGCCGTCGGCGGCGAAGTACTTCGCCAGCGAGATGGTCGGGCGGGTCGCGGACCGGGCCGTCCAGGTGCACGGCGGCGCCGGTTACATGCGCGGGGTGGCGGTGGAGCGGTTCTACCGGGACGCCCGGCTGTTCCGTATCTACGAGGGCACCAGCCAGATCCAGCAGGTGATCATCGCCCGGGGTGTCCTGGGCCGGCTCTGACCCGGTGAGTGGCGAGTTGGGCTATGACCGAACTCGCCACTCATGGGTCAGGGCAGGGGGGTGAAGCCGCGGTCGGGCCACCACGGGTAGAAGTCCGGCAGGTCGGCGGGCACCCGGCCGGGATACTCGGCCGGCCGCTTGGCCAGGAAGGACTCCACACCCTCCCGGGCGTCCGCGGTGTTGCCCACGTAGCCCAGCGCACGCGACTCCACCTCGTGCGCGGCCATCGGGTGGTCGGCGCCGAGCATCCGCCACATCAGCTGCCGGTTCAGCGTCACCGACACCGCCGAGGTGTTCTCCGCGATCTCCCTGGCCAGCTCCATCGCGGCCGGCAGCAGCTCGTCGGCCGGGTGCAGGCTGCGCACCAGGCCGGCCTCCAGCGCCTCGGCCGCGCCGAACACCCGGCCGGTCTCGGTCCACTCCAGCGCCCGCGAGATGCCCACCACGCGGGGCAGGAACCAGCTGGCGCAGCCGTCCGCCACGATGCCCCGGCGGGCGAACACGAAGCCCATCTTCGCCGTGTCGGCGGCCAGGCGGATGTCCATCGGCAGCGTCATGGTGGCGCCGACGCCCACCGCCGGGCCGTTGATCGCGGCGATCACCGGCTTGCTGAGCTCGTAGGTACGCAGGTTCAGCACGCCGCCGGTGTCCCGGTGCGCCACGTCGGCAGGGTCGCGGGCGAACGTGTCGCCGGCGTTCTGCAGGTCGGCGCCGGCGCAGAAGGCGCGGCCGTTGCCGGTCACCACGATCACCCGGACGTCGTTGTCCGCGTCCGCCTCGTCATAGACCCGCAGCAGGTCGTCGAGCATGTCGAGGTTGTATGCGTTCAACCGGTCCGGCCGGTTGAGCCGTACCAGCAGCACCGAGCCGTCCCGCTCGGTCTCGATCGTGGAGTAGGTCACCCGGGCACGTTACTTCGGCTCACCCACCGCTGCCGTACGGCCTGGTCAGGATCTCCAGAATGTGTCCGTCCGGGCTGTCGAAGTACACCCCCCGGCCGCCGTCCCTGGTGTTGATCTCCCCCTCCTCGTGGTGCCCGGGGTCGGCCCAGTAGGTCATCTCGTGCTCCCGGATGCGCCCGAACACCTGGTCGAACTCGGCCTCGGTGAGCAGGAACGCGTAGTGCTGCGGGTGGATCTCCGAGCTGGTCATGAAGTCCAGGCTCACCCCGTTGGCGACCTGTACCACCTGGAACGGGCCGAACTGGCTCGGCGCGGGCAGCCCGAGCAGGTCGGCGAGCGAGGCGGCCGCGGTTCTGCTGTCCCGGCTGGCCACGATGGTGTGGTTCAGTTCGATAGCCATGCTCGCAAGCTACGCCGTGACCGGCATCACCCGGAGCACTTTTTCGGCACCGGATGAGATGCTCGGCACCGGCGCTCAGCGTGAGATGCCGCCGCACGTCCCCGGGCCCGAAAGGAATCTGAATGACCGACCGGTACGCCGCGTTCCCCAGCCTCAAGTTCTCCCGCCCCGCCGAGGGCATCCTGGAGATCCTGCTGGACGGGCCGAACCTGAATGCGGTCTCCGCGCCGATGCACGCCGACCTCGGCGAGGTCTGGCCGGTGATCCACCGCGACGAGAGCGTGCGCGCGGTACTGGTCCGCGGCGCCGGCAAGGCGTTCTCGGCCGGCGGCGCCTTCGACATGATCAACGACATGATCCATGACCCGAAGGTCCGCACCAGGGTCTTCCAGGAGGCCAAGGATCTGGTGCACAACCTGGTCAACTGCGACACGCCGATCGTGTCCGCGATCAACGGACCGGCGGTGGGGGCCGGACTGGTGGTGGCACTGCTGGCGGACGTGTCCATCGCCGGCCGCCGGGCCAAGATCGTCGACGGGCACACGCGCCTCGGCGTGGCCGCCGGAGACCACGCGGCGATCTGCTGGCCGCTGCTGTGCGGCATGGCCAAGGCGAAGTACTACCTGCTCACCTGCGAGGCGCTGACCGGTGAGGAGGCGGAACGGATCGGCCTGGTTTCGTTGTGCGTGGACGACGACGAGCTCGCCGACCGCGCGCTCGGTGTGGCCAAACGGCTGGCCGCCGGCTCGGTGACCGCGACACGCTGGACCAAGAACACGCTGAACAACTGGTACCGCCAGGCCGGGCCGACGTTCGACGCGTCGCTGGCCATGGAGTTCTACGGCTTCGGGCTGGCCGACGTCCAGGAGGGCCTCGCGGCGCACCTGGAGAAGCGGGCCCCTGACTTCGGCGCCAGCTGACCGGCACCGCGGCTCGGGCCAATGTCTCAGGACACTAGTTCCGGGCGACGGCGTGGCCGGGGTGGACGGCCGGGTGGACGGCCGGGTGGACGGCCGGGTGGACGGTGCGGGCCACCTCGGCCTCGCCGGCCTCGGTCAGCCGCGCCGGCCACTGCCCGGTACCCGGACCAGGCTCGGCCAGCAGCCCCGCGCTGACCAGCCGGCGGCCGGCATCGGCGTCACAGCACAGCCAGCCGTCCACCAACAACACCGGCTGTGAGCCGTGCACGATCTCGCAGCGCTGGTCCGCCACCGCGTGGAGCAGTGCGA
>DASYLM010000252.1:0-2543 GCA_036009565.1 Pseudonocardia sp. | reverse complement strand
CGCCGACCCGTGCTGGCCGACCGTCGCGGCCAGGCTCGCCGGCTGGGTGGGCTCGGCGGGGCCGGCCACCGTGGTGGCTACCGCCGCGCTGGCGGTCGAGCAGGCGCTGCTCGCGGTCGACGCGGTGTTCGGTGCCGAGCCGCCGCCCACCCTGGACGGCGTGCTGGAGCTGGATCTGCGCCGCGGTGGGCTGCGCCGCCGTCGGTGGGCGCCCCATCCGGACTGTGGGTGCGGCGCAGCTCACACCCACCCGGACGACGTCGTGTACAGGACCTCGACCAGCACCTCGATCCCCCGGCCCAGCGAACCCGAAGCCGCTACGGGCCAGCCGACGTGCACGGTTAGGAGTGAACAGTAGAGAATCACCAGGTGTCCGATATCCCCAGGAGCGGAGTGCAACGCACCGCGAAGCTGGCCAGCCTGCCACTCGGGGTCGCTGGCCGTGCGGCGGCCGGCTGGGGCCGTCGACTGGTCGGCGGCGACGGCGAGCAGATCTCCGCCCAACTGTCCGCCCGCAGCGCCGAGCAACTGTTCGCCGTACTCGGCGAGCTCAAGGGCGGCGCGATGAAGTTCGGCCAGGCGCTGAGCATCTACGAGGCGGCCGTGCCTGACGAGTTGGCCGAGCCCTACCGGGAGGCGCTGACCAAGCTGCAGAGCGCCGCGCCGCCGATGCCGGCCAGCGAGGTACACCGGGTGCTCGCCGAACAGCTCGGCCGGAACTGGCGGGAGCGGTTCGCCGACTTCGACGACCAACCGACGGCGGCGGCCAGCATCGGCCAGGTACACCGGGCCACCTGGCACGACGGCCGAGACGTCGCGGTCAAGGTGCAGTACCCCGGCGCGGACGAGGCGCTGCTCGCCGACCTGCGCCAACTCGGCCGGTTCAGTCGGCTGATTCAACCGCTGGTGCCGGGCATGGACGTCAAGCCGCTGATCGCCGAGCTGCGCGACCGGATGACCGAGGAGCTGGACTACCGGGACGAGGCGAACAACCAGCGGGCGTTCGCCGCCGCCTACGCCGACGACCCGGAGATCAAGGTGCCGAAGGTGGTGGCGTCGGCCCCGAAGACCGTGGTCAGTGAGTGGGTCACCGGCACCCCGCTATCCAAGATCATCCGAGAAGGCGACCAGGCGACCAAGGACGAGGCCGGCCGGCTGCTCTCCGAGTTCCACTACTCCTCGCCGCCCAGGACCGGGCTGCTGCACGCGGACCCGCACCCCGGCAACTTCCAGCTCATGGCCGACGGCCGCATCGTGGTGATGGACTTCGGCGCGGTGGCCCGGCTGCCGGACGGTTCACCGCGCGTGCTGCAGCACATGACGCGGATGGCGCTGCAGGGCGACTCCGAGCAGCTGATGGAACTGCTGAGCAAGGAAGGCTTCGTCCGCCCCGGCATGCGCATCAACCCGGACGACGTGCTGTCCTACCTCGCTCCGTTCGCCGAGCCGCTGCGCTACGAGCGGTTCCGCTTCAGCCGGCGGTGGTTGCAGCGCCAGGCCGAGCGGGTCGGCGACCTGCACAGCCCGGACTTCCGCACCGGCCGGGCGCTGAATTTGCCACCGCAGCACCTGCTGATCCATCGGGTCACCTTCGGCACCCTCGGCGTGATGTGCCAACTCGGCGCCGAGGTGGCGCTGCGCGGCATCGTGTCCCGGTGGCAGCCGGCGATCACCGAGGGCTCCGAAGCGGAGCCCGCACCCGAGGCCTAGCCCACCTCGGAGGGACGCCCGCACCCGAGGCCTGGCCCGCGCCCGAACGCTGGTCCACGTCCAGAGAGTGGCCACGCCGGAGGGGCGGCCCGCCTCCGAGGGGCCGCCCGCCTTCGAGGGGCCGCCCGCCTCCGAGGGGCGGTCCGCGTCCGAGGGGCGGCCCGCGTCCGAGGCCCTAACCCACGTCCGAGGGGCGCCCGCCTCTGAGGGGCCGCCCGCCTCCGAGGGGCGGCCCGCCTCCGAGGCCCTAACCCACGTCCGAGCGGTGGCCCACCGAAACAGAAGGGGCGGATCCTCAGCGGCGGATGGCCCCCGCGCGCCGAGGACCCGCCCCGGGATGGGGACCCGACACAGGTCCCGCTGACTGGCTAAGGCCGAGGTCACGCCACCCGGCGGGCCCGCTCGGCACGCTCATTGGCGTACCGGGCGAGCCACGCCCACCGGCGACCGGCAACCAACCGCCGGACAACCCGGTCGCGGCGGGCAGCTTCCTCGGCCTCGCGCATTCGCGCCCTGGCCAGTGCTTCGTAGAGCAACATCTGGTGCACCCCCGGTTCAATACCGCTCGGTCGGCCCTCGTTCGCTCGCACATTCACGTCAGTGACCACTCGTTCTCCTCTCCGTGCCGCCACGGCGGCCCACCCGCACCGCCACCGCGGCCGCAAACAACGCGGCCGTCCACACCGCGGCCGTCCACACCGCCGCTGTCCACACCGCCACCGCCACCGCGGCCGCAGACAATGCGGCCGTCCACAGCGCCACCGTCCACAGCACCACCGTCCACAGCACCACCGTCCACACCGCCACCGTCCACACCGCCGCCGTCCACACCG
>DASYLM010000251.1:0-1796 GCA_036009565.1 Pseudonocardia sp. | reverse complement strand
GGGGATCGTCTCGGCCAGCGCGCGGACCCGGTCGGTGGCCGCCCGGTCCTCGCCGAGCACCAGCACGTCGAGGTCGATCTTCTCCACCGTCAGGTCGGCCAGCGTCACCGCCGACACGTGGTGGAACGCGGCGGTCACCGTGGAGTCGGGCAACAGCGCGGCGGCCTGCTGGGCCGCGCTGCCCTCCTCGACCCGCAGCGGGAACGGGCCCTGCTTGTCGAAGCCGAGCGGGTTCACACAGTCGATCACGATCTTGCCGGCCAGCGGCTCACGCAGCGAGGTGAGCAGCGCGTCGTGCCCGTCCCACGGCACCGCCACGAGCACGATGTCCGACCGCTCGGCACAGCCGGTGTTGTCGGCACCGGTGATGAGGTCGGTTCCGGCGGGCAGCCCGGCCTGCTCGGCGAGCTCGGCGGCGGCCTGCCCGGCCCGCTCGGCACTGCGCGAACCGATCACCACCCGCAGCCCGACGGCCGCCCAGCGCAGCGCCAGCCCCTTGCCCTGTGGACCGGTGCCGCCCAGCACACCGATGGTCTGGCTACTCAGGTCCGGGATCGCCGCCGGCTCCGTCACGATGTCCTCCACAATCACGAGATCAGCTCCGTCCACCTTACGGACCGACTCCCGGTGACCGCCGGTCCGGGCAGCGCCGGTTTAATGCCGCCGTGACTGGCTCCCCGCTCGCCCGTTCCCCGCGCCGCCGCCGGCCCGCCGTGACACCGCTCGGGATGGCCGCCGCGCTGACCGTCGTGCTGGCCACCGTGCTGAGCACCGCGGCCTGCGGACCGTCGACGCAGAACAGCTCCGGCTCCGACCTGAGCTCCAGCTCCAGCCCGGGGTCCACCTCCGCCGACGGCGCGCACACCGAGCAGACGACCTACCTGATCGACCAGACCGTCGCCAAGCTGACCTTGGACGGGCGCAGCGGCCGGGTCACCGTGACCGCGGCGGACGGCCCGATCTCGGTCACCGAGGCCTTCACCTACAGCGACGACAAGCCGGCGACCAGCCACACCGTCAGCGGTGACGGACTGGCCCTCGAGGAGACCGGCTGCCAGCACGAACGCGCGATCAACGGTCGCTGCGAGGTCGCCTGGGACATCAAGGCGCCCGCCGCGACGGTCGTCACGCTCTCCACCAAGGCCGGCGGGGTCGCGGTGACCGGAATGTCCGGCGCCATCGACGCGAAGACCAACGCCGGCGGGATCCGGGGGCGGGCCCTGGTCGCCAAGAGCGTCTCCGCCAAGACCAACGCGGGCGGCGTGGACCTGAAGTTCAACCAGCCACCCGACCAGGTCCAGGCGACCAGCAACGCGGGCGGAATCGACATCCAGGTACCGGCCGGCACCAGCTACGCGGTCCAGGCCGACAGCAACACCGGCCACCCCGACGTCGAGGTCAGCCAGGCCGACAACTCGACGCACAAGATCCAGGCCAGGACGAACGCCGGCGGAATCGATATCAGCAACGGCTGACCCCGCGCCGGGCAACGGCTGACCCCGCGCCGGGTTACGGCTGCCCCCGCGCCGGGTTACGGCTGACCCCGCGCCGCGTTGCCGACGCCGGCAGCTCGGCGCGCGCGGGGCGCCCGACCCGCACACGTGGACCGACCCGCACACGTGCCGGACCCGCACACGTGGCTCGGCACGGGCAGCGCAGCTCGGCCCGCACACCTGGCCCGGCCGGCGCAGCGGGCCCGGCCCGGCCCGGCCCGGCCCGGCGCTTCGCGAAGTGGTGCCGCTGGCACCGGCGGCTCAGCTCGGCCGCGCACCGTGTTACCGAGCTGCACACGGTGC
>DASYLM010000250.1:0-18408 GCA_036009565.1 Pseudonocardia sp. | reverse complement strand
CCGCGCCGATCGGACGCGCGGTGATCGCCGCCGCGCTGGGTGGCGGTGGCGGACGCTGATGGCTGCACTGATGGCCGGGCTGATGGCTGTACGGACGGCTGTACTGACGGCTGGCGATACCTGATGGCACTCAAGCCGGGCGACCACATCGCCGAGCGCTACCAGCTGAACGACCGCATCGCGGTCGGTGGGATGGGTGAGGTGTGGGAGGCGGCCGACGAGCGGCTCGGCCGCACGGTCGCGATCAAGGTGCTCAAGCCGGAGATCGGCTCCGACCCGGAGTTCCTGGAGCGCTTCCGCACCGAGGCCCGGATCGCCGCGTCGATCAACCACCGGGGCATCGCCGGCGTGCACGACTACGGCGAGGACATCACCCCGGACGGCACCCCCACCGCGTACATCGTGATGGAGCTGGTGCGCGGCGAGCCGCTGTCCGCCCGGCTGGCCACCCGGGGCAAGCTCGGCGCGGTACTCACCCTGGACCTGTTGGAACAGGCCGGCCGGGCACTGCAGGCCGCGCACTCCAAGGGCTTCGTGCACCGCGACGTGAAACCGGGCAACATCCTGCTCTCCGAAGACGGCACCGTGAAGCTCACCGACTTCGGCATCGCAAAGGCGTTGGCGGCCGCGCCGGTGACCGCGTCCGGCATGGTGATGGGCACCGCGCACTACATCGCCCCGGAGCAGGCCAGAGGCGCCGAGGCGGGGCCGTCGAGCGACGTCTACTCCCTGGGCGTGGTCGGCTACGAGTGCCTGGCCGGGCATCGGCCGTTCCAGGACGAGAGCCCGGTCAAGGTCGCCATGATGCACATCAACGACCCGGTGCCGCAGCTGCCGACCGACATCCCCACCAACATCCGCGCGCTGATCGCGATCGCCCTGGTCAAGGACCCCCGGCGGCGCTACTCCGACGGCGGTGAGTTCGCCGCCGCGGTGGCCGCCGTGCGCCGCGGCCAGCCACCGCCGACCCCGGGCACCCCGCCGCTGGTGGGCGCCGGCCCTCGGCCGATCGTGGCGTCGGGCTCGCACGACCGGGTCACCGGGCCGTCCAGTGACGGGCTGGCGCTGTCCGGGCTCGCCGCGCCGGGGCTGCCGCCGCTGCCCGGCAACCGGTCCGGCAGGCTACGCCCGCTGCCGGCGCCGGTGCGCGGTGGACGGGGCGGGCTCACCGTGGCGTTCGTGGTGCTCACCGCGGCCGCCGTGGCGATCGGGGTGCTGGTGGTCCGGCAGGCGGTGCGTTCGGACGGCGTCCTCCAACGGCCTCCCCCGGCGGCCACCGCGCCACCGGGGGCCAACACCTCGGTGTCGGCGGACAGCGTGTTGGTGGACCCGGCCGGCTACAGCGGCCGGCCGGTCACCGCGGTCCAGTTCGAACTACAGAACAACGGATTGCTCACCCAGGCCCGCACGATGCAGGGCCTGGCGCCGACCACGCCGGCACTGTGCATGGTCACTGATGTGAGTCCAGCGGGCACGCTGCGTAAGGGAACGGTGGTGACGATCACGTGCGCACAGCAGTGATGACCCCGAATGCTCAGGTCACCGACCGGAACGGGCCGGCGACCGCGGCCAGTATCGTTGCCGGGGCGTGCACCAGGCATGATGAACGCACCCTCGAGACCCCCGGGAAAAATCACCGATGACCACCCCGCGCCTGCTTTCCGAGCGCTACGAGCTGGGCGACACGCTCGGCTATGGCGGCATGTCCGAGGTGCACAAGGGCCGGGACGTCCGTCTGAGCCGCGACGTGGCGGTGAAGGTGCTCCGCGCCGACCTGGCCCGCGACCCCCAGTTCCAGCTGCGCTTCCGGCGTGAGGCGCAGAACGCGGCGGCGCTGAACCACCCGGCCATCGTGGCGGTGTACGACACCGGCGAGACCGAGAGCGAGTTCGGCACGCTGCCGTACATCGTGATGGAGTTCGTCGACGGGCAGACCCTGCGGGAGATCGTGAAGGGCACGGGCCCCCTGTCCCAGCAGCGGGTCATGGAAGTGATGGCCGACGTCTGCGCCGCACTGGACTTCAGCCACCGGCACGGCATCATCCACCGGGACGTCAAGCCGGCGAACGTCATGATCACCCGCGGCGGCGCGGTCAAGGTGATGGACTTCGGCATCGCCCGCGCGCTGGCCGACGGCCAGAACATGACCCAGACCGCGGCGGTCATCGGCACCGCGCAGTACCTCAGCCCGGAGCAGGCCCGGGGTGAGGCGGTGGACGCCCGCAGCGACGTCTACGCGGCCGGCTGCGTGCTGTTCGAGCTGCTCACCGGCGAGCCGCCGTTCTCCGGCGACTCCCCGGTCGCGGTGGCCTACCAGCACGTCCGGGAGGACGTCCGACGCCCGTCCGAGGTCAACCCGGACGTGCCGGCGGAGCTCGACTCCATCGTGCTCAAGGCGATGAGCAAGAACCCGGCCAACCGGTACCAGTCCGCCGCCGAGATGCGCTCGGACCTGGTCCGGGTGCTGCGCGGGCAGCGTCCGCTGGCGCCGCAGGTGATGAGCGACGAGGAGCGCACCGCGCTGCTGCACGGCGGCGGTGGCGGCGCCACCCGGCGGCTGCACCCCCCGACCACCCGGCACGCCGCGCAGACCGACTACGCCGACGACGGCCAGGCGGGGCGCGGCACCACCCGGATGATCGCCATCGGCGTCGGGGTGGCCGCGCTGATCGCGGTGATCGCGTTCGTGGCCACCAAACTGTTCGGCGGCCCGGGCTCGCCGGAGCAGGTGGCGGTGCCGAACGTGACCGGCCAGCTGCAGGAGGCGGCCAGGGAGTCGCTGAGCAACGCCGGCTTCCTGCCCAACATCCAGCGTGAGTCCTCCACCAACGTGCCGATCAACCAGGCCACCCGCACCGACCCGGCCGGCCTGGAGAAGGCGGCCAAGGGCAGCCAGGTCACCCTGTTCATCAGCACCGGCCCGGCGCAGGCCAAGGTGCCGGACCTGAGCGGCAAGACGACCAGCGAGGCGGCCCAACTGCTGCAGGCCAACGGCCTGGTCGCGTCCACCAGCACCAACACCAGACCCACCACGGACCCGAGCCAGGTGGACAAGGTGGTCGACCAGGATCCGAAGGCGGGCGCCACGGTCGCCGGCGGCACCCAGGTGACCCTGACCACCGGCACCAAGCAGAACACCATCACCGTGCCGCAGCTGACCGGGCTCGCGATCGACCAGGCCGAGCTGCAGCTGACCAACATGGGTCTGCAGTGGAACGCCACGCAGGTCGACGGCCCGGGCGACCGGGACACCGTGCTGAAGACCAGCCCGGCCGCCAACCAGCAGGTGGCGATCGGCGGCACGGTCACCCTGTACGTCTCCCGGGGCAACCAGGTCAAGATGCCCGACGTGCGCAACCTGACCGCCGCCGACGCGCGCACGGCTCTCAAGAGCGCCGGCTTCGACGGTGACATCCAGTTCACCAAGACGAGCGTGTCCAACCCGAGCCTGGCCGACGTGGTGGTCTCCCAGTCGGTGGCGCCGAACCAGGGCGTCGACCCCGAGGGTTCGGTACAGCTCGCGGTCGGCCAGTACTCCGGCACCTCCAGCAGCGGTAGCAACAGCAGCAGCAGCAGCGGTAACCGCCCGAACAACAGCAACAACAACAACGGCGGATCCGGCAACTGACGTGCACGCCGGGGCGGCCGTGCGGGATGCTGGTTCCATGCGCGTCCTGGTGATCGACAACTACGACAGCTTCGTCTACAACCTTGTGCAGTACCTGGCCCAGCTCGGCGCCACCACCACGGTGCGGCGCAACGACGTCGTGTCGATGGACGAGGTCGACGGCGTGGACGGGGTGCTGATCAGTCCCGGGCCGGGCACCCCGGAGCGGGCCGGCTCCAGCATGGCGCTCATCCGACACTGCGCCGAGCTGCGGGTGCCGGTGCTCGGTGTGTGCCTCGGTCACCAGGCGATCGGCGCGGTGTGGGGCGGCGTGGTGGAGCGGGCCCCCGAGCTGCTGCACGGCAAGACGTCACAGGTGCACCACGACGGGGCCGGCGTACTGTGCGGGCTGCCCGATCCGTTCACCGCCACCCGGTACCACTCACTGACCGTCCGGCCGGACTCGGTGCCCGACGTACTCGAGGTCACCGGGCGCACCGAGAGCGGTGTGATCATGGCACTGCGACACCGCGAGCTGCCGGTGGAGGGCGTGCAGTTCCACCCCGAGTCGGTGCTCACCGAGGGCGGCCACCGGATGCTGGCGAACTGGATGGCCGGCTGCGGCCACCCGGTGCCGGAGCCGCTGGTGGCGCGTCTGTCCGCCGAGGTAGCGGCACTCATCGAGGCCTGACCGAGGCCTCACCCGCGCGCGGTACCGTGACGCCAACGCGGTACACGGCCCGGGTCCGCCCGGGCGGGTGGCCGCCGCTGTCCGTGCACGCCGTCGAGATCAGTCGAGGACGAGATGCCCAAGTCCAAGGTTCGCAAGAAGGCGGTCTACACGCCGCCGAAAGAGAAGCCGACACCGGCGCAGGTCCGCGCCGCCGGCCCGTCCAGCCCCGTCTACGTCGGGGTGATGCTCGGCTTCATGGTGCTCGGGCTGGCCTGGTTGGTGGTCAACTACCTGGCCGGCGACAAGATCGGCTTCATGATCGCGCTGGGCGGCGACGGCTCCGGGTTCAACTACAACTTCGTCGTCGGCTTCGTGATGATCATTGTCGGGCTACTGATGACCATGCGGTGGCGTTGACCCACAGCCCGGTAACTACACGCCTGTAACTCGTCCACACTGGGGACAACTCCTGTGGATAACTCTGCGACGTCGGGTTCGCCGGCTGTGCACAACTTCCGGTGGGCACCACCGGCGGCGCTGGTCGTGGTCGGCTGGCGCGGTGCCCTGGCGGCGCTGTTCTGGTGCGCGCTGGGCACCAGCGAGCCGACCGGGCGAGTGCTGGCCGGGGTAACCGTGCTGGTCCTGGGCTCGGCGGCGCTGTTCGGCAGTGTGGCGCGGCCCCGGCTCGCCGCCGACCGCGCCGGCCTGCGGGTACGCGGCCCGCTCAGCGCGAAGGGATTCGACTGGGCACAGGTCAGCCGGGTCCGCCTTGTACACACCCGGCGATTCGGCCGTGACGTGCCGAGCCTGGAGATCGAGATCCGAGGCTCAGGGGCCGACGACGAGGGGCTGCTGGTGTTCAGCTGGCTCGACCTGGGGACAGATCCCAGGGAGGTTGCCGACGTGCTGCACAGCCTGCGCCCCTAGAGCGTGACGGCGCGCAGTTCCATGATCAGTAGCAGGATTCCCACCAGCGCGGCGATACCGCCTGCCTGCCAGCCGTTGCGGTTGCGGGCCGGGGCGTAGACGAGCACCACGGTGCCGATCGCGCCGGCGACCAGCCCACCGAGGTGGCCGAGGATGGAGATGTCCGGCACCACGAAGCTGAGCACCAGGTTCAGCCCGATCAGCGTCAACGCCGGGCGGGCCGACAGCTTCATCCGCCGCAGCACCACCGCCAGGCCGCCCATCAGCCCGAACACCGCGCCGGACGCCCCGGCCACCTGCGAGTTCACCGAGCCGAACAGGAACGGCGCCGCCGAGCCGCCGAGCAGCCCGACCAGGTAGAGCGCCAGGAACCGGACCCGACCGAGGACCGGCTCCAACTCCTTGCCGATCACCCACAGGGCCACCATGTTGAAACCCAGGTGCAGCGGCCCGAAGTGCAGGAAACCGGCGGTGAACAGCCGCCACCACTGCCCCGCCGCCACCTCGGTGGGCTGCAGCGACCAGGCCTGGAACAGCGGCGCGACCGCGTTGTTGGACAGGCTCGCGGCCTGCACCACCGTCCAGAGGAACACCGCCACGTTCAGCACGATCAGCGCCGCCACGGTGACCGGCTTGGCCGCCAGCGTGGCGCCGGCGACCGTCCGCCCGTACCTCGGCCGCGGCGCCGAAGCTAGCGGCGGGCGGGGCCCCGTCGGCGCGGCGGCACCGACGCACTCCACGCACTGGTAGCCGACCGAGGCCTCCCGCAGGCACTGCGGGCAGAACGGCCGCTCACAGCGCACGCAGGACAGCCCGGTCCGCCGCTCGGGATGCCGGGTACAGCTCACCGGTCCCGGCGGCGGAGCGGGCTGCGCACCACCGGTTGGCGGTGTGGTCGGATCGATCAGGGGACCTCGATCCGCTCGATGACGGCGTCGCGCACCGGGCGGTCCTGGGCGCCGGTCTGGGTGCTGCCGATGGCGTCCACCACCGCGCGAGACTCCGCGTCGGCCACCTCACCGAAGATGGTGTGGCGGCGGTTCAGGTGCGGCGTCGGGCCGAGGGTGATGAAGAACTGCGAGCCGTTGGTGCCGGGGCCGGCGTTGGCCATTGCCAGCAGGTAGGGCCGGTCGAAGCGCAGCTCCGGGTGGAACTCGTCCTCGAACTGGAAGCCGGGGCCACCGCGACCGGTGCCGGTCGGGTCGCCACCCTGGATCATGAAGCCGGAGATCACCCGGTGGAAGATCGAGCCGTCGTAGAACGGCCCCGAGCTCGCCCCGCCGGCGTTGGGCTGTGAGTAGTTCTTGGTGCCCTTGGCCAGCCCGACGAAGTTGGCCACTGTCTTCGGGGCATGGTCCGGGAACAGCACCACCCGGATGTCGCCCGCCGAGGTGTGCAGCGTCGCGGTCTTGTCAATGTCTGGTTGAGTCACGGCGCACATCGTGCCATCACCTCGAGAGTACCGTCGGGCCGACAGGTAGCGGCGGCCCAGCAGCGGCACCGGAGCGGCCCGGCGGCGGGCCAGCGGCGGGCCATGGACGAGCCGCTCGAACCGGCGTCGAAAGGTCATCAGCGTGAGTCGCACCAACACAGCCGAGCTGGATCTGCCAGGGCGCCTGCGCGATGCGCGCCGCGAGCTGACCGTCCGGCTGGACCCCGGTCCGGCGCCCGACCGGGTGCGCCGCCGCTTGCTCTGGGTCGGGCTGTTCGTCACCGCTGCCGGCGCGGCGATCTGGGCGATGCTGTCCCGGCGGCCCGCCGAGCTGGGACAACTGTCCGCGCCGGCCACCCCGGTACCGGTGGCGAGCACCACGAACGGCCGCGCCGCCAGCCCCTCGGGTACCGGGCAGTGACCGCTCCGATCGGGGTTCCCGACGCTTTGCTCTGCGCAGGCATACGCAACAGCCCGCCGGGACCGACCCCTGTCGCGTATACCTACGCAGAGCAAAGGGCTAGGCAAAGGGGCTAGGCATAGGGGCTAGGCGTAGGGGCTAGGCAAAGGGCTCAGCACAGGACTATCGGCGGCAGCTCAAGTCGTAGGCGCGTGCTCGGTGAGGAAGTCCGCAACCGCGGACTCATAGCCGGCGGGATCCACGTTCCAGTTGGCGGTGTGCTCCGCGCCGGACACCTCCACGTACCGCAGCGGCCAGCCCAGCCGGGGCGCTGAGGCCGCAAGCGCACGGCTCGGCCCCACCGGGACGGCGGTGTCCGCGTCGCCGTGGAACAGCAGTGTCGGCGGTCGCCGGGCCGGCGGCCGCCGGAGCAGGTCGAACCGGTCGAAGTCGATGCCGATCCGGTGCCGGGTCACCACCGTGGCCAGCGAGGTCAGCCCGGGTGGCAGGTGGCGCAGGGTGGCCTGCTGGCGCAGCGTTGCCCGCCAGTCCAGCAGCGGGCTGTCCCACACGACCGCCCGCACGAGCGCGACCGTCGCCTCGGGGGCCCGGTCCAGGTACGCGCCGACGATCGCCGCGCCCATCGACCAGCCGTAGAGCACCAACCCGGTCGCGCCGTGGGCCAGCGCGTAGTCGACCGCCGCCGCCAGGTCCTGCCACTCGGTGTCGCCGAGGTGGTAGTGCCCGTCCGGGCTGGCCGGCGCGTCGACATCGTTGCGGTAGGAGATGGCCAGCACCGGGTGCCCGAGCCGGTGCGGAACCGGCAGCACCCGCAGGCACTCCCGCCGATCCGCGCCCCGGCCGTGCACCGCGATCACCCAGGTCGAGCCCGCGGCCGGCACCAGCCACGCCGGGCAGTCACCGAGCGGGGTGTGCACGCCGACGGTCTGGAAGGACAGCCCGCGCGCACTCGGGTCCGGGTCGAACGGGCCGGCGTCCAGCACCACCGGGCCGAGCGGTGGTACCGCGCTGCCGGCCCGCAGCGGGCGGCGCAGCACCGTGTCGGCCTCCCCGGTCACCGGCCCGACCACCGCCAGTCCACCGGACCAGCGCAGCCCCCAGTCGCCCGGCTGGCCGGCCCATCGGCTGGGCCTGAGCCAGACCTCGCCGTCACGCACAGCTACCACCTGATCCGGATACTGAAGGTCACGAACGGGCCGGAGCAGGACGCTCGAGTAGTACCAGCCCGTCAGGCCCAGGAGCACGCCTAATGCGAACAGAACGACCACGGATCAAGGATGTCAGGTCCGAGATCAGACCGTTATGCCACCGATATGGGTGAACTCATCTATTTCCGTGCGGCTGATCACACCGCGAGCGCCGATTACTCGTTGTGGTTACGAAGCGACCGACTGCTTTCGACGACGCCCAGGCCTCTGGGAAGGGATCAGATCATGAAACAGTACATCCACCGGACCGTCCGGGCCGTCGTGGCCGCCGCGTGCATGGCCACACTCGGTATGGCACTCATCACCACCGCCGCGCCGAACGCGAACCTGGACCAGAACGCACCGGACCAGTCGACCAGCAGCAGCACCGGCGACTCGAACCAGTCGGGCGACCTGGACAACCAGGCTTCGAAGACCCCGCCGCTGACCGGTGACGCGAACAACCCGCCCGGCCTGCACAACAACCTGATGAACCTCGAGGCGCCGAAGGTCAAGACCGCCTCGTACAGCAAGCACGACGCCCGCCACTGCTACGGCTTCGACGGCAGCGAAGACGTGCCCGGGCACAACAAGGTCCAGCACCCGTGCCAGGCGAAGCACAACAGCGTCCACAAGGGCGACGCCCAGTTCTTCGGCCACTCGGTCTGAACCAGCTCCCCACCAGCAAGATGTGCGTCGCCGTTTCTCCGGCGCACCATGTGACGCGCTCCGAGCGCCCCGGTTCCCCGACACCGGCGCGGCGCTCGGGGCGCGTCTTTTTTGTTGTCCCGGCCGGGCTCGCCGGACTAGATCCGGGCGGCCCGGCGCCACCGCAGGCAGCCGAGCACGACCGCGGCACCCAGTACCGAGAACAGCACGCTGACCAGCACCGCGGCGTTCCAGCCGACCAGCAGACCGCCGGCCACCGGCCGGGTGGCCAGCACCGCGGCGATGGTCACCCCGACCGCTGAACCGAGATAGCGCGCGGTGTTGTTCGCGCCGCTGCCCATCCCGGCGCGGCCGGCCGGCACGCTGGACACCGCCTGGCGACCCAGCGCGGCGTTCAGCACCCCACTGCCCAGCCCGGCGACGACCAGCCCGGGCAGCAGCCGGCCGAGTCCGTCACCGGGATGCAGCCCGGCGAGCGCGGCCAGTCCGGCGGCCACCACCAGCAGCCCGGCCGCCAGTTGCATGTCGCCGTCCACCCGGGCCGGCAGCCGCCGAGCCGCGAGCGCGGTGAACACGCTGACCCCGGACCAGCCCAACAACGCCAGCCCGCCCATGACCGGGCTGCCGCCGAGGCCCCGCTCGATCACGGTGGACACCAGCGACATCGCGGCGATCACGCCCAGGCCGGTGGCCAGCCCGGCGGCGGTGGCGGCCACGAAGTCGGGGCGGCGGAACAGGGCGAGGTCCAGCAGCGGCGCCGGGCTGCGTCCTTCCACGAAAACGAACGCCAGCAGCAGCAGCGCACCGCCGGCCAGCAGCACGATGACCATGGGCCGGGTCCAGCCGTCGCGCCCGGTCACCAGGCCGGCCAGCAGCGCGCTCAGCCCGGTTCCCAGCAGCACGGCACCCATCGCGTCCACCGGGTGCGAGCGAACCGCCCTGGACTCGGTGAGCAGCAGCCGGGACGCCACCCCGAGCGCCACGGTGAGCACGGCGACCAGCAGGTAGGCGGCCCGCCAGCCGGCCGGCGTGTTGTCGAGCAACGCGGCCAGCAGCGGTCCGGCGGCGATACCGGCACCGACGCTGGCGCCCCAGATCCCGGTGGCCCGCGACCGTGCCGGGCCGGCCGGGAAGGTGTGCCCGACCAGGCCGAGCCCGCACGCGACCAGAGCGGCCGCACCCAGCCCCTGGCCGACCCTGGCCAGCACGAACGGCAGCGGTGAGCTGACCGACGCACCGATCACCAGTGTGACCGCGAGAACTCCGGCCCCGGCCACGAACATCCGCCGCCGGCCGAAGTCGTCGGCCAGCGCACCGGAGACCAGCAGCCCCGCGGCCAGCCCGACGCTCATCGAGCTGAGCACCCAGGTCTGAGCGGCCGGCCCGGCACGCAGGGCGGCGGCCAGCGTGGGCAGCGCGCTCATCGGCAGCGTGAAGGCGACCAGCGCCAGGAAGGTACCCAGGGCCGCCAGCACCACGGTGCGGCTCGACCCCGCTGCCGTTCCGGCCGATTCGGGTCCGGCGGGGTCAGCCTGCGGTCCGGTCATCGCGCGCTGGCTCACGGGGCCTCCTCGGTCTGGTGACTGAACCGTAGCAAGTGTAGAGTTCAGTCACCAGACCGAGAGTTGTTAAGGTGGTCTCATGTCTTTGGGCAAGGACTATCAGCGCCAGGACTGTTCGCTGGCGCGCGCGCTCGAGGTCGTCGGGGAGCGCTGGACACTGCTCGTGCTGCGGGACTGCCTGTTCGGCGTCACCCGGTTCTCCGACCTGCGCGGCCGCCTCGACATCCCCCGCGCGGTGCTCGCCGACCGACTGTCGGCACTGGTCGGCGCGGGTCTGCTGGAGCGGCGGCCGTACCGGCCCGGGCGCGAGGAGTACCTGCCGACCGAGCAGGCGCTGGCGCTGTGGCCGGCGATCTACGCGCTGCGCGAGTGGGGTGAGCGGTACTACCCGCCGGCCGGCGGTCGACGCCGGTACTTCAGCCACCTCCCGTGCGGCACCGACATCGACTCGACCGGGCGCTGTCCGGCCTGCGGCGCGATCGCGTCACCCGCTGAGCTGGAGACCCGCCCCGGGCCGGGCGCCGACCCGACACTGCGCGACGACGAGGTGAGCCGCGCGCTCTACCAGCCGCACCGGATGCTCACCCCGCTCAGGCGCGCAGCGCAACCTCCAGCTTGGCGGCGACCTGGCGGAACCGACTGACCGGCACGAGGTGCACGCCGGCGAACGCCCCGGTCTCGCGCAGCGCGAGCACCTGCTCGCAGGCCGCGTCCACGCCCGCCGCCGGGTCCGCCTCCACCCGGCGCACCAGCTCGTCCGGGATCTCGATGTCCGGGATGCTCGACGCCAGCCGCTTCGCCATGCCGGCGCTGGCCAGCACCATCACCCCGACGTACACCGGCAGGTCGACCGGGTTCTGCTCACGCCACCGCAACAGTGTCGGGATCGAGTAGCTGACCTGCGCGAACACGAAGTCCGCCGACCGCTTCCAGGACGGGAAGGGCCGGCTCAGCCCAGCGGCCACGCCGATCTTGAACCCGTCCGAGCCGGCGAACACCGGATCCTGGGCGGTGGACCGGGCCTCGTCGATCATGGTGCGGACGGTGAGCTCGCTGGTGCGGCCGCCGGCGGTGGGTTTGTCGCCGTGCACGAACAGGAACTGGTCCACCCCGTAGGCGGCGGCGGTGAGCAGGTCGCGACGGAACCCGAGCAGGTTGCGGTCCCGGGAGTTGACGCAGGCGATGCTGCGCCCGCCCATCGCGGCCACCTCGTGCGCCACCGCGATGCTGGAGACGGTGGCCCGGCCGATGTGGTTGTCCGGGATGAGGAACGAGTCCGCCACCGGTGCGAGCACGCCGATCTGGTGCCGCGCGTGCCGCAGGTCCGGCCTGGTGGGGGGCTCGATCTCACAGATCAACCGGAAACCGCTCATCGGACGAGAATACTGTCGATACCCCGCGCCTTGATCAGCTGGAACTCGACCGCCGGACCGCCGTCGTGCGGCACGATGGCGTCATGCGTGAGATCACCATCTTCAGCGGCTCGGCCCACCCCGAGCTGGCGGCGGCGATCTGCCAGCACCTCGAGGTACCGCTCGCGCCGAGCCGGCTGGTCCGCTTCACCAATGACTGCCTCGAGGTCCAGCTGCGGGCGAACTGCCGGGAGCGGGACGTGTTCATCGTCCAGCCGCTGGTGCCGCCGGTGCAGGAGCACCTAGTCGAGCTGCTGCTCATGCTGGACGCGGCGCGCGGTGCGTCCGCCGCCCGGATCACCGTGGTGATGCCGCACTACGCCTACGCCCGCTCGGACAAGAAGGGCGCGCCGCGGATCTCCATCGCCGCCCGGCTGGTGGCCGACCTGCTGGCGACCGCCGGCGCGGGCCGGGTGCTGACCATGACACTGCACTCGCCGCAGGTACACGGCTTCTTCAGCGTGCCGGTCGACCACCTGCACGCGCTGACCGAGCTGGCCGAGCACTTCCGGGGCCCGGACCACCGTGCGGACCTGCGCAACTCCGTGGTGGTCTCGCCCGACCTCGGCAACGCCAAGGAGGCGGCCACGTTCGCCCGGCGGCTCGGCCTGCCGGTGGCGGCGGCGGCCAAGGAGCGGATCTCCGACGACAAGGTCGTGGTCACCTCGATCATCGGTGAGGTACGCGGACGGGACGTGATCGTGCTCGACGACGAGATCGCCCGCGGCTCGACCATCATCGAACTGGTGGACCGCCTCGCCGAGCAGGACGTCGCCTCGATCCGGGTGGCCTGCACGCACGGGCTGTTCACCGACGGCGCGCTGGACCGGATCGGCGCCCGGGACGACGTGGCCGAGATCGTCTGCACCAACACGGTGCCCATCCCGGACGCGCACCGCCACCCCAAGCTCACCGTGCTGTCGGTGGCCAGGCCGCTTGCCGAGGCGGTCCGCCGGATCCACAACGGCGAGTCCGTGAGCGTCCTGTTCGAAGGCCACTGACGCCGCGACGGGTCAGCGGCGGCCGCCGTCGTTGCGGCCGACACGACTGAGCTTGGGCGCCACCGGCTCGTCCGGCAGCGCCGGGATCATCTGGTTGCTGGTGTGCTGGTAGATCACCGAGCTGCGGAAGCCGGCGATCTCCTTGCGCTGGCTGAAGCGGTCGAGCAGGAATGCCTGCAGGTGCTCGATGCCGCCTCGGCACCGATCCGCACCGGACCGCCCTGGACCGGGTGCACGAACAGCTGGCCGGGCGCGAACAGCCGGCCGCGAGCAGCTGAGAGCGGCCGCCACGGTCCCGTGCGGGATGCGACCGGAGCGCTCATGATGTTCTCAGCGACCTGGCCGGATCCGAGGGAGGACCGATGCCCGAGTTCAGCGGGCCCGATCTAGCGGCGGGTTCCGGAGGTCCCGGCCCGGCGGTCGGTGGCTCGATCGCGACCCGGATGGACCGGCTGCCGATCACCCGAACCCACCGGCAGGCGACGGTGGCGGTCGGTCTCGGCATGTTCTTCGACATCTACGAGGTCTTCCTGGCCGGGGTGCTGAGCGGGGTGCTCGCCTCGCAGTTCCACCTGTCCAAGGCCGCGCTGACCCCGGTTCTGGCCTCGACGTTCATCGGGATGTTCCTCGGTGCACTGGTGCTCGGGCGGGCCGCCGACAAGTTCGGCCGGCGCGGCGCGTTCCTGTTCAACCTGGCGCTGTACTCGGTGTTCTCGCTGCTCGGCGCGTTCAGCCCGAACGCGGTCTGGCTGATGGTCACCCGCTTCTGTGCCGGCCTCGGGCTCGGCGCCGAGCTCCCGCTGGCCGACGCCTACCTCACCGACCTATTACCGGCCCGGCGCCGGGGTCGCTACATCGCCTGGGCGTACACCGTCTCGTTCATCGGGGTGCCGTTCGTCGGGTTCCTGGCGCACTCGCTGTTCGAGATCACCGTGCTCGGGCTGGCCGGCTGGCGGTGGATCTTCATCATCGGCGCGCTCGGTTCGGTGGTGGTGTTCTTCCTGCGGCGCGGGCTGCCCGAGTCGCCGCGCTGGCTGGACTCGGTGGGCCGCACCGAGGAGGCCGAGCGGATCACCGCCCGGTTCGAGGACGAGGCGCGGGCCGAGGGCCACGAGCTGAGCGACCCGGCCCCGGCCGACGGCGCCGCCAGCAGCGGGACCGAGCCGATCCGCAACCTGTTCCGCCCGCCGTACGGCCGGCGCACCGCGATGATGCTGGTGTTCCACCTGCTGCAGACCCTCGGCTACTACGGCTTCGGCACGCTGGTGCCGGTGGTGCTCGCCGCGAAGGGGTTCCCGGTGGGCCAGTCGCTGCTGTTCACCGCGGTGACCTATCTCGGCTACCCGGTCGGCTCGGCGCTGTCGCTGCCGATCGTGGAACGGTTCGAGCGCAAGTTCCTGATCATCGCGGCGGCCATCGGGATGGCCCTGTTCGGGCTCGCCTTCGGGATGTCCCACGCGATGACCCCGATCCTGATCTTCGGGTTCCTGTACACCGCGACCAGCAACGTGTTCTCCAACTCGTACCACATCTACCAGGCGGAGATCTTCCCCACCGGACTGCGCTCCACGGCCGCCAGCGGCACCTACGCGCTGTCCCGACTGGCCACGGCCGCCATGCCGTTCGTGCTGGTACCGCTGCTGAGCAGTGCCGGCGTAGGTGCTCTGTTCAGCGTGGTGTGCGGCGCGATGGCCATCGTCGCGCTCGACGTCGCGGTACTCGGGCCGCGTACCACCGGGCGCCGGCTGGAGACCGTCAACCAGTGACCCGGGCGGCCCGGTCCGGCGGCTCGAGCAACTGCTCGATCAACGTCTCGGCGTTGTGCATCGCCGGCGGCTTCCCGGTGGCGAGCCGCAGCCAGCAGATCGGCGACAGCTAGCGGCTGACCGGTCACTGGTCCTTCGCCAGGGCCACTAGTCGCCGGCGGCGAAGCCACGGATCGGCATGCCGGCCACGGTGAACGACATCTCGCCCGAGTTCATGTCCGGCAGCCTGACCCGGCAGGAGTAGACCAGCGCCTCGCCGGGAACCAGCTTCTTCGTCTGGGGCGTCAACTCGACCGGCACCGGGGAACCCCGGAACGTCACGACGTGGGGGCCCAGGTCGGCGGTGTTCACGGTGACCGGCTGGCTGCCCCGGTTCTGCGCGACGAGGGTCAGCAGCACGCCGCCCTTGACCTTGGTGACCACCGCGGTGACCGCCAGCCCGGTGGAGGTGACCACCGGCTGGGCGAAGCCGACAGGCACTACGGCGCCGGCCGAGGTGGTCGGCGTCCCTGTCGACGCTCCCGGCTCTCCCGGTGCCGTGCGCGCGGTCCCGGCCGCCGGCGGAGCTGCCGCGGGGCGGGGCGAGGTGCCGGCGGCGGCGAGTACGGCGCCCAGCCACCCGAGCCCGAACGCGACGAGTACCGCCACCACCAGAGCGCCCGAGACGCCGGGGTGACCGCCCCGACGATGCGCGGGGTTACCCATGTCACAATTCTATTCCCGCTGACCCGGGCTGCGCCGACAAATCTCATTCCGCGCAATAAACTAACCGTGGTTAACTTTCTTCTATCTCTGGGGGATAGGCAGTGGTCAGGATCATCTCCAGCGAAGAAGATGAGCAAGGCACCATTCACCGCGCGGACCACGCCCAGGTAGCCACGCTGACCCTGGGGCGCGGCCGGTTCAACGCGATCACCGGCGCCTTCGCCGACCAGCTGGTCACCGCACTGAGCGAGTGCGGCGCCGATCCCGCCGTCCGGGCGATCGTGCTGACCGGCGCCGGGCGCAGCTTCAGCGTCGGCGCCGACCTGACCGCCGGACCGGCCTCGATCCGCGCCGAACTGGTCGCCGACGGCGCCGCGGCCCCGGGATACCGCGAGCCGGCCGGTCGCATCACCGTACGGATGGCGGAGCTGGGCAAGCCGGTGATCGCGGCGGTGAACGGGGACGCGATCGGCGGCGGTGCCACCATCACGCTGGCCGCCGACCTGCGGTTCGCCGCCGACACAGCCCGCTTCGGCTTCCCGTTCACCCGGCTCGGGGTCTGCCCGGAGGGCGCCTCGACCTACTTCCTGCCCCGCCTGGTGGGGCCGTCCCGGGCGGCCGACTGGCTGCTCAGCGGCCGGCTCGTCGGGGCGGTCGAGGCGGAGCGGAGCGGCCTGGTGAACCGGGTCCTGCCGGTCGGGCAGGTGCTCGCGGCCGCCCAGGAGTACGCGCGGGAGCTCGCCGCCACCACCTCCCCGGCCGCCGTCGCGGCCACCAGAGCGCTGCTGGGCGCCGGGCCGGGCACCGTCGTCGAGGCATCCGACGCGGAGAGCCGCGCGATCGTGGCGCTGGCCGCCGGCGCCGACTGCGAGGAGGGCGTGGCGGCGTTCCTGCAGCACCGGTCACCGCGCTTCACCAGCGCGGACTCAGCGCAATCGTTGACGTCGCCGCGCTAACCGGCAGCTGAACCGGTACGAAGGTAACCAGCACCTCACCCGACTGCCCGGAGGTCAACGATGAGCTCGCCAGAGATCCGCTGCGGCGATCGGAGCAGGACCCGCGACGAAGTCCTGCAACGGGCGTCCCGGATCGCCGCCGGACTGGCCGGCCTCGGCGTCCAGCCCGGTGACCGGGTGGCCGTGGTGCTGCGCAACGACATCGAGTTCATCGAGGTCAGCCTGGGTATCGGGCAGCTCGGCGCGGTGCCGGTGCCGGTCAACTGGCACTGGAAGGGCGCCGAGCTGGGCTACCTGATCACCGACTGCGGCGCGAAGGCGGCCTTCGTGCACCGCGACCTGGTGCCGGTCGTCGAGAACGCGCTGGCCAGCCCGATCCCGTTGATCGAGGTGGTGCCCAGCGCCGCCCTGCGCCAGGCGTTCAGGCTGCCGGACACGCTGGCGGACCAGCGGCCGGATTCCGGTCACCTGGAGCTGGAGAGCTGGCTGGTCGATCAGACCGACCACGTCGAGCCGCCCGCCGCGCCGCCGCTGAGCGTCATCTACACCTCGGGTACCACCGGGCAGCCGAAGGGCATCCTGCGCAAGCCGATGGACCCGGCACTCAGCGAGCAGGTCATCGGGCGGATCTTCCAGACCTTCGGTTTGGCGCCCGGGCACCGCACCCTCATCCCGGCGCCGATGTACCACACGGCACCGAACGTGCACGCGCTGTTCGCGGTGGCGGCCGGGCTGGACCTGACGATCATGCCCCGGTTCGAGCCGGCGGAGTTCCTCGCGCTGGTCGAGCGGCTGGGCATCCAGCACGCGCAGCTGGTGCCCACGATGTTCGTGCGGCTGCTCGCGCTGCCCGAGCCGGAGCGGGCGAAGTTCGACCTGTCCTCCCTGGTGGCGGTGGTGCACGCGGCCGCGCCGTGCCCGCCGACGGTCAAACACCAGATGATCGACTGGTGGGGGCCGATCGTGCTGGAGTACTACGGCGGCTCGGAGACCGGTGCGGTGGTGGCCTGCGACAGCGAGCAGTGGCTGGCCCACCCGGGCACCGTCGGGAAGGCGGTGGCCGGCTGCGACGTGCGGGTCTACCTGCCGGACGGCACCGAGGCGCCGGCCGGCACCTTCGGCGAGATCTACGTCAACCCGGGGCCCGGCTGGCCGGACTTCACCTACATCGGCAACGACGAGAAGCGCCGGGCGATGGACCGCGACGGCTTCCTCACCCTCGGCGACGGCGGCTGGCTGGACGAGGACGGCTTCCTCTACCTCAGCGACCGGATGAACGACATGGTCATCTCCGGCGGGGTGAACATCTACCCGGCCGAGATCGAGCAGTGCCTGATCACCCTGCCCGGGGTGCGGGACGTGGCGGTGTTCGGCATCCCGGACAGCGACTACGGCGAGGCGCTGGCGGCGCACGTGGACACCGACCCGGACAGCGGCCTGACCGAGGACGACATCCGCGAGTACGTCCGGGCCAACCTGGCCAACTACAAGGTTCCCAGGGTGGTCGTGCTGGACCGGGACCTGCCGAGGGAGGACTCCGGCAAGCTGTTCAAGCGGCGGATCCGGGAGCGCTACCTGCAGGCGGCGAGTGGCACATGAGCCAGGTGGACAGCCGGGTCGACAGCGCGCCGGCTTCGAGCTGGCACGGGTGGTCGCCGCCGACGCGACGATGGGGCTACCGGAGACTCGGTGCATCATCGACCACGCGGCGATGCCGGCCCAGGCGGCGGTCAGCGACGCCGAACTGGTCGCCCAGCTGTCCTGCATCCACACCCCGGAGTTCCGCGCGGCCGCCGAGGCGTTCCGCTCCGCGCCGGCCTCGAACGGGCGACCCGCACCGGTCCGCGGCTGAGCAGGTAGGGCTCTGACCTGCTCTGTCCCGCACCCCGAAGTCGATGTTGTACGCCCCGTACAACGGCCCCGGGCAGCTTTGGCGGGCCGAGACATCGTGGGTCCCGGACAACTCACTTAACCTGGACGTTCCGTCCCGTAACCGTCGAACGTGTGCATCGGGAGTTGGTGTGGAGCTAGTTCGGGGCCACTCTTCAGAGATCAACACAACGGCGGTGGACGCGTGCCGTTGCGGCCTG
>DASYLM010000249.1:0-5534 GCA_036009565.1 Pseudonocardia sp. | reverse complement strand
CAGGCGGTGCGACAGCATGGTCCAGTCGCGCTTCGGGATCAGCGCGCCGACCTCGTGCTCGACCTTGACCGGGTCCTCGGAGTGCGTCCACCCGAACCGCCGCACGAGCCGGCCGAAGTGCGTGTCGACCGTGATGCCGGGCACCCCGAACGCGTTCCCGAGGATCACGTTGGCCGTCTTGCGGCCGATCCCGGGCAGCGTGACCAGCTCTTCGAGGGTGTTCGGCAACAGGCCGCCGAACTTTTCTTCGACCGCCGAGCCCAAACCGAGCAAGGAGCCGGCCTTGTTGCGGAAGAATCCGGTGGGCCGGATCAGTTCCTCCAGCTCGGCACGGTCGGCGGCCGCGTAGTCGGCGGCCGTGGGGTACCGGGCGAACAAGGCCGGGGTGACCTCGTTGACCCGTTTGTCGGTGCACTGCGCGGACAGGATGGTCGCGACCGCGAGCTCCAGCGGCGTCGTGAAGTCAAGCTCGCAGTGCGCGTCCGGGTACGCCTCGGCCAGCGTGCGAACCATGCGCCGGACCCTCCGGGTGCGGCCCAGGTCACTCTCACCGGCGGCCACTCGCGCGGCGAGCTTGCTCGGGCGCGGTACCGATCGGGCGGGTTTCGTCACTCTGTCCAGGGTACGGACCGCACCGACAACCTCTGACGATGGGCCGTTACGGTCCACCCGTCCGACACACCGACCCCGCTGCAACTATCCCCCGCGTCATGCGAGAGGATTCCCCCCGACATGACTGCCTGGTTGTCGATACTCGTGCCGCTACTGGTGATGTTCTTCGCCTTGGGCATGGAGCGCGTCGAAGCACGGTTACGCGAGTCGGCCGTGCGTCAGGACGAGCTCGATGACTTCCTCGAGCGAGCTCGGCCAGATGAGGTCAAAGCACTGTTCCGCTCCGGTACCGGGCGTGCCCTGGAGCTGTTCCGGCTGCGCAACCGGGACGACAGACGCCCCCGCGCGGACGGTCGGAACCCCGACCGACCGCAGCGAATCGCATCCTGAACAAGTGGCACGACGGCCCCTATGTGGGTCGCAGTGGTCAACACCACCACGGGGAGCACTAGACTGCCGTCCGAATGATCGGTTCCGGTCCGTGGGCACCACTTAGATCCGCAAGTATCTGGGGTCGACGGCCGCGAGTTGAGGAGTGGCTGTGGACGAGGTCCTGCTCCGGGCGGGCATTTTCCAAGGAGTCGAGCCGAGTGCTGTCGAGGCGCTCTCCGGGGAGCTCGAACCGGTCGATTTCCCCCGAGGACACGTCATCTTCGCCGAAGGTGAGCAGGGCGATCGGCTGTACATCATCGCCAACGGCAAGGTGAAGATCGGGCGTAAGTCGCCGGACGGGCGGGAGAACCTGCTCGCGGTGTTCGGCCCGTCGGACATGTTCGGCGAGCTGTCCATCTTCGACCCAGGCCCACGGACGTCGTCCGCGACCACCATCACCGAGGTGCGCGCCTACACGATGGACCGGGGTGCGCTGAAGGAGTGGATCGGGAAGCGACCCGACATCGCCGAGCAGCTGCTGCGGGTCATCGCGCGGCGGTTGCGGCGGACGAACAACTCGCTGGCCGACCTGATCTTCACCGACGTGCCCGGCCGGGTCGCCAAGGCGCTGCTTCAGCTGGCCCGCCAGTTCGGCTCCCAGGAGTCCGGTCTGCTGCGCGTCACCCACGACCTCACCCAGGAGGAGATCGCCCAGCTGGTCGGCGCCTCCCGGGAGACGGTGAACAAGGCACTGGCCGACTTCGCGCAGCGCGGCTGGCTGCGACTGGAGGGCAAGAGCGTGCTCATCCTCGAGCCGGAGCGGCTGGCCCGCCGGGCCCGCTGAGCCACCGCCGGGGGGTTCGTCGAACCTTCCCGGTCGGCCCGGCGGAGCGTCGAGTCGCGACCAGATGGCCCGGGAGTAAGCCGGTGGCGATAACTCGGTGGTCTGGCCGGGCCCGGGCAGCGAGGCTGGTCGGGTGTCTACGTCCCTGACCGACTACCGCGCCCTGCTGCGCGCCCCGGGTGCGCGCGGCCCGATGCTGGCTTCGGCACTGGGTCGATTTCCCATCGCCATGCTCGGCCTCGCCTCTCTGTTGTACGTGCAACGCAGCTACGGCTCGTTCGCCTGGGCCGGCTTCGTGGCGGCCGCCGCGCTGATCGGCGAGTCCGCCGGCTCGGTGCTGCAGGGGCGCGTCATCGACCGGCGCGGTGCGACCCGCCCGCTTCTGCTGGTGAGCCTGGTGTTCGCCGCCGCGAGTGCCGCGCTGGTGATCGCCATCGAGCACCGGATGGCGCTGCCCGTCCTGGTGGCCGCCGCGCTGGCGGTCGGTCTGAGCACCCCGGCACTGCCCGGGTCGTCGCGGGCCCTGTGGTCGCACCTGGTGCCGGTCGGGTCGCGCCGGGAAGCCGCCTACACCTACGAGGCGGTGAGCCTGGAGGTGTTCTTCATCCTGGGCCCGGCGGCGGCCGCCGCGCTGATTCTCACGCCGTGGCCCGGTACCGGGCTGGCGGTCGCGGTGACGATGATGCTGCTGGGCGCGGTGAGCTTCGCGCTGACCCGGACCGTGCGGGGCAACCGCTCCAGCGGTGGCGTGGCGAGCACCGGTTGGGGTGCGCTGGCCAGTCCGGGTATGCGGGTGGTGACACTGGCCGCACTGGGCTTCGGCGCCGTGGTCGGCGTGGTCGAGGTCGGGGTGCCGGCGGTGGCGACCGAGGCGGGCCGCCCAGCGCTGGCCGGCGTACTTCTCAGTGCCTGGTCGGTCGCCTCGGTGCTGGCCGGGCTGCTCTACGGGCTGCGGCCGTGGCCCCGGGAGCTGCGCCACCGGCTGCCGGCGCTGTTGGCCGGGTTCGGGCTCGCGGTGGGCGCGATGGCCGCCGCGCCCGGGCTGATCGGGGTGGGGGTGGCCATGCTGGTGGCCGGCTGCCTGGTCACCCCGCAGGTCACCGCGCACTCGATCACCGTGGAACTGGCCGCCCCGGTCGGTACCGCCACCGAGGCGTTCGGCTGGGTGATCACCGCGACCACTCTCGGGCTCGCCGGCGGGCAGGCGCTGGGCGGGGCACTGGTGGAGGCGCACGGGCCGGCTACGGCGTTCCTGGCCGGCGCCGGCACCGCGCTGGTGCTGGCCGGTGTGGTCGCGCTGATGCGCGGCGGCCTCGCGTCGCCCCCTCGGCCCGCCGACCCGGCCAAAACGGCCTGCGGCTAGAGCGTGTCTCCCAATTCTATGCCGTCCAGGGCTGGGCCGGCTGCCGTGCTCAGCCGGCGCGCAGGTAGTCGAGCTGGGCGCGGACGGACGACTCCGCGGCCGGCCACAGCACCTGGTCCACGTCCGCGTAGACGAGCTCGACGACCTGGCGCGGGGTGGCGTCCGGGCCGAGCTGGCGCAGCGCCTCCCTGACCTGCTCGAGGCGCTGCTCGCGGTGCGCCAGGTACTCCCTGGCCACCGCGCCGGCATCGGGCAGCTCAGGGCCGTGCCCGGGCAGCACCGCGAGCCCCTCCGGCAGCTCGGCGAGGCGGCGCAGCGAGTTCAGGTAGTCGCTGAGCCGGCCGTCCGGCTGCGCGATCACCGTGGTGCCTCGGCCCAACACGGTGTCGCCGGTGAGCACCGCGTCCTCCAGGACGAAGCTCAGCGAGTCGGCGGTGTGTCCGGGAGTGGTCAATACCCGCAGCTCGAGGCCGGCGGCGGCGACCACGTCACCCTCGCTCAAGCCCTCGCCGCCGAGCACCAGCTTCGGGTCCAGCGCGCGCACCGGGGCATGGGTCAGCTCGGCGAGGCGGGCGGCACCCTCGGAGTGGTCGAAGTGGTGATGGGTGAGCAGGATCTGCGCCACCGGCCCGTGCTCGGCGATCTGCCGCAGGTGGTGCTCGTCCAGCGGTCCGGGGTCGATCACGATCACCTGCTCGGCGTCCGGCGCCCGCAGCAGCCAGGTGTTGGTGCCCTCCAACGTCATCGGAGAGGGGTTCTCCGCGAGCAGCACCGAGGCGGTCGCGGTGACCGGGCGCAGCTTCTCGTACACCGGGTGGGCGGGGCGTTGCGCGTCCGGCAACAGCCCGCGCGGCCCGGTACCGGCGGTGTCCGCCCCCGGGTTCAGCCTCGGTACCTGGCGCGGCCGCAGCTGCAGCGGCGCCGTGTCGTAACCCAGCTCGCCGGGCAGCGTGAGCGTCACCTTGTCGCCGTCCCGGCGGACCTTGGGGATCAGCGGTGTGATGGTGCGCCGGTCACCGGCACCCAGTGCGGCGGCCACATCGCCGTTCTCGGCGAGCTGCTCCAGGCTGACCCAGGTCGGCGGCAGCAGCTGCAGCCGGTCGGCGTGCCACTCCGCCAGTGCGTCCGCCGGGCGGTGCCAGCCGGCCTCGGTGACCTCGGTGGTGCCGTCGTCGGCGCGCTGGCCCGGCGGCAGCTCGGCGACGAAGAAAAAGGTGTCGTAGCGGCGCGGCTCGATCTCCGGGGTGATCCAGTTGGACCACGGGCGCAGCAGGTCGGCCCGCAGCACCCAGCCGTTCGCGGTGAGTACGTCGACCAGCGAGCCGCGCCGGTCCACCAGCTCGGACCGGGCCGCCGCCAACTGCTCGGGGGTCGCGTCCAGGCTGACCCCGTCCGGACCACCGGCGAGCAGCACACCGCACTCCTCGAACGTCTCCCGCACCGCGGCGCACACCAGTGCGGCCGCCTGGTCCTCGTCGCAACCGAACCGGTCGGCCCACCAGGACGGCGGGGGCCCGGACCAGGTGACACCGCTGCTCTGCCGGTCCCGCTCGTCCAGCCCGCCGCCGGGGAACACGGTGACGCTGGGCGCGAACGCCATGGCCTTCACCCGGCGTTGCAGGAACACCTCGATCCCGGTCTCGGTGTCGCGCAGCAGCATGACCGTTGCCGCTGGTCGGGGCGTTACTGGGGAGTCTGGGGCCGACATGATCCTGACTCTAACCGCTGGCCGGGCCCCTCACCCGGTGACGACGACCGCCGCGATCCGGCACCCGGTGGGCGAGCGCATAGACCACGGTCGTGGTGGCGGCGGACAGGTAGGCCTTGGCCGTCTGGTAGCCGATCGTGGCGGGTTGGGCGCTGAGCGGCGCGATCACGTACCGGCCCGAGGGCCCGGTGACGCCGGTGCTGTGCAGGTACAGCTGCGGGCCGTCGACCATCCAGCCCTGCTTGGCCGCCACGGTCGCCGGCCGGGGGCTGCGTAGCAACCCGAAGGCCTGGTCGAAGCCGTCGGCACCGGGCTGCTGGGGGCTGGCCAGGGCGCCCAGCACGGTGTCCCGACTCGACTGGCCCATCGAGCTCAACAGGTACTGGTACACCCCGACCACGTCCCGCGCGGAGAACAACGTCTCGCCCCACTCGCCGGGATTGGCCGGCCGGCGGGTGCCCCGCAGGTTGGCCAGCCCGATCATCTCGATGACCGTCCGGGAACCGCCGAACTGGTTCCGGAGCGCGTTCATCGCGTTGTCGTCACTCAGGCTCAGTGCGCGGAGTACAGCGGTGTGGCGCCTCGGAGCCGAGAGTGAGCTGACCGGTCGTGCGGTCCAGCACCGCGACGCCGTA
>DASYLM010000248.1:0-7057 GCA_036009565.1 Pseudonocardia sp. | reverse complement strand
ACCGGATCTGTATCCCGGTGCCGTTCTACCACTGTTTCGGCATGGTGATGGGCAACCTCGCGGCCACCTCGCACGGCGCCGCGATGATCATTCCGGCGCCCGGGTTCGACCCGGAGCTGACCCTGGCCGCGGTGGCGAAGGAGCGCTGCACGTCGCTGTACGGGGTGCCGACCATGTTCATCGCCGAGCTCGCGGTCACGGACTTCGAGTCCTATGACCTGGCCAGCCTGCGGACCGGGATCATGGCCGGCTCGCCGTGCCCGGTCGAGGTGATGAAGCAGGTCATCGCTCGGATGGGGATGACCGAGGTGCAGATCTGCTACGGGATGACCGAGACGTCGCCGGTGTCCACCCAGACCAGGGCGGACGACTCGGTGGAGCGGCGGGTGTCGACCGTGGGGCGGGTGCTGCCGCACCTGGAGGTGAAGGTCGTCGACCCGGAGACCGGGCTGACCGTGCCCAGGGGCACCGCCGGTGAGCTGTGCACCCGGGGTTACTCGGTCATGCTGGGCTACTGGGGCGAGGCGGCCAAGACCGCCGAGGTGATCGACGCCGGCCGCTGGATGCACACCGGTGACCTCGGGGTCATGGACGACGAGGGCTACCTCAACATCACCGGCCGGATCAAGGACATGGTCATCCGCGGTGGCGAGAACATCTATCCCCGGGAGATCGAGGAGTTCCTCTACACCCACCCCGATGTACTGGATGCGCAGGTCGTGGGTGTGCCGGATGCGAAGTACGGCGAGGAGCTGTGCGCCTGGATCCGGATGCGGCCCGGTGCCGAGGCGTTGACCGCCGAGGTAGTGCGCGAGTTCGCCACCGGCAAGCTTGCCCATTACAAGATCCCTCGCTACGTGCGGGTCGTGGACGAGTTCCCGATGACGGTCACCGGCAAGGTCCGCAAGGTCGAGATGCGGGCCCGCTCGGTGGAGCTGCTCGGGCTGACCGCCACCGCAGAGACCGGGCACGCGTAGTGGACGCTTTCCGAACCCGAGGGTAGGGAAGTCGCTCAGAAGGACGTGCATAAGTTGGGTGCCGGACCCCCGCCGGAGGCTAGGCTGGGGTTTGGCGCGCTCCGACGTCGCTCGGGGCGCGTTCGTTATGTTTTCAGCAAGGGACGGGTGAGCAGGGTGCCGACCGGCAGGGTCAAGTGGTACGACGCTGAGAAGGGCTTCGGCTTTCTCTCCCAGGACGGGGGCCAGGACGTTTACGTCCGTAAGGCAGCGCTGCCGTCCGGGGTGGAAGCACTGAAGTCTGGGCAGCGGGTCGAGTTCGGGATGGCCGAGGGCCGGCGTGGCCCGCAGGCACTGTCCGTTCGGCTGATCGACGCCCCGCCATCGGTGGTGGAGGCGAACCGACGCCCCGCCGAGGAACTGCACGGCCTGATCGAGGACATGATCAAGCTGCTGGAGATGAAGGTGCAGCCTGACCTGCGGCGGGGCCGTTATCCGGACCGGCGTTCCTCGAAGCTGGCCGCCGAGGTGGTCCGCGCCGTGGCTCGGGACCTGGACGGCTGAGCCGTCCGGCGGTGAACGCAGCCGTGCATCGTCGAGTGTCGAACGGTCGCCGGTCGTCATTGACCGGTTAGCCTGCCTGGAGCGTGTGCCTAGCAGGTCCGTCGAGCCTCGGGGGGTGCCGTGGTGCGCGAACCCCGGCGGCCACCGGATGACGAGCCGCCGACGGCGTCGATCCCGGTCGAGGAGCTGCTGCGGCGGGTACGGGCCGAGCGGACCGCGTCATCCGGGTCGGTCGGCCCGGGTTCCGGGTCCGCCGGTTCGGATCCGGGTTCTGTTCCCCCCGGTCCGCCGCCGGGGGTGCTGAGGCACGCCGCGCAACACCGGCGTCCCGGGGCGGGCCCGCTCGCGCCACCGGCCGTGCCGTCGAACCCGGGTGCGCCGTCGAACTCGGGAGCGCCGGCGTGGGTGCCGCCGCCGATCCGGCCGATCTCGAGCCCGCGGCTGCCGGGGCGGCCGGCGAGTCGACCGGTCTCCATCCCCCGGCTGCCGCTGGCCGCCGAAACGGCCCCGGAACGCCCGGCGTCGGGCCCGAAACCGTCTCGACCTCAGCCGCTGGCCCCAGAACTGGCGGCCTCGGAGCCGGCCCGAGCTGCGCCGGCCGCACCGGAACCGGCCCGGTCGCGTGGGTCCGGGGCGAACGCGGTGGGCCGGGTGACGGCGACCAGCACGCTCTGGCTGCTCGTAGCCATCGTCGTGCTGTTCGCCGCCGCCGTCGTCCTGCTCGCGATCACCGTGCGCGGCCTGTGCGTGAGCTCCGCGCTGCCGACCTGACCGCGCCTGATCCGGCCGGCCCCGCGTGGTCAGCCCCGCGGCCGCGTGCGTCAGCCCCGCGCGGTGAGACCCAGCGCGGGCGCCAGCTCGGTCAGCTGCGGCACCGGGTCGTCCGCGCTGGGCACCACGTGCACGGCGACGTGGTCCGCGCCCTCGGTCAGGTGCTCGGCCAACCGCGCCGCAACCTGCTCCGCCGAGCCCTGTGCCACCAGTGCGTCGATCAGCGCGTCGCTGCCACCGTCGCTGAGGTCGGCGTCGGAGAAGCCGATCCGGCGCAGGTTGGCCAGGTAGTTCGACAGGCTCAGGTACGGGTTCCGCACCGCCGGCCGGGCCGCCGCCCTGGTCTGCTCGGGGTCGGTGCCCAGGGTCGCCTTGTGCTCGGTGGCCAGCAGCGGTGCGGCGCCCACCGTCTCGCGGGCGGACCTGGTGTACTCCGGGGTCACCAGGTAGGGGTGTGCGCCGGCGGCGCGGTCGGCGGCCAGCCGCAGTACCCGGGGGCCGAGCGCGGCGAGCACCCGGCGGTCGCTGGGTACCTTGTGCTCGTCCAGCACGTCGAGGTAGTCCACCAGCGCCTGGTACGGCTTGACGTACTCGGTGGTCGCCTCGCGGTGGCCGGCCCCGACACCCAGCAGGAACCGGCCGGGGTAGGCGGCCTCGAGCCGGTGGTAGGAGTCCGCCACGGCGTGCGCGTCCGAGCTCCAGATGTTCACGATGCCGGTCGCCACCGAGATCGTGGACGTCGCCGCGAGCAGCGTCTCCACCAGCTCAAGGCCGGCTTCGGGCGAACCGCCGACCCAGATCGCGCCGTAGCCCAACCGCTCGATCTCGGCCGCGCGATCGGCGGTCAGTGCCCAGGTCCCGGCCCAGACGCCGACGGTGCCCAGCGGTACCGGCGTTGCTGCAGAGCTCATGATTCACTCACCTTCGGTGGCGGGTTCTCGGAAGTGACCCTCGTCATGGCCAACCGCTCGGTGCGCCGGAGCATTCCGGGCAGCCGGCGGGGCCACTGGGCCATCTCGGGGTTCCTCCGTTCGGCCTAGTCTGGACCATCCAGGTACGCCTTGCGCGGTCCGCTTCCGCGCCGTTTGCCCTGCATATCGGCGGGGTAACCGCCTGTAGCGGGGACATCACCGGGGGCGAGAAGAGGAGGCCCACCGTGGCCCGAGTACCCATGAGCCCGACAATGGACCTCACCTGCGCGGGTGTCCAGGTGCCCGCCACCGACGACCGAACCGACCTCGGGGTGATCTACGACAGCCTGTTCGACGGGGAGGCGCTGGACGGGATCTACCGGGGCTGCGAAACCGGCGTCCGGCTGCTCGCGGTCACCAACCGCCGGCTGATGATGGTGGAGACGACCTCCTGCGACGACCGCCGGGCGCTCACCTCGGTGCCGTACGCCCGGGTGACCAGCGTGTCCTACCTGGCGACCGCCGACGAGTCGGTCGCCTCCTCGACCACGGTCGGGATCAGGGTGCTCTACACGCTCTACGAGCTGGGCTGCAAGGCCGAGGACCAGGCCCGGGAGCTGCACGACCTGATCACCTGGCACCTGGTCTGCACCTGAGGCCAACCCCTACGGGGCGTTGGTGACGAACCCGTTGCGCTGCAGCCAGTCCTTGGCGACCTCCGACCAGTCCCTGCCCTGTACGTCGGTCTCCGCGTTGAGCTCGATCATCACCGCATTGGTGATCTTGTCCATGACCGGTTTGAGGACGCCGGCGATCTGCGGGTACCTGTCCAGCACCGCCGAGCGGATGGAGACCGACACGTTGTACTTCGGGAAGAAGTGCAGGTCGTCGTCCAGTGCCGTCAGGTGCAGTGCCTGAATGCGGCCGTCGGTGGTGAACACCTCGCCGAAGGCGCACGGCTGCCCGGACGCGGTCGACGGGTACACCGCGCCCGTGCCCATCACGTGCACGTTCGACGGCGGCACGGTGAAGCCGTACTTGGCGATCATGCCGGGCCAGCCGTCGGTGCGGCTGGCGAACTCCGTCTCCAGGCACACGGTGGCCTGCTCGGGATTCGCCTTGGCGAACTTCGCCAGGTCGGACAGCGTCTTGAGGCCGGACTTCTGTGTCATCCCCGGACCCATGGCCATGGCGTAGGTGTTGTTGGCCGGGGCCATGTCGACCCAGCTGATGCCCTGTCGGGCGTCCTCGGCCGCGACCGCGCGGAACATCTCCTCGGCATCCACGATCGGCTGGGTGTGCCCGTTGTAGTTGATCCAGGAGGTGCCGGTGTACTCCGGGTACAGGTCGACCTGCCCGGTCTTGAGCGCGGTGCGGGCGCTGTTGGAGCCCTGGATGTTGGTCAGGTCCTGAACCTTCATCCCGGCAGCCTGCAGCGCGTAGATCATGAGGTAGGCGATGTTGATGTTGTCACTGAAGTCCTTGGAGCCGACGGTGATCGGCACGCCTTCGAGCGCCGGCACCGGGGTGATCGAACCGGGGCCCACCCGACCGGGCACCGCGGCACCCGAGGTCAGCCCGCAGCCGGCGAGCACCGCACAGACCAGCGCGGCGAGCGCCGCCGCGAGGGGCCTCGACCGGGGGCTCACCGCAGGCCCTTCGGCCCGATCCAGCGTTCGGCCAGGCCGCCGAGCCAGTCGATGAGCAGCGCCAGCGCCATCGCGAGCACCGCCCCGATCACCAGCACCGGCGTCCGGCTGAGCTTGTAGCCGGTGTCGATCATCTCGCCGAGCCCGCCGCCGCCGACGAAGGTGGCCAGCGTCGCGCTGCCGACCGCGAGCACCAGTGAGGTTCGCAGACCGGCCAGGATGAACGGCATGGCCAGCGGCAGTTCCAGGCGGGCCAGTACGACCGGGCGGGACATGCCGATGCCGCGGCCGGCCTCGATCAGCGCCGGTTCGACGCTCTCGATGCCGAGGATGGTGTTGCGCAGCACCGGCAGCAGCGCATAGAAGGCGATCGGCAGTACCGAGATCCAGAAGCCGGACCAGCCGGCCTCGTACACCGCCAGGTAGAACAGCACCAGCACACCGATCGAGGGCGCGGCCTGCCCGATGTTGGCGATCGCCAGGAACAGCGGGGCGACCGGTTTGCCCCAGCGCCGGGTCAGCGCGGTACCCAGCGGCACCGCGACCAGCAGCACGATCACGGTGATCGTCAGCGACAGCTCGATGTGCTCCAGGGTGAGTCGGCCGATGGCCGGGAAGTTCGCCGTCTGCACCTCGATCTCGTCGAAGTTGCCCACGGCGACCCAGGTCAGCATGGCCGCCACCAGCAGCGCCGCGACGACGGGCTGGAACCACAGCCGGATCGCCTCGGCGCGGCGCGCGGCCGAGTCCGCCCGCGCCACGCCGGTGGCCGGCGCGGCGGTGTCGGTGGCGGTACTCATGACGGCTCGTCGGCCGCGGCGGGGGCCTTGGTCTCGTGCGTCTCGCGCAGGTGGCTGATCGTGTCCATCACGGTGTGGATGTCGATGGTGCCGACGTAGCGGCCGCGCTCCCCGGTGACCACCGCGGCGCCACCCTCGGCCAGGATCGCCTCCAGCGCGTCCTGCAGGGTGGACTGCGTGGTGACCCAGTCGGTGATCGGCCGGCCGGACTCGGCGAGCGAGGTGACACCGCTGAGCTGGCCGATGTGCACCCAGCGCTGGGGCCGGTCGCGGTCGTCCAGTACCAGCGCGTACTTGCGGTCCCGTGCCTCCAGCTGCTCGCGGATCTGCGCCGGCGTCTCGTCCGGCCGCGCGGTGATGGCCTCCTCGGTGAGCGTCACGTCGCGCACCCGCATCAGCGTCAGCTGCTTGAGCGAGGCGCCCGCGCCGACGAACCCGGCCACCGTGTCGTTGGCAGGGTTGGCGAGGATCGCGTCCGGGGTGTCGTACTGCAGGATCGTCGACCGGGGCCCCAGCACCGCGATCCGGTCACCCAGCTTGACCGCCTCGTCGAAGTCGTGGGTGACGAAGACGATCGTTTTGTGCAGCTCGGTCTGCAGCCGCATGAGCTCGTCCTGCAGGTTGCCCCGGGTGATCGGGTCGACCGCGCCGAACGGCTCGTCCATCAGCAGCACCGGTGGGTCCGCCGCGAGGGCCCGCGCCACCCCGACCCGTTGCTGCTGGCCCCCGGAGAGCCGCCGGGGGAACCGGTCGCGGAACTGGCCCGGGTCGAGCCCCACCAGGTCCAGCATCTCGTCGACGCGGTCGGCGATCCGTTTCTTGGGCCAGCGGAGCAGGCTGGGCACCATGCCGACGTTCTGCGCCACCGTCAGGTGCGGGAACAGCCCGGCCTGCTGGATGGCGTAGCCGATCGTGCGGCGCAGCTTGTCGGGATCCAGTGAGAGCGCGTCCTGGCCGCCGATGGTGATGGTGCCCGAGGTCGGCTCGATCAGTCGGTTGATCATCTTCATGGTGGTGGTCTTCCCGCAGCCGGACGGCCCCACGAAGATCGTGATCTTGCCGGCCGGGATGTGCATCGAGACGTCGTCGACCGCGGCACCCTCCTGGCCGGGGTAGTGCTTGCTCAGGTGCTCGAGCTTGATCTCGACCCCGGAGACGGCGCCCCTGGTCCCCGCGTCGCGTTCCTCAGCTGTCCGTGTCACGGATCCCCCTCGAGATGGTGAGTCGGCCGATGAGCACGTAGATCCCGTCCAGGATCAGCGCGAGGATGACGATGCCGAGGGTGCCGGCCGCGACGTTGTTGATGGCGTTGGCGCTGCCGATCTGGGACAGCCCGGAGAAGATGTGCACGCCGAGTCCCGGCCCCTTGGCGTAGGCGGCGATCGCGGCGATGCCCATCAGCATCT
>DASYLM010000247.1:0-10474 GCA_036009565.1 Pseudonocardia sp. | reverse complement strand
AGGGCGAGCGTGGCTACTGCGGCGGCGCGTCGCTTCACGACTGTGCGGGTCCCTTCGTGCGGCTGCTCGTCCGGCGTGCGCGACCGGGGCGTCCGGCCGGTGAGCGGCTAGGTGTGCGGTGCGGTCGCCCGGTGCGTACCGGATGACCTGGCCAGAAGCCTAGCCTCGGACACTTCCGGTTGGTCATCGCGGTGGCCGGCGTGTTCCGTCACTGTTCCGGTGAGGTACCCGGGGACCATTGTCGACTGACCTTGCTTGCATGATCTTGCGTCAAAGTCAACCCCCTGACCTGCGATGACGAGCCATCCCAGTGAGCCTGGCTATCACTCGCCGTGTTAACCTGGAGTCACCGAAAGGGGCAGAGGACATATGGTTTTCAAGGTCGGAGAGACCGTCGTCTACCCGCACCACGGTGCTGCGCTCATCGAGGCTATCGAAACACGGATGATCAAAGGCGAGGAAAAGCAGTACCTCGTCCTGAAGGTCGCCCAGGGAGACCTGACGGTTCGCGTGCCAGCGGACAATGCCGAGTTCGTCGGCGTCCGCGACGTGGTCGGCCAGGAGGGCCTGGACCGGGTGTTCGACGTTCTCAGGGCGCCGCATACCGAGGAGCCGACTAACTGGTCTCGACGCTATAAGGCCAACCTCGAAAAACTCGCGTCTGGCGACGTGAACAAGGTTGCCGAGGTCGTTCGCGACCTGTGGCGCCGTGAGAAGGATCGCGGCCTGTCGGCTGGCGAGAAGCGCATGCTGGCCAAGGCTCGGCAGATCCTGGTCAGCGAACTCGCACTCGCCGAGGGTACTGACGAGGAAAAGGCCGAACTACTGCTCGACGAAGTGCTGGCTACCGCCTCCTGACTTTGAGCGTGCTCGCGCTCGTCCCGGCCGCTGGCGACGGCGTTCGGCTGGGCGCGGGCATGCCAAAGGCATTAGTGCAGGTCGGCGGTGTCCCGCTCGTGGTCCGCGCGGTCCGGGGGTTGTTGGACTCGGGCTCGGTCGACCATGTCCTGGTAGCGGTACGAAAAGCTGATATGGCTGATGTTCGGGCGCTGTTCGCGGACCGGGCGGGTGATCGTCCGGCCGGTGAGCTGTCCCGGATCGAGATGGTCGCCGGCGGGGCGGACCGGGGTTCCTCGGTGGCCGCCGCGCTGTGGTTCGGTGCGCGCCGGTATCCCGAGGCGCACACCGTTCTGGTTCATGATGCCGCGCGTGCGCTCACTCCGCCGGCGCTGGTCGGTTCGCTCGTCGCGGCGGTTGCCGGCGGGGCGGACGCCGTGGTCCCGGTGTTGCCGGTGGCCGACACGATCAAGGAAGTCGATGTGGCCGGCGCGGTGATCGGTACCGCTGACCGGTCCGCCCTGCGCGCGGTGCAGACCCCCCAGGCGTTCCGGGTGGCGCTGCTGCAGCGGGCGTACCGTGCCGCCGGATTCGACCCGGACTGTCCGGTCGTCCCCGGCGGCCCGGATTCGAGCGGCCGGGGCTCCGGTTCGATCGCCACCGACGACGCGGGGTTGGTCGAGCGCCTCGGCGAGCCGGTGCACACGGTGCCCGGCGACCCGCTCGCCTTCAAGATCACTACCGCGTGGGACCTGCGGATCGCCGAACTGCTGGTGTCCGGGTGACGGCAGCGCCCCCGCCGACCCCACCGACGCCGGCGACTCCGGCGATGCCGGCGATCCCGGCGATCCCGAGGGTCGGCGTGGGCACCGACGTCCACCCGGTGGCGCCGGGGCGGGACTGCTGGCTCGCCGGGCTGTACTGGCCCGGGGTGCCCGGCTGCGCGGGTCACTCGGACGGCGACGTGGCCGCGCACGCGCTGTGCGACGCGCTGCTGTCGGCGGCCGGCCTCGGCGACCTCGGCGCGGTGTTCGGTACCAGCGACCCGCGCTGGGCGGGTGCGCACGGCGTCGCGCTGCTCACCGAGGTGCGGCGGCTGCTGGCGGGGGCCGGCTGGGTGGTCGGCAACGCCGCGGTGCAGGTGATCGGAAACGCGCCGCGGCTCGGTACCCGCCGGGACGAGGCGCAGCTGGCGCTGTCCGAGGCGGTCGGCGGCCCGGTGTCGGTGTCCGGCACCACCACTGACGGGCTGGGGCTGACCGGGCGCGGTGAGGGCATCGCCGCGGTGGCCACCGCGCTGCTCATACCAGCTCCGCCCGAGTAGGCCGAGCGGGACACGACGCCCGGACGGGTGACAGCGTCTGTGACGATCATCGCACCGAAAATCGGCGCCGACCGGACACCGCCGCGCGCCGCCGATCCCGGGCCCTCGCCGCCGCGGTTCACGGCGCTGCAATCTCCGCACCACCGACCCCGTATCATTTGGTCGTGTGAGTCTGCGCCTTTATGACACTGCCACCAGAAGTGAGCGGGAGTTCGCCCCGCTGCGGGCCGGGGCAGCGTCGATTTACGTCTGTGGCGCGACCGTGCAGGGCATGCCGCACATCGGCCACGTGCGCAGCGGTCTCAACTACGACGTCATGCGCCGCTGGCTGGGCCGGGGCGGGCTGGACGTGACGCTGGTCCGCAACGTCACCGACATCGACGACAAGATCCTCAACAAGGCGGCCGAAGCGGGCCGGCCCTGGTGGGAGTGGGCGGCCACGCACGAGCGGGCCTTCGACGCCGCGTACCTGGCGCTGGGCTGCCTGCCGCCGTCCATCGGTCCCCGGGCCACCGGCCACGTGCCGCAGATGATCGAGCTGATGGACCGGTTGATCTCCAGCGGGCACGCCTATGCCGCCGGTGGCGACGTGTACTTCGACGTGCGGTCCTATCCCGACTACGGCGCGCTGTCCGGCCAGCGCCCGGACGAGATGCAGCAGGGCGAGTCCGCCTGCGGCAGCAAGCGCGCCGCGAACGACTTCACCCTGTGGAAGGCGGCGAAGCCGGGGGAGCCGGCCTGGCCGACCCCGTGGGGCCCCGGCCGGCCGGGCTGGCACCTGGAGTGCTCGGCGATGGCCAGCATGTATCTCGGGCCGGAGTTCGACATCCACGGCGGCGGGCTCGACCTGGTCTTCCCGCACCACGAGAACGAGCGTGCGCAGTCCCGCGCGGTCGGCGACGGCTTCGCCCGGTACTGGACCCACAACGCCTGGGTCACCCTGGGCGGGGACAAGATGTCCAAGTCGCTGGGCAACACGCTGTCCATCGACGTGTTGCTGCAGCGGGTCCGGGGCGCCGAGCTGCGCTACTACCTGGTGGCGCCGCACTACCGCTCGATGATCGAGTACTCCGACGCGGCGCTGTCCGAGGCGGTCGCCGCGTATCGTCGGATAGAGGCGTTCCTGCACCGGGTGCGGGAGCGGATCGGGGTGCCGACGCTGTCCGACGGTGTACTGCCGGCGGAGTTCGTCGACGCGCTGGACAACGACCTGGGCACACCGGGCGCGGTCGCCGCGATTCACACCGTGGTGCGGGAGGGCAACGCGGCCCTCGACTCGGGGGACCGGGCGGTTGCCGCTGCCGCGGCCGCCTCGGTGCGCGCGATGACCGACGTACTGGGGCTGGACCCGCTCGGCGAGCAGTGGCGCCACCAACAGGGCGCCGCCGAGGGCGCGGCCGGGGTGGCGCTGTCCTCGCTGGTCGAGGACCTGCTCGTGCAGCGCGCCGAGGCCCGTGCCCAACGAGACTTCACCACGGCGGACGCCATCCGGGACCGGCTGCTCGCCGCCGGCGTCCTCGTCGAAGACACCCGCGATGGCGCCACCTGGACGCTGAAGGACGGTTGAAGAGCAGGGCATGACGCCTAAGTCATCCAGCCGGCGGTGCCGCGCTGTGCTGTCCGCGCCCCGCGGCACCGACGTTCGCCCGCGGTACGACAGCCGTACCGGCGGCCCCCTTTCCCTGACCCGGTGCGACGCAGCCGGGCACCCGCGGCGGCCCGCACCTCCGCCTTGCGATTCGTCCACCTGGATCACCGGATCCGGGCGAGGAACTTCGTTACCACGACACTAGGAGACAAGCCCTGATGGCCGGCAACTCACGCCGACACGGCGCGATCCGCAAAGCTGGGACCAAGAAGGGCGCGGTGGTTGGCTCAGGCGGTCAGCGTCGACGTGCCCTGGAGGGCAAGGGGCCCACGCCGCCCGCCGAGGCGCGGCCCGGGCACATCGCGCACAAGCGCGCGGCGGCCGCCGCCAGGAAGGGTGGCGGGAAGCCCGCCGCGAACGTGGCCGGCCGGTCCCGCAAGCGCAGCGGCGACGTGGACACCGCCGAGACGGTGTTCGGACGCAACCCGGTGGTGGAGTGCCTGCGCGCCGGGGTCCCGGCCACCGCACTGCACGTGGCGCAGGCGACCAACGCCGACGAACGGGTCGCCGAGGCGGTCCGACTGGCCGCCGACGCCGGCATCGCGATCCTCGAGCTGCCCAAGTCCGAGCTGGACCGGATGGCCAGCGGCGCACTGCACCAGGGGTTGGCGCTGACCGTGCCGCCCTACGAGTACGCCCACCCCGACGAGCTGCTGGAGACGGCGCAGGCGTCCGACCGGCCGCCGCTGATCGTGGCGCTCGACGGGGTGACCGACCCCCGCAACCTCGGCGCGGTGATCCGCTCGGCGACCGCGTTCGGCGCGCACGGCGTGCTGTTGCCGCAGCGCCGCTCGGCCGGTGTGACGGCGGTTGCCTGGCGTGCCTCGGCGGGCACGGCGGCGCGCATCCCGGTCGCCAGAGCCACCAACCTGACCCGCACCCTGCGCGAGTACGCCACCGCCGGACTGATGCTGGCCGGCCTGGATGCCGACGGCCAGGTCAACGTGGACGAGTTCACCCTGGCCGCCGACCCGCTGGTGGTCGTGGTCGGCTCGGAGGGCCGAGGGCTCTCCCGGCTGGTGCGCGAGACCTGCGACGTGACCGTGTCCATCCCGATGACCGGGCCGGCGGAGTCACTGAACGCCTCGGTGGCGGCCGGCGTGCTGCTGGCCGAGGTCGCCCGGCGGCGCCGGCACTCCCGGGGACACTGAGCCCGACGCTGAGCTCCGGGCACCGGGCTTAGGGGGGACGGACCTGCCTGCGCCGGACCGGGCGTTCTCCGGGACGCTGAGGCCCTGTTGTCGGGCAGGAGAGGTACCGTTCGGCGGTGAGCAGCTCTGTGACCACCGAGCCACTGTCCGGGCGGGAGCGGGAGGCCTGGCGGGCGGTGCTGGTGCTGGCCGACACGTTGCGCGCTCTGGTGTCCGGTGCGGTCGCGCCGGCCACCGGGTTGAGCTCCGCCGACTACCTGGTGCTGAACAGGCTGAGCGACGCGCCGGAGAATCGGCTGTCCGGCCTCAAGGCGCTGGCGGCCAAGCTGAACTGGTCGGCGAGCCGACTCTCGCACCAGCTCAAGCGGATGGGCACCCGCGGCCTGGTGGAGCGGGTGTACGAGGAAGTCACCGGCCAGGTCACCATGACCGCGACCCCGCTCGCCGAGCAGACCATGCGGGTGGCCACCGCCCTGCACGACGAGGCCGTGCGGCGGTACTTCCTGTCCGTTGCGACGGACGAGGAGCTGCAGGTCATCATCGATGTCGCCGCGCGGATCAGCGCCCAGCGCACCGCCCAGGACGACTCGCTCTAGCGACTCGCCAGGAGAACGGCGGGGCGGCGGAGGCGGGCGAACAGGCGGCAGCCCAGGTAACAGAGGAAGATCAAGGTCGCCACGTAGCCGGAGATCGGTACGCCGGGGCCGAGCGACAGCAGCACCCCGCCGATCAGCGAGACCTCGGCGAACACGACCGCGAGCACGGTCACCACCACCGGGTTGGCCGACACCCGGGCGGCCGCGGCGCCGGGGGTCACCATGACCGCCAGCACCAGGATCGCGCCGACCGCCGGTACCGCCAGCGCGGTGCTCAGCCCGATCAACACCGCGAACACGATGGACAGCAGCCGAACCGGTACGCCGCGCGCGGCGGCCACCTCGGGGTCGGCGCTGGCGAACAGCAGCGGCCGGTAGTACACCGCGAGCGTGCCGATCACGACCACCGCGCAGCCGACGAGCAGCCACAGGTTGGTCGAGTCCACCGACACGATCGAGCCGGTGAGCAGCTCTGTGACCACCGAGCCACTGTCCGGGCGGGAGCGGCCACCGCCCAGGACGACTCGCTCTAGCGACTCGCCAGGAGAACGGCGGGGCGGCGGAACCGGGCGAACAGGCGGCAGCCCAGGTAGCAGAGGAAGATCAACGTCGCCACGTAGCCGGAAATGGGGATCCCGGGGCCGAGTGAGAGCAGCACCCCGCCGACCAGGGAGAACTCGGCGAACACCACCGCCAGCACGGTCACCACCACCGGGTTGGAAGACACCCGGGCGGCCGCGGCGCCGGGGGTCACCATGACCGCCAGCACCAGGATCGCGCCGACCGCCGGTACCGCCAGCGCGGTGCTCAGCCCGATCAACACCGCGAACACCATCGACAGCACCCGCACCGGCACCCCGCGGGCGGCGGCCACCTCCGGGTCCGCGCTGGCGAACAGCAGCTGCCGGTAGCAGACCAGCAGTGTGCCGACCACGACGACGGCGCAGCCGGTGAGCAGCCACAGGTTGTTCGAGTCCACCGACACGATCGACCCGGTGAGCAGGCCGAACTTGTTCACCGAGCGCCCCTGGTACAGCGCCAGCAGCAGTACGCCGAGGCCCAGCCCGAAGGCCAGCACCACCCCGATCACCGAGTCCCGCTCGCGCTGGCGCAGGCCGAGCAGGCCGAACACCACCGCCGCGAACAATGCGCCCACCACCGCGCCGAACCCGACGTTCACACCGGCCACCAGGGCAGCCGCACCCCCGGCGAAGCCCAGCTCGGAGGTGCCGTGCACGGCGAACGCCATGCCCCTGGTCACGATCAGCGGGGCGAGCAGCCCGGCGATCAGGCCGAGCACCGCGGCGGCCAGCAGTGCGGTCTGCACGAACGGCAGCCGCAGCAGCGCGCCGGTGCCGGCGAAGTCGAACAGCCGGCCCAGGATGTCGGTCATGCGGTGTGCTCCCGGTGGCAGCCGGGATCCTCGGCGCCGACCACCACCAGCCGGTCCCGCACCCGCAGTACGTCGACCTGGGTGCGGTACAGCTCGGACAGCACCTCCGTCGTCATCACCTCGTCCGGCGTGCCGACCCGGAACTGCCCGTTGACCAGGTAGAGCACCCGGTCCACCAGCGGCAGCACCGGGTTGATCTCGTGCGTGACGAACAGCACCGCGGTCGCCGCCTCGGTCCGCCGCTGGTCGATCAGCTCGCTGACCACGCGCTGGTTGGCCAGGTCCAGGGACAGCAGCGGCTCGTCGCAGAGCAGCACCGACGGGTCCCCGACCAGCGCCTGTGCCACCCGCAGCCGCTGCTGCTCGCCGCCGGACAGCCGCCCGGCCGGTGAGTTCGCGTACCCGGTGGCGCCCACGGCGGCCAGCGCCGTGTTGACCCTGTCGATCCGCTCCCGCCGCGCCCGGCGGCCGATCCGGAGGCCGAGGCGGTGACCGTCCAGCCCGAGGCCGACCAGGTCACGGGCCCGCAGCGGTACGTCGACGTCCATCGCCTGCTGCTGCGGGATGTAGCCGACCCGGGTGCCGGCGCCGCCAGGAGCCCGGCCGTTGATCCGCACCGTGCCACCGGTCAGCTCGCGCTGGCCGAGCAGGACCTTGAGCAGGGTGGTCTTGCCGGAGCCGTTGGGACCGAGCACCGCGACGAACTCGCCGGCCTCGATCCGCAGGTCCAGCCCGTCCCAGAGCACGCGCTCACCCAGCGCCATCCGCGCCCCGTGCAGCTCCACCGCCGGGACACCGGCCGGCGACTCGGAACGGGGTGCCGGTGGCCGCTCCTGGCCCGGTGCGCCCGAGGGCAGCCGGCCCGGGCCGGGGCCGGGCTCGTTCGGGCGCAGCGAGGCGCCGAGCGTCGTCATCGATGGTCGCCCAGCGCGGTCGCCAACTGGTCGATCTCCCCGCCAATCCAGGTCACGTAGTCCATGGTGCCCGCGGGCAGGGTCTCCGTCACTTTGACGACCGACACGCCGCCCGAGTTCGCGGCCTGTTCCACCTGAGTGGTGGACGAGCTCTCGGTCTGGCCGTTGAGCAGCAGCGCGGACACCTTGGCCGGTCCGTTGAACAGCGCCAGGGTCTGCTGCAGCACGGCGGCCGGCGGGTCGTTGCCCTCCTCGATCGCGTGCGAGAAGGCCTCCGGAGTGGCGTTGACGAGCCCGGCCTGCTCGGTGAGGTAGAGGGGGACCGGCTCGGTGATCGCGATCCGGGCGCCGGGGTGCGCGGTCTTGATCGCGGCGAGCTTGCCGTTCAGTCCGTCCAACCTGGTCTTGAACGCGGTCGCGTTGGCCCGGTACCCGGCCTCGTTCGCCGGGTCGGCCTTGCCCAGGTCGGTGCTGATGGTGTCGGCCAGCTTGGCCACGGTGGGCAGGCTGTAGAAGACGTGCTCGTTGAAGTCGGCACCGTTGTCCAGACCGGACAGCTGGGAGACATCGATCACGGTCGGCTTGCCGCCGGAGGCGGTCACCAGTTTGCCGGCGAAGTCGTCGTAACCGCCGCCGTTCTGGATCAGCAGCTTCGCCTCGCTCACCGCCGCCGCGTCGGCCGGTGTGGTCTCGTACTCGTGCGGGTCGGCATCCGGCGAGTGGATGATCGAGGTGACCTTGGCGTGGCTGCCGCCGATCGCGCTGGCGATGGACCCGTAGACGTCCGTGGTGGCCACGACGCCGACGGTGCCTCCGGCCGGCGGCGGAGCGGTCTGCGACGGGGCGGCCGGCACGGAGCCGCCCTCCCCACAGCCGGCCAGCGCGAGTGCGGCGGCCACGGCCAGGGCGGCGAGCAGGGTGGCACGGGGTCGGGAGCTCATGGCGGCAACCATACCCGAAAGTGGTAATCGTTGTCGTTTATCCGGTCAGGTCGATGTCACTGTTCGGCCACCGGAACGCGGCGCGCCGCCGTGGCTGAGGACGGCGGTGGCCCTGTGCCGGCTCACTACCCGGCTTTCTTCTGAACCGTTACGGTTGCGGGATGACTCGCAGCCCGCGTGTCCGGCGGCCCGCCACTCTGGCGTCCCTGGCCGCCGAGCTCGGGGTGTCCCGAACCACCGTGTCGAACGCCTACAACCGGCCCGATCAGCTCTCCGTGCAGCTGCGCACCCGGGTGCTGGAGACGGCCCGGCGGCTGGGTTATCCGGGCCCCGACCCGGTGGCCCGATCCTTGCGCACCCGCCAGGCGCGCGCCGTCGGTCTGCTGCTCACCGAGGAGCTGTCCTTCGCTTTCCGTGACCCGGCCGCGCTCGGCTTCCTGGAGGGGCTGGCCAGTGCCTGCGAGGACGCCGGCCAGGGCCTGCTGCTGATGCCGGCCAGCCGGGGCGACACCGACGTCAGCGCGGTGCACCAGGCCAGCGTGGACGGCTTCGTCGTCTACTCGGTGCCCGAGCGTGACCCGCACCTGATGGCGGTGCTGGAGCGGCCGCTGCCCACCGTGGTGGCCGACCAGCCGATGGATGTCGAGGGCGTCGACCGGGTCGGCGTGGACGACCGGGGCGGCATGCTGGCGATGGCCAGGCACCTGGCCGACCTCGGCCACCGGCGGATCGGGGTGATCTGCATGCGGCTGAGCAACACCCGCTCCGACGGCTACGCCGACCTGGCCCGCCAGCGCAGGGCCACCTTCCCGGTACAACGCGAACGGCTGCGCGGGCTGCGCGAGGGCTTCGCCGAGGCCGGGGTCGACTGGGGGGAGGTGCCGGTGGTGGAGCGTTTCGAGCACTCCCGCGAGGCCGGCGCTTCGGCGGCCGCCGAGCTGATGGACGCCCATCTCGGGATCACCGCGCTGGTCTGCACCTCCGACGTGCTGGCCCTCGGCGCGCTGCGCCTGGCCGAGGAGCGCAACTGGGGGGTGCCGGAGGCGCTCAGTGTGACCGGCTTCGACGGCGTGCCGGAGGCGATCCGGGCCGGACTGACCACGATCCGCCAGCCGGTCAAGGAGAAGGGCCGGATGGCCGGCCAGCTGCTGCTGAACCGGGGCGACCGTACCGACCCCCGCTCGGTCATCCTGCCCACCGAGCTCATCCCCGGCGCCACCAGCGGCCCACCGCCCGCCGCCGACCGCTGGTTCTCCGGCCTCTAGTCCCGGGTTACCGCTGGCTGGGCCAGCGTTGGCCGGGGCTACCGCTGGCCCGGGTTACCGCTGGCCGGGCAGGCCGAGGGCGTGCAGGAACGACCTCGCCCAACGGTCCACGTCGTGGATGAGCACCTGGCGGCGCATCGCCCGCATCCGGCGCCGGCCGTCCTCGGGGAGCATGGTCAGCGCCTCGTACAGGGTGTTCTTCACCCCGTCCAGGTCGTGCGGGTTGACCAGGAACGCGTCCTTCAGCTCGATGGCCGCGCCGGCGAACTCGGAGAGCACCAGTGCGCCGGACAGGTCGAACCTGCAGGCCACGTACTCCTTGGCGACCAGGTTCATGCCGTCGCGCAGCGGGGTCACCAACATGACGTCGGCGGCGACGAAGAAGGCGGCCAGCTCGTCGCGGGG
>DASYLM010000246.1:0-10529 GCA_036009565.1 Pseudonocardia sp. | reverse complement strand
GAGGAACTTGTAGACATCCTCCAGGCCGAGCCCACGACCGAGCATCACGACCTGGATCCGGTAGAGCAGCTGGGAGATCTCCTCGGCCAACCGGTCGTCCGCCTCGTGCTCGGCCGCCAGCCATACCTCGCCCGCCTCCTCCAGAAGCTTCTTGCCCTGGGCATGCACGCCGGCATCCAGGGCAGCGACCGTCCCTGAGCCGGCCGGGCGCGTCTGCGCCTTGTCGGTCAGCTCGGCGAACAGGCCATCAAAAGTCTTCACGGGGCGTGCTCCCTTCCCTCACAAGTGTCAGCTGTCACGTGCCACCGATGTGGGCAAGACACCGCGGGGTGTCTGCTGGCGGCCGGTGCTCTGCGGCCGGTGGCACCACCTGAGTATCACTGGTCACGCAGCGGCACTGCCGAGCGGCCGCCCTGCCGGGACCAGTGGTTAGGCCACGTCGGCACGGACCCACAGCTCATGCAGCTCGGATTCGGTCAGCCCGGCGAGGGAATCCCGCTGGATCCGGCCAGCGGCCGGCGGGACCGGCACCTCGCTGGGCACCACCAGCACCGCGCAACCGGCGGCCGAAGCGGCCGCCGCGCCGGTCGGCGAGTCCTCCACCGCGAGGCAGTGCTCCGGCCGCACCCCGAGTTTGCTGGCCGCGATCAGGTACGGGTCCGGGGCCGGTTTGGTGGCCGGCACCTCGTCGCCGCACACCGTCAGGTCGAAGAACTCCCGGCCGATCGAGTCCAGCGCCTGCTCCACGAGGCGCCGCTCGGTGGAGGTGACCAGTGCCGTGGCCAGACCGCTCGCCCGCACCAGACGCAACGCCTCCAGCGCGCCCGGCCGCCAGGGCAGCCCGTTGTGGAACAGCTGCGCGGTGCGGCTGGTCAGCCAGTGCGCGGCGTCCTGCATGGCCTCCGGCAGGTGCTGGAGACCCACCTCATCGAACATCAGGTCGAGGGTGCGCCACATCGAGCTGCCCACCATCGCCACCCGGGTAGGTGCGCTCAGCTCACCGCCGAGGTGGCGCGCCAGCTCGGCCAGCGAGATGTCCCAGATCTTCTCGGAGTCGACCAGGGTGCCGTCCATGTCCCACAACACGGCACCCAGCCCAGCTTGTTCGCTCATCCGGCGTTGAAGTACTTCGCCTCGGGGTGGTGAGCCACCAGCGCGTCGGTGCTCTGTTCGGGATGCAGTTGCAGCTCCTCGGACAGCTCGACACCGATCCGACCCGGTTCGAGCAGTTCAACAATCTTCCGGCGGTCGTCCAGGTCGGGGCAGGCGCCGTAGCCGAGCGAGTAGCGGGCGCCCCGGTAGCCGAGCTTGAAGAACGCCTCGACGTCGTCCGGGTCCTCCGCCGCGAGGTTGCCGCCGTCCGCCCAGCGCAGCTCCTCGCGGATCCGCCGGTGCCAGTACTCGGCGAGCGCCTCGGTGAGCTGGACGCTGAGCCCGTGCACCTCGAGGTAGTCCCGGTAGGCGTCCTTGGCGAACAGCTCCGCGGCGTAGTCGGCGATCGGCTGGCCCATGGTGACCAGGTTGAACGGCACCACGTCGACCTCACCGCGCTCGATCGCGACCTCGCGCGGGCGCCAGAAGTCGGCGAGGCACAGGTGCCGGTCCCGGCGCTGGCGCGGGAAGGTGAACCGGTACCGCTCCGGGGCGTCCGGCCTGGCCTCGGTGAGCACCACCAGCGAGTCGCCCTCGGACACCGCCGGGAAGTAGCCGTACACCAGCGCGGCGTGCGCCAGCACCCCCTCGGTGGACAGCCGGTCCAGCCAGTACCGCAGCCGCGGCCGACCCTCGGTCTCCACCAGCTCCTCGTAGGTGGGCCCGGAGCCGCCCCTGGCGCCGCGCAGGCCCCACTGCCCCAGGAAGGTCGCCCGCTCGTCGATCATCGAGGAGTAGTCGGCCAGTGGGATGCCCCGCACGACCCGGGTGCCCCAGAACGGCGGGGTGGGCAGCGGGACGTCGATGGACACGTCGGAGCGGCTCGGCATCGGCTCCACCGGCACGGCCTCGGCCTGGGCCGCCTTGCGCTTGGCCGCGATCCGGCGGGACCGGTCGTGGCGTGCCTTGCGCTCCGCGGTCTTGGCGCGCTCCTCCTCGGACTCGGGCGTGACCTCGCCGCGCGCCGCCGCCATCACCGAGTCCATCAGCCGCAGGCCCTCGAAGGCGTCCCGCGCGTAGCTGACCTGGCCCTGGTAGACCTCGGCCAGGTCGTTCTCCACGTAGGAGCGGGTCAGCGCGGCGCCGCCGAGCAGCACCGGGAGCCTCTCGGCGACCCCTCTGGAGTTCATCTCCTCGAGGTTCTCCCGCATGATCACCGTGGACTTGACCAGCAGCCCGGACATGCCGACCGCGTTGGCCCGGTTCTCCTCGGCCGCCGTCAGGATGGTCGAGATCGGCTGCTTGATGCCCAGGTTGACGACGGTGTAGCCGTTGTTGCTCAGGATGATGTCGACCAGGTTCTTGCCGATGTCGTGCACGTCGCCCTTGACCGTGGCCAGCACGATGGTGCCCTTGCCCTGGTCGTCCTCGGCGCGCTCCATGTGCGGCTCCAGGTAGGCGACCGCGGCCTTCATCACCTCGGCACTCTGCAGCACGAACGGCAGCTGCATCTGGCCGGAGCCGAACAGCTCGCCGACCGTCTTCATGCCGGCCAGCAGTGTCACGTTGATGATGTCCAGCGCGGGCCGCTCCTCGAGCGCGGCGTCCAGGTCCAGCTCCAGGCCGGGCCGTTCCCCGTCGACGATGCGCCGCTCCAGCCGCTCGAACAGCGGCAGCGCGGCAAGCTCCTCGGCCCGGCCGGCCCGTGCGGAGGAGGCCGTGACGCCCTCGAACAGCTCCATGAACCTGTTCAGCGGGTCGTAGCCCTCGCGGCGGCGGTCGTAGACCAGGTCGAGCGCCACGGAGCGGTGCTCGTCCGGGATCTTGGACATCGGCAGGATCTTCGCCGCACTCACGATCGCGGTGTCCAGCCCGGCCTCCACGGCCTCGTGCAGGAACACCGAGTTGAGCACCTGGCGGGCAGCCGGGTTCAGCCCGAACGACACGTTGGACACGCCGAGCGTGGTCTGCACATCGGGGTAGCGGCGCTTCAGCTCGCGGATCGCGTCGATCGTCTCCAGCGCGTCCCGGCGGACCTCCTCCTGCCCGGTGGTGATCGGGAAGGTGAGGGTGTCCACCACGATGTCGGCCACCCGCATGCCGTGGTTGCTGGTCAGGTCGGTGATGAGCCGGTCGGCCACCCGGACCTTCCACTCGCTGGTGCGGGCCTGGCCCTCCTCGTCGATGCACAGCGCGACCACCGCGCAGCCGTGCTCGCGGACGAGCTCCATCGTGCGCTGGAACCGGGATCCGGGTTCGTCGCCGTCCTCGTAGTTCACCGAGTTCACGATGCTGCGCCCGCCGAGGCGCTCCAGGCCGGTGCGCAGCACGTTGTGCTCGGTGGAGTCGAGCATGATCGGCAGGGTGGACGCGGTGGCCAGCCGGCCGGCCAGCTCGGCCATGTCGGCGGCGCCGTCGCGGCCCACGTAGTCGATGCACAGGTCGAGCAGGTGCGCGCCGTCCCGGGTCTGGTCCCTGGCGATCGCCACGCAGTCTTCCCAGTTCTGCTCCAGCATCGCCTCGCGGAACTTCTTGGACCCGTTGGCGTTGGTCCGCTCGCCGATCATCAGCACGCTGGTGTCCTGGCGGAACGGCACCGGGGCGTACAGCGAGGAGACGCCGGGCTCGGGGTGCGGGTCGCGCCGCGCCGGGGTGGCCCGACGGACCGCGTCGACGACCGAGCGGATGTGCTCCGGCGTGGTGCCGCAGCAGCCGCCGACCAGGCGGGTGCCGTACTCGCTGACGAACCCGGCCAGCGCCTCGGCCAGCTCGTCCGGGCCCAGTGGGTACACCGCGCCGTGCGGGCCCAGCTCGGGCAGCCCGGCGTTGGGCATCACCGAGATCGGGATGCGGGCGTGCTTGGACAGGTGCCGCAGGTGCTCGCTCATCTCGGCCGGGCCGGTCGCGCAGTTCAGCCCGATCAGGTCGATGCCGAGCGACTCCAGCGAGGCCAGCGCGGCGCCGATCTCACTGCCCAGCAGCATCGTGCCGGTGGTCTCCACGGTGACGTGGGCGATGATCGGTACGTGGCGCCCCTCGGCGGCCATCGCCCGCCGCGCCGCGATCACCACGGCCTTGGCCTGCAGCAGGTCCTGCACGGTCTCCACCAGCACGGCGTCCACCCCGCCGGCGAGCAGGCCCTGGACGCAGTCCTGGTATGCGTCGCGCAGGTCGACGAACGGCGCGTGGCCGAGCGTGGGCAGCTTGGTGCCGGGGCCGACCGAGCCGAGGACGAACCGGGGCATCGCCTCGGTGCTGTACGCGTCGGCGGCGCGGCGCGCGATGACCGCGCCCTTCTCGGCCAGCTCGCGGATCCGGTGCGCGATGTCGTACTCACCCAGGTTGGACAGGTTCGTCCCGAAGGTGTTGGTCTCGATCGCGTCGGCGCCGACCTCGAGATTCTCCCGGTGCACCCGCTCCACGACGTCCGGGCGGGTGTCGTTCAAGATCTCGTTGCAACCCTCGAGACCGGCGAAATCGTCGAGGCTGAGGGCGACGGACTGCAGCATGGTGCCCATCGCGCCGTCGCCAATCAGCACTCGGTCTTCGAGCGCGCGCAGGAACGGCGAATCCGGGGCAGTAGACATAGGAGCCCAGAATAGACGCCGCCGCGGCCGCGAGCAGCGGATACCGACGTGAATCGTCTCTATTGACGATCTCCGCTGTCCCGTTCGGGACGCCCATCCCTCACAAACCTCCCGTCGGCCTTAGGCTGAACCGATGAGCGATCGCGAGCCAACGGATCCGGACGCGGTCTCGTTGTCGTGGCAGGACGCCGACAGCGTGGCCGATGGGCAGCCCCCGGAGCTGCTCGAACCCGTAGTAGTGGCCGCTTTCGAGGGCTGGAACGACGCCGGCGACGCCGCGAGCACGGCATTGGAACATCTCGAGCTGAGCTGGGACGCCCGACCGCTGGCGGCCATGGACCCCGACGACTACTACGACTTCCAGGTGACACGCCCCACAGTTCACCTCGTCGACGGGATCAGCCGCCGGATCGAGTGGCCGACCACCCGGCTGTCGGTGTGCCGGCCGCCCGGCGCGGACCACGACGTGGTGCTGATCCGGGGCATCGAGCCGAACATGCGCTGGCGGGCGTTCTGCGCGGAGTTGCTGACCTACATCGAGAAGCTCGGCGCGACCACCGTGGTGACGCTGGGCGCACTGCTGACCGACACCCCGCACACCAGGCCGGTGCCGGTCAGCGGCACCGCCTACGACGCGGAGTCGGCCGCCCGCTACGGCCTGGAGACCTCGCGCTACCAGGGCAACACCGGCATCGTCGGGGTGTTCCAGGACTCCTGCGTGCGGGCCGGCATCCCGGCCATCTCCTTCTGGGCCGCGGTGCCGCACTACGTGTCCCAGGCACCCGACCCGAAGGCGGCGGTCGCGCTGCTGCACCGCGTCGAGGAGGTGCTCGACATCGAGGTGCCGCTGGGCGGGTTGCCCGAGCAGGCCGAGGCCTGGGAGCGCACGGTCAGCGAGATGGCCGACGCGGACGACGAGGTGCGCGAGTACGTGCGCTCCCTCGAGGAACGGGTCGAGACGGAGTCGGAGCTGCCGGAGATGACCGGCGAGTCCATCGCCGCCGACTTCGAGCGCTACCTGCGCCGGCGCGGCCCCGGCGGGTCCGGCGGCCCCGGTCGGCCCGGCGGGCTCAGCGGACCGGGGCGCTAGCCGGGGGTTCCGGGGCGGGCCCGGCGCCGGTGGCCCGGTGCTCGGGCAGTGCCGGTGCTCGGGCAGCTCAGGATTCGAGCAGTGCCGGTGCTCGGGCAGTGCGGTGCTCGGGCAGCTCAGGATTCGAGCAGGCGTCGGGGCCCGGGCCCGTGCTCGGCCAGGGTGTCCTGCGGATTGGTCATCCGGCACTTGTCCAGGGACAGGCAGCCACACCCGATGCAGCTGGTGAAATCGTCGCGCAGCTGCTCGAGGTTGCGGATCCGCTCCTGCAGCTCGTCGTGCCAGCGCTGGGACAGCCGCGCCCAGTCGGCCCGGTTCGGGGTGCGGTTGTCCGGCAGCTCGGCGAGCGCGGCGCGCACCTCGGCCAGCGGGATGCCGACCCGCTGCGCGACCCGGATCAGCGCCACCCGGCGTAGCACATCGCGCCGGTAGCGGCGCTGGTTGCCGGTGGTCCGCCGACTGCCGATCAGGTGTTGGCGCTCGTAGAAGTGCAGGGCGGACACCGCCACGCCGCTGCGCTCGGACAGCTGCCCGACGGTCAGCTCCCCCAGGTCCGCCCCCGCCTGCCGCATCCGCGCCCCGCTCCGGTTACCTCAATGTTTGTTGTGGTTTTACGCGGTCGGGTGATCGTGGGTCAAGGGATTTGACCTGAATTAACGTTCAGGTTCTAGCGTGGCTCTCACCGGCGCCCGGCCGGCGTCGCCCCCCCCCGGCGGCGACCAGCGAGAGGACCCACGATGGCCAGCCCCACCCGGACCCCCGACACGGCCGGCACGCTGCCCTGGGCCGAACCGGGACCCCGCCCGGCCGGTCCCGCCGAGACCTACCCGGAGGACCCGCTGTGGACCGAGCCGATCCGGGTCGAGGTCATCGTGGGCAGCGTTCGGGACGGCCGGTTCGGCCCGGTGGTGGCCGACTGGTTCAGCCGGCTGGCCGCCCAGCGCGCTGACCTCGAGGTCCGGACTCTCGACCTGGCCGCGAACCCGCCGGACTTCGCCGAGCGCATCGGTGCCGCGGCCGCGGTCGTCGTGGTGACCCCGGAGTACAACCACAGCTACCCCGGTCCGCTGAAGTCCGCGATCGACGGGGTGGGAACCCAGTGGCGGGGCAAGCCGGTGGCCTTCGTCAGCTACGGCGGGCTGTCCGGCGGGTTGCGCGCGGTGGAGGCGCTGCGGGTGGTCTTCGCCGAGCTGCACACGGTGACGGTCCGCGACACGGTCAGCTTCCACGGCGCGCACCAGCGGTTCGACGCCGACGGCTCGCCGCACGACGCGGTGGGTCCCAGCGCGGCCGCCACCGTGCTGCTCGACCAGCTGGTGTGGTGGGGTCGCGCGCTGCGGGCCGCCCGGGCGCGGGTTCCGTACGGGGGTTAGCTCGAACTCGGGTAGCGGCCGCCGAGCGCCCGGGTGGCCCGGCGGGCCGCGTCCAGCACAGCCGGCGTCCAGTCGTGGCAGCGCTGCGGGGTGAATAGGGAGTGTGTCCGAACCGCGCAGCGCACCTTGCGTACCTCCCAGGAACCTTCCGACACCACGTCGCGTCCCGGACACCGCATCGGGCCGCTCGCCCGAGAGGTGCCCACGTGGTGGGAGTCCGGGGCGCGATGTGGGGGCGCTAGTCGCGCGCCTCGACGGCGTGCTGACGCAGGTCCTTCAGGTCCACCCATTCCAGCGTGCGGGCGTGGGTGGCCTCCAGCACCACCTCCGGCGCCCGGCCGACGGCGAGTGCCTCGGCCCAGCGGGACGCGCAGAGACACCACTGGTCCCCCGGCCGCAGCCCGGCGAAGCCGTACTCCGGCCGCGGCGTGGACAGATCGTTGCCCACCTCGCGGCTGAAGGCGAGGAACTCCTCGGTCAGCCGGACGCACACGGTGTGCACGCCGGCGTCCTCCCCGCCGGTGTCGCAGCAGCCGTTGCGATAGAAGCCGGTCATGGGGTCGGTGCTGCAGGACCGCAGCTCGCCGCCGAGCACGTTGTGGGCCACGGCTACAACTCCACCCCGAGGAGGGCGTCGACCGCGGCCTTGATCAGGCCGGGTGCCTGGGTGTCCCGGCCCCGCCGCTCCCGCGCCTGCGATGCCCACGCATCCACCGCGGCCAGTGCCTTCGGGCTGTCCAGGTCGTCGGCCAGGTGGGTGCGCAACCTGGCGACGGTGTCCACCGCGGGGGGGCCGGCGTCCAGCCTGGCGGCCTCCCGCCAGGCGGCCAGCCTGGCCTGGGCGGTGCGCAGCAGCTCGGGCTCCCAGGACCGGTCGGAGCGCCAGTGCCCGGCGAGCAGGGCCAGCCGCACGGCCATCGGGTCCACCCCGTCGGCCCGCAGCTTCGACACGAACACCAGGTTGCCACGCGACTTGGACATCTTCTCGCCGTCCAGCGCGATCATCCCGGCGTGGCAGTAGTGCCGGGCGAACGGGTGCACGCCGGTGAACGCCTCGGCGTGCGCGGCACCGAACTCGTGGTGCGGGAAGATCAGGTCGGAGCCGCCGCCCTGCACGTCGATCTGCGAGCCCAGCCGGTTCATCGAGATCGCCGCGCACTCCACGTGCCAGCCCGGGCGCCCGGTGCCCAGCTCGCTCTCCCAGAACGGCTCGCCGGGCCGCGCCATCCGCCAGAGCAGCGCGTCCACCGGGTTGCGCTTGCCGGGCCGCTCCGGGTCGCCGCCGCGCTCGCCGGACAGCCGTCGCATGGTCGCCTCGTCGTAGCCCGACTCGTAGCCGAACTCCTTGGTCGCGGCGCTGTCGTAGTAGACGTCCGGGTACTCCGGGTCGTCGATCCGGTAGGCCGCGCCGGCCGCCAGCAGCTTGGAGACCAGCTCACTGATCTCCGCCATCGCCTCCACCGCACCGATGTAGTGCTTCGGCGGCAGCACCCGCAGCGACTCCATGTCCTCACGGAACAGCGCCGTCTCCCGCATGCCCAGCACGACCCAGTCCCCGTGGTCACGCTTTGCGCGCTCCAGCAGTGGCTCGTCGATGTCGGTGACGTTCTGCACGTAGAGCACGTCATGGCCGGCGTCCCGCCACACCCGGTTCACCAGGTCGAACGCCAGGTAGGTCGCGGCGTGACCGAGATGGGTTGCGTCGTAGGGCGTGATGCCGCAGACGTACATCCGCGCGGTGGCCGAGGGCGCCGTCGGGCGGACCTCACCGGTGGCGGTGTCGTACAGCCGCAGCGGCGGCGCGGAACCGGGAACCGTGGGCAAATTGGTGGGTGACCAGGACTGCATAACAGACAAACTACGCGTTGTGGCCGGTGCCGCGACCCGACCGGAGCTTCGGCCGCCGCTGTGGCACGGTTGGTCCGAATGCCGGTGCGGGCCCGGGCGGCGGTGTCCCCGCGGCCGCGCGGTACCGGCGGGGAGGGACTCGGGATGCGACGAGGCAGGTTGCCGATCACCTCGGGACCAACGGTGGGACTTACAGCGGGACCGACAGCGGGGCTCACAGTGGGACCGACACCGGGGCTCACAGCGGGACGGACAGCGCGGGTCATCGCGGGGCTGGCGGTGCTGGTCGCGGTGTTGCTGGCCAGCACCGGATGTGCCCAGAAGCCGGTCCAGCCGGGCCCGGCGGCGCCTCCGCCCAGCGCACTCGACCTGATCTCCCAGCGCGGCGAGCTGCGGGTCTGCAGCACCGGCGACTACCGCCCGTTCACCTACCGCGACCCGGTGACCGGGCAGTTCAGCGGTATCGACATCGACATGGCCGGCGACATGGCACACCAGCTCGGGGTGCGCCTGACCGTGGTGCCCACCACCTGGGCCACCCTGGTCGGCGACCTGGCCGGTGGACGCTGCGACGCGGCGATGGGTGGCGTCTCGATCACCCCGGACCGGGCCAGGAGGGCCGCCTTCAGCGACCCGTACGTCATCGACGGCAAGGCGCCGATCACCCGGTGCGCCCAGGTGGCCCGGTTCCAGACGCTGGCCGCCATCGACCGGCCCGGGGTGCGGGTGGTGGTGAACCCCGGCGGCACCAACGAGTCGTTCGACCGGCGCCACCTCAAGCAGGCCACCCTGGTTCCCCACCCGGACAACAACACCATCTTCGACGAGATCATCGCCGGCCGTGCGGACCTCATGATCACCGACGTCAGCGAGGCGCGCTGGCAGGCCGCCCAGCATCCCGAGCTGTGTGCGGTGCACCCGGACCGCCCGCTCAGCTTCGGGCCGAAGGCCTACCTGCTCCCCCGGGGCGACGTGGTGTTCCAGCAGTGGGTCAACGTCTGGCTGCACCAGTCCCTCGGCGACGGGACCTACCAGCGGTTCAGCCATCCCTGGCAGGGCTGATCCCACAGACCCGGTTCACACAGACCCACCGCGGCCCGCACACACCATGCAACCTCTGCACGGACGGCACCAGGTCTGTGCCGACCACGTGAGCCGGGGCCCCGGGACTCACTTCGAGCCGGCAGCGACGGCGTCGACGAACCGGGTCGTGTACGTCCGGTTCAGGTCGATCATCGAGCGGTGCGCGCTCACGTTCTTGGAGAAGCTGGACAGCACGGTCAGCACGTTCTGGGCACCCTCGGCGCTCATCCGGCCGTCCGCGTTGAACATCCCGATGCTGTCCCGGACCGAGGCCACGTAGAGCTGCCGATCGCCGCCGGCGAAGGACTGTGGCATGGCGTCCGCGATCTGCTCGGGGGTGTGCTGGTGGATCCAGCGCAGGGTGCCGACCATGGCTGTGGCCAGCTGCTGCACCACCTCCGGGTAACGCTCGACGATCGAGCAGCTCATGTACAGCGAGGTGGCCGGGTAGAGGCC
>DASYLM010000245.1:0-4360 GCA_036009565.1 Pseudonocardia sp. | reverse complement strand
CGAGCGGGCCCGGCGGCGGCGGGCCAGCTCCAGGGCCACCCAGCCGCCCAGTGAGTTGCCCACCACGTGCACCCGGTCCAGCCCGAGCTTGTCCAGCTCGGCCTCCACCCCGTCGACCAGGGCGTCCATGGACGGGGCGATGCCCTCGCTCAGCGGCGCCGCGCCACTGTGCCCGAGCAGTGTCGGGGCGATCACGTCGTGGTGCGGCTCGAGCAACGGCAGGACCGGTTTCCAGGTCCGCCAGGTGACGCTGATGCCGTGCAGCAGCAGGATCGGTGTGCCGGACCCGCCGCGGTGCCCGGCGGTGTCCTTCGTGAGGTGCTCGGTGAGGTGCTCGGTGCGGTGCTCGGTGCGGTGCTCGGGGACCCGCTCGGCGTGCACGACAGCGCCGCTCCGGTCGAACCCCGGCCGGCCGAAGTCGGAGCCGACCCCGGCCACCTCGGCGGCCCGCCGGCGGGCCCTGGTGACCAGCACCCCGGCGGCGCCGGCGGCCAGGCCGGCCGCTCCCGCGGTGATCAGCAGGTTGCGCCGGCTCACCAGCCCTCTCCGTGCACTTCGTGCCCGGGCGTGCCCTTGAGCAGGCCCCGGTAGGCGTCCTCGGCGGTGCCGCCCTTGTTGACCACGCCGTCCACCTCGGCGGCGATCGGCATGTCGATGCCCAGCCGGTCGGCCACGTCCATCACCGCACTGACCGCCTTGACGCCCTCGGCCACCTGATGCATGCCGGCCATCACCTCGTCGATCGACTTGCCCTTGCCCAGCTCCTCGCCGACCCGGCGGTTGCGGCTCATCGGGCTGGTGCAGGTGACGATCAGGTCCCCGGTGCCGGCCAGTCCGGCGAAGGTCTTGTGGTCGCCGCCGAGCGCCTCGCCGAACTTGGTCATCTCACGGACCGCGCGGGTGATCACCATGGCCTTGGTGTTGTAGCCGGCGCCGGCCCCGTCGCCCATGCCTGCCGCGATCGCGAAGACGTTCTTCAGCGCGCCGGCCACCTCCACGCCGAGCACGTCGGTGGTCGAGTAGATCCGGTAGCGCTCGGTGCGGAACAGCGCGGCCAGCTGGGCGGCCGAGTTCTGGTCGGGCATCGCGATGGTGGCCGCCGCCGCGTACCCGGCGACGATCTCGGAGGCGATGTTCGGGCCGGACAGCACGCCGGCCGGGTGACCGGGCAGCACCTCGCCGACGATCTGGGTCATCCGGTGGTCGGTGCCCTGCTCGAGCCCCTTGACGAGGCTCACCACCGGGATCCACGGCCGCACGTACGGCGCCGCCTGCTCCAGCGCCTCGCGGAAGCCGTGCGACGGCACACCCATGATCAGCACATCGGCCTCGCTCACCACGCGCTCCATGTCCGAGGTGGCGCGCAGCCCCTCGGTCAGTGCGACGTCACCGAGGTACCGGGTGTTGCGGCCGTTGCTGTCGATGTCCTCGGCAACCTCGGCCGATCGGGCCCAGATGGTGGTCTGGGCGCTGACCGCCACGATCGAGGCCACCGCCGTCCCCCACGAGCCCGCGCCGAGCACGGCCACCCGGGGCTGCCTGCGTTGCATCGGAACACCCCCCAACATGGATCATCGTCGATCATCGCACCCGCGGGTTCGAGCGTCAGCTACCTTCGGGTGTTTATGTTCGTCAATGTTGCCTGACCGGCATCTTGGCGAGAATGTGTCCTCGGCACCCTAGTTTGCAATACTCGTGGAATCAATAATTGAGTCTTAGGGCTACCGCTGTCGGTCGTGGCGCGGTCCCTCGGCGGTTGGGGGTAGCGGTGACGTCGACCGAGACGCTGGTGGAGTCGATCCGGTCGGGTCCGACCGGTCCTCGGATCGCGGCGTTCTTCGACTTCGACGGCACGCTGATCGACGGTTATTCGGCTGCGGCGTTGTACGAGCACCGGTTCCGCAACTTCGAGATCGGTCCGGGTGAGCTGGTCCGCACGGTGCGGGCGTCGATGGGGCCGACCATGACCGAGGAGCAGTTCGCCGCGGTGGTGGAGGACGGTCTTGCCAGTTGGGCCGGGCGAACCGAGGAGGACATGCTGGAGCTGGGTGAGCGGTTGTTCGCCCAGGGGATCGCGGGGACCCTGTTCCATCCGGCGTGGCGGTTGGTGAAGGCGCACCAGCGGGCCGGGCACACGGTGGTGATCGCGACTTCGGCGACGTTGTTGCAGGTGGCGCCGTTGGCTCGCGAGTTGGGTGTGGAGCATGTGCTGTGCACGCGGCTGGCGGTGCGGGGTGGGCTACTGACCGGCAAGGTGGACGGTCGCACCCTGTGGGGGCCGGGCAAGATCGCCGCGGTGCGGGGGTTCGCCGCCGAGCACGGTGTCGATCTGGCGGCCAGTCACGGCTATGCCAACGGGGACGAGGACGTGCCGTTGCTGGCCGGGGTGGGTCAGCCGCATCCGGTGAACCCGCAGCCGGAGTTGGCGGTGGAGGCGGCGCGGCGGGGTTGGCCGGTGCTGGAGTTCGGCTCGGCCCGCAGTGGCCGGTTCGACCCGGTGCCGGCGCTGCGTACGGCGGCGTTGTTCGGCACGTTGTTCGCCTCGGCGGGTGCGGGTATCGCGGTGGGGGTGTTGAACGGAAACCGGCGCCAGGGTGTGGACCTGGCGACGTCGATGTTCGATGCGTTGGCCGGGCCGTTGACCGACATCGAGGTCGAGGTGGTGGGTGCGGAGCATGCGTGGTCGGCGCGGCCGGCGGTGTTCTTCATCAACCATCAGAGCACGTTGGTCGATTTTCTGGTCACGACCCGGGTGATCCGGACCGGGTTCACCGCGGTGGCGAAGGCCGAGGTGAAGAAGATGCCGGTGGTGGGGCCGTTGTTCGATCTGGCCGGGGTGGCGTTCCTGGACCGGGCGAACCGGGCGAAGGCGTTGGAGGCGTTGAAGCCGGCGGTGGCGATGTTGCGGTCCGGGACGTCGGTGGTGATGGCCCCGGAGGGCACCCGTTCGATGACACCGAGGCTCGGGGTGTTCAAGAAGGGTGGGTTCCACCTGGCGAGTCAGGCGGGGGTGCCGATCGTGCCGATCGTCATCCGCAATGCCGGGGAGATCATGTGGCGTAACGCCCGTACGGCCCGGTCGGGCACTGTGCAGGTGGCGGTGCTGCCGCCGATCAGCACCGACGGCTGGACCCACGACGACATCGACAAGCAGGTCCACGCGGTGCGCCAGCTCTACCTCGACACCATGGACCATTGGCCGGCGCCGTCCTCGACGTAAGTTGACCAGTGCAACTAGGGTGACCGCGGACACAGTCAACCGGGGGTAGGTACAGATGCAGGCCGTCGATCCAGCCTCGATCCGGGGCGGAGCAGCCGCGCTGCTCGGCCGCACGCCGGCGCGAGGCTTCCTGCGCAAGGCGTCAATGCTGCCGCCGAGCGATGCGCCGCTGCCCACCGACACCCGCGAGGTGACGCAGCTGCTCGAGTCCGAGTCGTTCCGCGCCTCGGTGGCCGAGCTTGCCGGCAAGATCGACATTGCGCCGGCCGAGGCGATGACCGAGGTCGCCGGGTACCTGCGCGAGATGTCGGCCACCCACAACCAGCGGGTCAGCGACGTGTGGCAGCGCTTCGGGGGTTGGCTGACCAGGGGCTACGACATCCTGGTCGACGACGACGGGCTGGCCGAGCTGCGCCGGCTGGACCGCAAGCACGCGCTCATCTTCCTGATCTCGCACCGGTCCTACCTGGACGAGTTCATCCTGCCGCCGGTGCTGCAGTCCGGTGGCCTCTCGCCGCTGTTCGGCATGGCGGGTGCGAACCTGAACTTCTTCCCGCTGGGCACCGTGGCGCGGCGCACCGGGATCATCCACGTCCGGCGCTCCACCGGCGACATCCCGATCTACCGGCTGGCACTGCGCTCCTTCGTGGGCCAACTGGTGGCCAACAAGTCCAACCTCTGCTGGTCGATCGAGGGCGGCCGCACCCGGACCGGCAAGCTGCGCCCGCCCCGCTACGGGCTGATGCGGTACATGGCCGACGCGGTCGAGGCGCTGCCGGACACCGACCCGCTGCTGGTGCCGGTGTCGTTCATGTACGACCAGCTGCCGGTGCACGAGGTCGGCCGGATGGCGTCCGAGGCGCGCGGGCAGGGCAAGGAGGCCGAGGACGTCCGGTGGCTCGTCAACTACGCCGCCGGCCTGCGCGAGCGCCTCGGCAGGGTGTACCTGGACTTCGGCACCCCGCTGCCGCTGCGCCAACGGCTGGAGGAGCTGCGCGCCGACGAGGTCACCGAGAACCAGGTGGAGCGGGTCGCCCTGGACGTCTGCCACCGGATCAACGCCGCCACCCCGGTGACGCCGACCGCCGCGGTCTGCATCGCGCTGCTCGCCGCCGACCGGGCACTCACCCTCGACGAGGT
>DASYLM010000244.1:0-12439 GCA_036009565.1 Pseudonocardia sp. | reverse complement strand
AGATCGCCACCAGCAGCATCGCGACGACCCCGAGCGCAACGCCGAGCGGGTAGGAGTCCAACACGCCGAACAGTGGCCGGCGTTGCCAGTGCAACGCCGGCCACTCACGGGTTCGAACGGGTGCCCGACCTACTTGTCGGTCTCGGCCAGGTCGGCCAGCGCGCGGGCCCGCCGGGCGTACTTCCACTTGGCCAGCTGCTCAATGGTCTTGATGCCGAACTCGGCCAGCTTCTCGTCGTGCGCCGGCGTGAGTCCCTCGAGCGCTGACGGTGGGGCGGCCAGGATCTCGGCGGCGGTCTTGTCTTCCCAGGCCTTGTCCACCAGCTTGCCGAAGTTCACGGGCGAATCCTTTCGTTGCGGAGTCGGACGCCGGCAGCATTCTCCGTACCGGGCCGGCTCGCAACGGCGGGAGCCGATCACCGTCGGGGGTTCACCCACCAGGGTCGCGCCCGGCCGGACCCAGTCGACGGGTACCGCCCGACGGGTTCCCACCTCGCCGGCCAGCCAGGGCAGGAAGCCGTCCAGGAAGCGCTCCGTGGCCGGCATGAAGTAGCCGCCGAAGTGGCTCAGCGGGTCGCCTGGACACCACCAGGGTGCCCGGTGTGCTGACCCGGTCGGCCCCGGTGCCGCAGCAGGTACTCCCGGTCGACCATGCCGGCGATGATCAGCCCCTGGTAGCCGGCCAGGTCGACCTGGTCGAGGCGGTAGCAGTCCAGGTGCTCGATGCGCCCGTCGTAGGCCGCCGGGTCGAGCGCGCCGATGTCCATGTCCAGGCGCGCGACCGGTGGTGTCACGAGTACCTCCCGGACCGGAGGGAGGCTTACCTAACCTCGAGGCAACCCGCCGGAGTGCGCCGGGGTCAGCTCGGCAGCCGGACCACGGCGATCGCCCTGCCGAGCACCGATTTGCCGTCGAGCTTGGCGGCGATGTCCACCCGCGCGCTCCGGGTGCCGTCATCCGCGACGGTCACCGACTTGACCGTGCCGGACAGCTCGATCACGGCCCGCTCGGCGCCGTCGTCGACGCCGTCCACCACGTCGGGCACCGGCACCGGCCGGGTGAACCGCGCCTGGTACGACAGCACCGCGCCGGGGTCGCCGACCCAGGCGGTGACCAGCCGACCGCCCAGCGCCATGGTCAGCATGCCGTGCGCGACCACGCCGGGCAGCCCGACCGACTCCGCGACCCGGTCGTTCCAGTGGATCGGGTTGAAGTCGCCGGAGGCGCCCGCGTAGCGGACCACGTCGGTCCGGCTCACCGGCACGGACAGCGGCGGGAGCTCGGCCCCCTCGGCGAACTCGGCGGCCGTGACGGACTCGGCGGCACTCATTCGGCGACCTCCTGGCTGAGCAGCAGCGCCTCGGTCGCGCAGACCGGCTCGCCGGCCACCGTCGACACCGCGCAGCGCAGGGTCAGCATGTGGGTACCGCCCCGGGTGCGCAGGCTCTGCACGTGGACCGCGGTGACCAGCTCGTCACCGGCCCGGATGGAGCGCTGGAACTCGATCTTCTGGTCACCGTGCACGGTGCCCTCGAAGCGCCAGCCGAAGTCCGGGTCGCGCAGCAGCAGCTCGATCCGGGGCATGGTGAACACCACCGGGAAGGTGGGCGGGGCGATCAGATCGGGATAGCCCGCGGCCTGGGCGGCGGCCACGTCGTGGCAGAACGGGCTCAGCTCACCGATCGCGGTGGCGAACTCGCGAATGCGCTCCCGCCCCACCTGGTAGGGAGGTGAGGACGGGAGCGTGCGGCCTACGTATGACTCGTCGACCACCCGGGGTCAGCGGGTCTCGCGGTGAGCCGTGTGGTGCTTGCAGTTCGGGCAGAACTTCTTCAGACCGAGGCGGTCCGGGTCATTACGCCGGTTCTTCTTGGTGATGTAGTTGCGGTGCTTACACACCTCGCACGCCAAGGTGATCTTCGGTCGAACGTCGGTGGCGGCCACTGGTGTCTCCTGATCACTTCATATGTCGGTCTAGCGATGGTAGCGGTGGCCGGACTTGAACCGGCGACACAGCGATTATGAGCCGCTTGCTCTACCGACTGAGCTACACCGCTGCACGGATCACACAAATCCGTAGGCACCCACTGGGTGTCGAGCCCCTTTACGGAATCGAACCGTAGACCTTCTCCTTACCATGGAGACGCTCTGCCGACTGAGCTAAAGGGGCGGGTCGGCCGTCCCGGGACACCATGAAGCACCCCGGTGAAGCCTTGACGAGAGTACACAACCCTCCGCGCGGACACGAAATCGGACCCCAATCACCGGGTGGACAGCGTGCGTTCACCCATCCTTCACGTCGTGTCGCCTGACAGCGTGACGCGACGTTGTTGACTATGCAGCCATGACGCGTGCGCTGAACCCACCAGGAGAGACCCCGGATGTCGGGGTGCCGGCCGCTCTGGCCGCCCAGATGACCATCGGCGAACAGAACGACTGGCTGCGCGGGTTCCTCAGGGCGCGACCGGTGAGCCGCCGGCGCGCACTGCGCGGTGCGGCCGGCGCCCTCGCCGGGCTGGGGATGGTCGGCGGGCTGGGCGAGGTACTGGCCGCCTGCGGCTCGCCGACCGGCGGCGGCGCGGCGGCCGGCGGCCCGGTACCGCTGGCCCTGACCGGGCGGCACCTGTCCTTCGGCGCGGACCCGACCGCGGCGATGGCCATCGGCGGCGAGCTCACCGCCAAGCCCGCCGGCAAGGTGTTCCTGGACATCGGCGCCGACGCCAACTACGGCACCAGCCTCGAGGCCGAGGTCCGCGAGCTGATCAGCCACGTGCCGCAGCAGGACGGCTCGATCCGCTCGGCCGACCAGTTCTTCGTGCACGGGCTGGCCGACCAGCTCAACGCCGGGCAGCGCTACCACTACCGGTTCCGGCTGCCCGGCGGCGGGACCACCCCGGACGCGGTCTTCAGCACGGCGCCGACCGGGCGTGCCCCGTTCACCTTCACCGCGTTCGGCGACCAGGGGGTGAACGGGCCGACCTCGGTCATCGAGGCCTTCACCGACGACTACTACAAGCCCGACGACAGCCGGCGCACGCCGCAGCCGGCCTCCTCGCTGGTCGCCATGATCGCCAAGCGGCAGCCGGCGTTCCACCTGCTCGCCGGTGACATCTGTTACGCCGACCCGACCGGCTACGGCCACCCGGTCAAGAACACCGTGCCGGCTCCCGCGACCAGCACCGGCTTCGACAACTTCGACCCGACCACCTGGACCGCGTACTTCCACAGCATCGAGTTCACCGCCGCCACCACGCCGTGGATGTTCGCCACCGGTAACCACGACATGGAGGCGGTCTACGACGACAACAAGTCGCCGGGCGGCGCCACGCACGGCTACGGCGGCCACGCGGCCCGGCTGGACCTGCCGAAGAACGGGCCCAGCAACTGCCCGTCCGTCTACACGTTCAAGTACTCCAACATCGGTGTGGTGAGCCTGGACGGGAACGACCTCTCCGAGGAGATCCCCACCAACGCCGGCTACAGCGGCGGTGCGCAGGTCAGCTGGGCGAGGCAGACGCTCGGCAGGCTGCGGGCCGACCCGAACATCGACTTCATCGTGGTGTTCCACCACCACTGCGCCTACGCCACCAGCGCCTCGCACGCCTCCGACGGCGGGGTGCGTTCGCTGATGTCCCCGCTGTACGACGAGTTCGGCGTGGATCTCGTGGTGCAGGGGCACAACCACCAGTACGAGCGCAGCAACCCGATCAAGGGCGGGCGCACCGGCGCACAGGCCCCGGACGGCGCGACCGTGCACCCGGCGACCGACGGCACCACCTACATCTGCGTCGGCTCCGGCGGGCGGCCCCGCTACACCTGGCAGCCCGGCGAGACCGACCGCTACCGGGGCAACACCGGGCCGGACAGCGGCACCCAGGTGACCAGCTACGTCGCCCGGACCGGTGGGGTGAAACAGCCGGAGCAGGTGGACTGGTCGCAGGCGCGGTACCTGGACTACGCGGTGCTCGCGGTGGACGTGGCCCCCGGGGCGCCCGGCGCGGCCTCCAGCATGACCGTCCGCGCGATCAGCGACACCGGGCAGGAGATCGACGCGGTGACCCTGGTCCGCAAGGCCGGCCCCGGCGCCGGCGCGGTCGCCCCGAAGCCGGCCGCGCTGGGTTCCTGGGGCCGCACGTCCACCGGACTGTCCGTGCCCGGCGGCGTGACGACCTGGTGAGCTCGCCGGGTGGCCGCCCGCTCCGGGCTGGCCGCCCGCTCCGGGCTGGCCGCCATGCTCCGGGCTGGCCGCCCGCTCCGGGGTGGCCGCGCTCCGGGGTGACCGCCCGCTCCGGGGTGGCCGCGCTTCGGGCTGGCCGCCCGCTCCGGGGTGGCCGCGCGCCGGGGTGACCGCCCGGGTGACCGCGCCCGGTGATCAACTCAACGTTCCTCTGGTTCGTTCGCCGATTCGACCAGAGGAACGTTGAGTTCGGCGAAACGCCACCACGGGCCCGGCGGCCCGGTCACGCTGGACGTCGTGCTCGACGGACCGTTCCGAGGTAGCCAGGCGCTCGCCGGAGGCCTGCTGACGCCCAACCAGCTCTACGGCCCTCGGCACCGCCGACTGTTCCGCGACGTGTTCGTGCCGGCGACCCTCGAGCCTGATCTGGCCACCCGCTCGCGCGCCGCCTTCCTGCTCGTCCGCGGCCGGCGCGGGCTGCTGGCGGGCTACTCGGCGGCCGCCCTGCTGGGCGCGGACTGCGCACCCCGTGACGCTCCGGCGGAGGTTCTTGTGCCGCGCTACATGCGTGGTGAGCCGGGGCTGCGGGTCAGTTACGGGGCCGCCGCCGGCGTCGACCTCATGCTTGCCGGCGGCTGCCGGGTCACCGCGCCGTTGCGCACCGCGTGGGACCTGGCCCGGCGGTTACCGCTGGTGGAGGCGGTGATCGCGGTGGATGCGCTCGCGCGCGCCGGCGGCTTCGCTCCGGCCGAGCTGCTCACCAGGCGGAGGTCCGCGCCGGGTGCGCGGAACTGTCGGCGGCTCGACGACGTGGTGGCGCTGTCCGACCCGAGGGCGGAGTCGCCGAGGGAGACCCGGCTGCGTGTCGGGCTGGTCCGTGCCGGGCTGCCCGCGCCCGAGGTGCAGTACCGGATCGAGGACGAGCACGGGTTCGTGCTGGCCAGGGTCGACCTGGGCTATCCGTGCGCCAAGCTGGCCATCGAGTACGACGGCGCCACCCACTTCACCGCGAGGCGGGCCCGGCTGGACCGGGAACGCGACGGCCTGCTGGCCTCCCACGGCTGGCAGACGCTGCGCCTGGCGGGCGACGACATCGGCATCGCCATGCGGCAGACCGCGAACCGGGTCGCCGAGCTGCTCGCCCTGCGCACCCGCTGAGCCACGCTGAGCTCCTCACCCCGCCCACCCGCTGGGCTGCGCCGAGCCGCTCACCCCGCCCACCCGCTGGGCTGCGCCGAGCAGCTCACCCCACCCACCAAGCCACGCCGCGCCGAGCCGCTCACCCGCCCACCCGCCAAGCCACGCCGAGCAGCTCACCCCGCGCACCGGCTGAGCGGGCGCACGTTGAACCGCCGCCCCGGCCGGCCCGAGGGCGCCGTTAGGCTTGCCGGCCATGCACGGATCCCGGCCATGAGGAACACCCGGCGCCACGATCACGACGCGGGCGGCGACCCGGAGCTGCTGGCGGCGAAGGCGGAGCTGCGGAACGAGGTCTGGACGGCACTCACCGAGGCGAAGGTGTCCCGTTTCCCCGGCGCCCGCAACCGGATCTCCAACTTCATCGGCGCCGAGCGGGCGGCCGAGCGACTGCGGGATACCGACGTCTGGCGGGCCGCGAAGACGATCAAGGCCAACCCCGACTCGGCGCAGCTGCCGGTACGACAGCGGGCGCTGGAGGACGGCAAGACGGTGTACATGGCGGTTCCCCGGCTCGCCGAGACGGAGCCGTTCTTCCTGCTCGACCCGGACGATCTGGCGGACACGCCGCGGCGGGCGGCGTCGATCTCCGGCGCGACCAGGTCGGCGCGCCGCGTCGCGGTCGACGAGCTCGGCCCGGTGGACCTGGTGGTGAGCGGGTGCGTCGCGGTGGCCGAGGACGGCGCCCGCCTCGGCAAGGGCGGCGGGTTCGCCGACCTGGAGTTCGCGCTGGCCGGTTCGGCCGGGCTGATCGGGCCGGACACGCTGGTGGTGACCACGGTGCACGAGCTGCAGGTGCGGCCGGCCGGTGCCATTCCGACGGCCGCGCACGACGCTCCGGTCGACCTGGTGATCACGCCCGACCGGGTGATCGACTGCCGGCCCGGTCGGGGCCGGCGCCCGATCGGCGGCATCCGCTGGGCCGAGCTGACCGAGGAGAAGATCGCCGCCATCCCGCTGCTCGCCGCCCTGCGCGCCACCGAGCGCGGACCCGCCGCCGCCCGCCGCGCGCTGACCCGCAGCCGCCCGCCGCGCACTGACCCGCAGCCGCCCGCCGAGCGCCTCGTTCCCGCTGAGCGCCTCGTTCCCGCCGCGCGCCTCGTTCCCGCCGCGCGCCTCGTTACCGAGCTGCACACCAGGCAGCCAGAAGCATGATCGAACCCGCCTGCTGTGCAGCTCGGCAACAACAGGCCGGTCGCGGCCGGCAGCGGGGCCCGCCCGGACGTACACCGTACGTTTGGTGGATGGCGTAGCTCACGGTGCCGCGGCACGCTGGCGGATGCCGACCGTGCATCCACCCACCACCGCGTAGGAGCCCACCACCGTGCAGCCACCCACCAGCGTCAGCGATGCCGCCAGTGACGTGCTCAACCTGAACCTCTCGGACCTCGACGGCTTCTGGACGCAGTCGATCGAACGCCGACACATGGCGTTCAACACCCTGCGGCAGCAGCCCGAGCTGCCGTTCTTCGACCAGCCTCAGCTCTGGTTCACCCCGCCGGGCCCCGGGTACTACGCGCTGACCAGGCTCGACGACATCGTCGAGGCCAGCCGGCAGCCGAAGATCTTCACCTCCGGCAGGGGCGCGACCAGCGCGGCGGACATGCCGACCGAGTTCCTCGAGTTCTACGGCTCGATGATCAATATGGACGACCCTCGGCACAGTCGGCTGCGCCGCATCGTCTCGCGCGGCTTCACCCCGAGGATGCTCGACGCGCTGACCGACAACGTGGCCAAGGTCGCGACGAGGATCGTCGACGAGGTGATCGAGAACGGCCCGTGCGACGCGGTGAGTGCGATCTCCGCGAAGCTGCCGCTGACCATCGTCTGCGACATGATGGGCATCCCGGCCAGCCAGCACCAGCTGGTGTTCGAGCGGACCAACGTGATCCTCGGCGCGGCCGACCCGGAGTACGTGCCGGACGCGGAGAACATCGTCACCGCACTGCTGTCGGCCGGTGCGGACCTGGCGCAGGTGATGCGGGACCTCGCCGCACACCGCGCCGAGCACCCCACCGACGACCTCACCTCGGCGCTGGTCAACGCGCAGATCGACGGCGAGACGCTGACCCCGGACGAGCTCGCCTCGTTCTTCATCCTGCTCGTGGTCGCCGGCAACGAGACCACCCGCAACGCGATCACCTGGGGCCTGCACCTGCTCACCGAGTACCCCGAACAGCGCGCAACCTGGCTGGCCGACATCGACGGCGTCACCCCCACCGCGGTTGAGGAGATCGTCCGCTGGTCGTCACCGGTGATCTTCATGCGGCGCACCCTGGCCGAGTCGGCCCAGCTCGGCGGGCAGCAGCTGGAGGCCGGCGCCAAGGTGCTGATGTACTACTGGGCGGCCAACCGGGACCCGAAGCACTTCACCGACCCGGACCGGTTCGACGTGCTGCGCTCTCCCAACCCGCACATCGGCTTCGGCGGCCCCGGCCCGCACTTCTGCCTGGGCGCGCACCTGGCCCGGCGGGAGATCAGCGTGATGTTCCGTGAGCTTCTCAGCCGGGTCCCAGACATCCACGCAACCGCGGCCCCGTCGCGGCTAACGTCGTCCTTCATCAACGGGATCAAACATCTGCCGATCGACTTCGGCGCCGGAGGCACTCGGTGATCGTCAGCTCGTCAGCAAGCCTGGACTACCCCGAGGTGCCCGCCGGCGCGGTGCTGGCCGGTGCGGCCGCCCGCTGGGGCGACCGGATCGCGCTGCACGTGGACGGCCGCGAGCTCAGCTTTGCCGAGCTCTTCCGCCAGGCGTGCCAGTTCGCCAACGCGCTGCGCGCCGAGGGCGTCGGACCCGGCGACGTGGTGGCCGTCCACTCGCCGAACTGCCCGCAGTTCGCCATCGCCTACCACGGCATCCTGCTCTCCGGGGCCACCTACACGCCGGCGAACCCGCTGCTGCCACCGAACGACCTGGCCGCCCAGCTGGCCGACTCCGGCGCGGTGCTCGCGCTCAGCTTCGCGCCGGCGTCGAAGGTGCTGGCGGCGATCCGGGACAGGACCGCGATCCGCCGCGTGGTGCTCACCGACCGGGCGCAGGCGCTGGACCCCGGGCACCGGGTGGACACCGCCGGGTTCGGCGCGGCCGGGGTTGACTTCGAGGAGTTCCTCGCCGGGCAGCCCAGCACCCGGCCCGAGGTGGACATCGACATCTACGCCGACCTCGCGCACCTGGCATACACCGGCGGTACCACCGGGCGGTCGAAGGGCGTGCGACTGCCGCACCGCAACGTCGTGGTGAACGCCCTGCAGTACGCCTGCTGGGGTAGCGGGTCGCGGCCCCGGGTGGACGACGCCGGCGGTCTGTGGATCGAGCAGGTGGGCGACGACGCGGAGTTCCCGGCCGAGCTCGGCACCGGCCTGACGATCAACCTGACCCCGTGGTTCCACGCCATGGGCACCATCGGCAGCCTCCACATCGCGACACTGAGCGGCACCACCCAGGTGCTGCACGAGCGGTTCGACCCGGCCCGGTACCTGGCCGACGCGGAGCGCTTCCAGGTCACCGGGATGACCGGCGCGCCGCCGCTGTTCGCCGCGCTCGTCGCGCACCCCGACTTCGCCACCCGCGACCTCGGCTCGGTACGCGGCATCAGCTCCGGGGCCGCCCCGCTGGCGGTCGAGCTGATCAAGGCGATGCGGGCCCGGTTCGGCGAGGACGTGGTGATCGGTGAGGGGTACGGCCTCACCGAGGTCACCATGGGCGCCACCTCCGGCCCGGCCGGGCGCTCCGCGATCCGCAAGATCGGCACCGTGGGCCTGCCGGTCTACGACACCCAGATCAAGCTGGTGGCCGAGGGCTCACCCGGTGGCCCGGAGGAGCCGCTGCCGGCCGGCGAGCACGGCGAGGTGTGCATCCGGGGCCCGCAGGTGATGCTCGGGTACCGCAACCGTCCGGAGGACACGGCGGCGACCCTGGTGGACGGCTGGCTGCACACCGGGGACATCGGCGTGCTGGACGAGGACGGCTACCTGGCGATCGTGGACCGCAAAAAGGACATGCTGATCTACAAGGGCTACAACGTGTACCCCCGTGACCTGGAGGAGCGGCTCTACGCCCAGCCCGGGGTCAGCGCGGCGGCCGTGGTGGGCCGGCCGGACCAGGCCCTCGGCGAGCTGCCGGTGGCGTTCGTGGTCGCGCCGTCCGTCGATGCCGAGCAGCTGCGGGAGACGGTCAACGCGGACCTGTTGCCCTACCAGCGACTTCGCGAGCTGTATCTGGTCGACTCGATACCGGTTTCGGCCGCGGGAAAGGTGTTGAAGCGGGAGTTGCGCGAACGGCTAAAGTAACAACGACCTGCGGTGCCGCGACGTCTAGAGCGAGGTGGCACGGTCGAAATGGCCGCGGCGCCTGACTCAATCAGGTCGGGGGGTCCGAGTCGCGGATCCGCCCGGCCCTTCTCACAGGGCGGCACTCGATGGCTTCGGACGAGACGCGGCGGGCTCGGCCGGACCCGACCGCCCAGGACTCCGGCACCCCGACGAACGGCGACACCGGCAGCGCCGGCGGCGGCCCGACCAGCGCGGACGCCCCCCGCCGCACGGATCCCGTCGAGTGGGCGAACGGCCCCGCCAAACCCGGGCGGGCCAAGCCTGACGCGGATCCGAGCACGGCGCCCCAGGTCAGCCAGGCCGACCCGATGGCCACCAGCAAGATGGCCGCGATGCCGCAGCCGGGATGGGACAACCGAGGCTCCGCGCCAGGTCGTGGCCCCGGCCGACCGAACGGACCCGGCGGTTGGCAGCAGGGCGGCCCACAGCAGGGCGGCCCGCCGAGGGGCTGGCCGCCGCCGCCCGGACCGCCGCCACCTGGGCCGGCACACAGCTGGCCGCCCTCGGGGCCGGTGAGCGCCTGGCCGCCGCCCCCGCCCCCGCCGGTCGAGCAGAAGGGGCCGTCGAACAAGGTACTGGCCTTTCTGCTGGCCGGTGTGGTCGCGTTGGCCGGCGGGCTGCTCTTCTGGGCCACCGGCTCCAGCAGCAGCTACGTGCCGCCGCCGACCGGGGTGTCGGACACCGGCTCGTCGTCCGTGCAGCCGTTCGTGCCGCCGATCGCCGCCCCACCGCCGACCACCCCACCCCCGCCGCCGAGCACACCGAAGCCCACGCCGCGCCGGATCGCGCCGGTGCGCACCCCGGTCCGGGTCGCGCCGAAGCCGGTTCAGCGGACCACGCCCAGGGCCACGACGAAGACCACGAAGCCGTCGTCCGCCAAGTCGTCCAAGTCCGCCAAGTCCTCGTCCTCGTCCCGCTCGAACTCGGACAACAGCAACAACGACAACAACAGCGGCAACTGACCGCGGCGGTCTCGCCCGGACAGCTCGGCGACGTACGCACATGTGCGTATCGACGCCGAGACCGTCACCCGCTTGGGTTACCTGGCGGCCTGGGAACGCGTCGCCGACACGGCGACCGCCCAGCAGCCAGCCGAGGAGGCCTCATGTCCAGGATCATGATCGACTGTCGCGGCGTCCCCAGCGAGAGCGGCTGCACGTTGGCGATCTCCGGCGAGCGGGATGAGGTACTGCGGGCCGCGGTGGCGCACGCGGTGGACGTCCACGGCCACCAGGACGACCCCGAGCTGCGCGCCCTTATCGAGTCCGGGCTGCGTGAGGCCGCCGAGCTCCCGGCGCCGGGTTCCTTCGTGCAGCTCATCGAGTTCAGCACCGGCCGCATCGACGAGTTCGAGCAGACCGTGGCCCGGTGGACCGCCTCCATCGGCGGGGCCCGGACCGCGCGCTGGGCGCTGACCGGGGCCGACCGCGACCAGCCCGACCGCTTCCTGCAGCTGGTCGCGTTCCCGGACTACGCCGCCGCGATGGCGAACTCGGACCATCCGGCGACCGGTGAGTTCGCCGGGCAGCTTCGCAAGTTGTGCGACGGCGACGCCACGTTCCACAACCTCGACGTCCGTTCGGTCACCGCGTTCTGACCCGGTCGGCCCCTGACGCGGCCGGCTCCAGGTGACAGAACACACAGGGTGGCTAACGCCGGGTACGCCGTCCGCGATACCCCGGGCGAGCGCTCCCCCGATATCGAGGTGGTCCAGATGGCCCCGGCCAGGTACGCCGAGCAGACGACGAGTTCGACCGAGGAGGACGCCGCGTGCACCCCGGCCCCCGGCGGTCGGCACCGCCGGGCACCGGAGTCATTGGGCCGACGCCTGGTCGGCACCGCCTTCACCCTGAGCGGCTACCTGGGACGGACGATGTCCGCGCTCGCCGCGCTCGCGGTGCTCGGCTCGATCCTCACACTGGGCGCACCGGACACCGCGGCGGGGGCCGGCGACGTATGGCGCACGACCGCGCAGGGCCCGATGGCCGAGATCGCTTCACACCGGGTCAGGTGAGCAATCCGGACACCACACACGCGCGCAGTGCGCGATTCCGGGCAGCACAACCGTCGGACCGGCGCCCTGGGGCGCCGGCGGAAGGTTTGAGTCAGGCCGCTTCGGTCTGCTGGAGCTGGGCGTTCATCACGGCGTCCACGATGCCCATGATCATGCCCCGGGAGCCGAGTCGGTAGCCGAACTCCTCCCACGACAACAGCTCACGGGAGAGCAGCTCGCCGACCGGGCCGGGGTAGACCCGGGTGGCCCGGAAAGCGGCTGCGCGCAGCCGCATCCGCTCGTGGTGGTCCATCGATGCATGTGCGTTCATGCCGGCACCTCCGCCTGGTGAGACGAACTTCGGCGGCGCTCGGCGCTGAGTCGCATCCCGAAGTAACTATGGTTACCCAGGAAACGCGCGTAGTCACGTCCCTGAGACGATTGACTCGCTTCTTACCTCTGTGCCTACCTCAACGAGCGAGCGACGACCTCGACATTCGGCCATTCGGTTGGCTTGTCGTGGCTTGTCGGTGGTCGGGCACCGGGGCAGCGGGCACACCGGGACGGCGCCGTCCGATCTAGGGTCGACGGCATGACCGAAACGTTGACCGGCCGGCTCTGGTCCAGTGTCGAGCACATCTACCAGGGCGTGCTCGAGCACCCGTTCGTCACCGGGCTCACCGACGGCAGCCTGCCCGCCGAGTCGTTCCGGCACTACATCGTGCAGGACGCGCACT
>DASYLM010000243.1:0-2016 GCA_036009565.1 Pseudonocardia sp. | reverse complement strand
GTTCCTGATCGCCGCGATGCTGATCCTGTCGTTCTACGGCGCCGGGTTCGCCACCGTGCCGGCGTACCTGCGGGACCTGTTCGGCACCTTCGAGGTCGGCGCGATCCACGGCCGGCTGCTCACCGCGTGGTCGGTCGCCGGTGTGCTCGGCCCGATCATCGTCGACGCCATCGCCGACAAGCAGAAGGCCGCCGGGCTGTCCGGTACCGACCTGTACACACTGTCGTTCCGGATCATGATCGGGCTGCTCATCGTCGGCTTCGTGTGCAACGAGCTGATCAAACCGGTCGACCCGAAGTTCCACGAGCCCGCCGGGGGCCGTGCGGTGGCCAGAGAGGCGGCGTAGCTCATGTCGGACACATCCTCCGGTGCGGCGCCGGCCCCTTCGGCCGCGCGGCTGGTGATCACCGCGGTGGCCTGGTTGTGGGTGCTGGTGCCGTTCCTCTACGGGGTCTGGCAGCTACTGATCAAGGTCGTCCCGCTGTTCGCCCGCTGAGCGCGGAGGCGGCCGGAGTAGGTTGACCGGTCATGAGCACGATGTCGGATTGGATCGCGGCCGTATGCGCCGACCTTGAACTGGACCTGGCCGATCAGGCGGCGACCACGACCGCCGTGCTGGACCTGACCGCCGACGTTGCGCACTGCGTGGCTCGCCCGGCTGCCCCGGTCACCGCGTTCCTGCTCGGGCTGGCCGCCGGCCGGGGGATGGACCCGGGCACCGCGCCGGACGCCGAGGTGGCGAGGCTCGCCCAGCAGCTGAGTCAGCGGGCGAAGGGGTGGGAGTCCGCGCGGCCGCGGTGAGCCCGCCCGGGTCAGCCCCACCGGGCCGGGACCCGGACAGGCTGACCCGGTGGCAGGTGGCCCGCGTCGAGCGCCGGCTGGCCGTGCTCCACCCGGAGGTGGGCGAACGGGTCCGCGCCGCGTTGGCCGGCGCCCGAGCCGGGGACCGCGGGTACCTGCGAGCGGCACTGGCCGCCGGCCACCCCGCGCGGGACGTACTGGCCCTCGCCGAGCGGATCGCCGGGAAACCGCCGGACTGGGTGGCCACCCGGCTGTGCCTGGTCGACGGCGTGCCCGGCGGGCAGTACCGGCTCGACGCGCGGATCGACCAGGTGGACGCCACCACCTGCGGCACCGCGGTCCTGCTCGTGCTGGCCGCCGGCGCGGACCCGGTGCTCGCGCTGAGCCTCACCGCGCCGGACGTCATCCTGGACGCCGCGCCAGGCGCCGTGCGCGACGACCAGCCTGGCGACCCGGGGTTCAGCGCCCGCTTCGACCGGCGTCAGCTGCTGGTGCACCGGCAGAGCAACCTGTGCTGGCCCAGGGCGCTGGGCACCACGCCGTGGGGGATGACCCGCTGGCTGGCCCGGCGGGCGACCGGGGTCGGGCCGTACCGGGTCCGCTGGGCGGCCGGTCCACGGGCCGGCGGCCTGGTCAGCGAGGTGGACCGGGCGCTGGCGTTGGGCGAGGCGGTCCCGCTGCTGGTCGGCGCCAGGTTGCCCCGGCACTACGTGCTGGCGCTGGGCCGGGACGACACGGGCGGCGAGGCGGGCTGGCGGGTGTACGAGCCCGGCAGCGGCGAGGTCCGGGTGGTGCCGGTGGCCGCGGTACGGGAGGGGCGGCTGGCCCGGTGGCTCGGGTTCGACCGGATGTACGCCGCGCTGCTGCCGGCCGCCTGACCCGCTAGCAGAGCGTCGGCGGAGCTGTATCCCGGCCAGGTTCGACACGGTCGAGGCGCCGCCGACGGGGCTCGTAGACTCGAGTGGTGACCGAGACACTTCCACCCCAGCAGCGCGCCGAACTCCCGTCCCGGTGGGAGCCGGCGTCGGTAGAGGCGCAGCTTTACCAGCGCTGGGTGGATGCCGGCTACTTCACCGGCGACCCGGAAAGCGGCAAGCCCCCGTTCTGCATCGTGATCCCGCCGCCCAACGTGACCGGTAGCCTGCACCTCGGCCACGCGATGGACCACACGCTGATCGACATCCTGACTCGGCGGCGCCGCATGCAGGGCTACGA
>DASYLM010000242.1:0-6942 GCA_036009565.1 Pseudonocardia sp. | reverse complement strand
AACTGCTTGATCAGGTCGTCCTTGGTGATCAGTAGCGAGCCCTGCGCGTCGTCGACGTGGATGCTGGGTGTACCGCTGAGCACCTGCCCGAACGGCACCCGCACGTGGTAGAGCTCGGCACGCACGCCGACCTCTTTCAGCTGTCCCACCGTCAGCCGGTCCGCCGACACGTCGACCTTGCGGTAGTCGCCGGCGAGTGCCTGGGCCAGGAACGGGAACCCGTTGATCTTCACAGCCGGGTCGTCGGGCAGCGAGAGCTGCTCACGCATCCGGGTGGACACCTGGTACTCGGCGGCGGACGCGGCGGCGAAGTCGACGGCGACCAGGAGCACGATCGCCACGATCAGTCCGATTATGATCTTTTTCATCCACGATCTCCAGCAAGCGGCGTAGCGTGCGCAGGCGCCACAGTGGGGGTCATCGGCGGCGCGCAGAGCGCCATCGGCATCGCCGGAAGCGCGTTCGGCAGCGCCGCGATCGTTGACAACTCGCCAACAACCGGCGTGAACTGCAACGCGCTTGGGTTTCGGCTGGTGCTCACCCCGGTATCCTCCCCGTTACCAGGATTTCAGGGACAACCGGGTCCGGACACGGGAGGAGGCAACCATGGAGTTGCTGCTGCTCACCGCTGACCCGAGCCCCGAGTCGGTGCTACCGGCACTTTCGCTGCTGCCGCACGGGGTGCGTACCGCCGCCCCGGAGGTCGCCGCGTTGCTCGATGCCGGTCCGCACGACGCGGTGCTGGTCGACGCGCGTACGGACTTGGTTGCCGCACGCGGGCTGTGCCGGCTGCTCGGAACCACCGGGATGGAGGTGCCGGTGGTGGCCGTGCTGACCGAGGGCGGCCTGGTCGCGGTGTCCTCGGAATGGGCCATCGACGACATCCTGCTGCCCGGCGCCGGCCCGGCCGAGATCGACGCGCGGCTGCGGCTGCTGCGCTCCCGCCCGGGCGCGGACACCCAGGCCGGCGGCAGCGCACTGGTGCTCGGCGAGCTGGTCATCGACGAGGCCACCTACACCGCACGACTCAAAGGCCGCGCCCTCGAGCTCACGTACAAGGAGTTCGAGCTGCTCAAGTACCTCGCCCAGCACGCCGGCCGGGTCTTCACCCGCGCACAGCTGCTGCAGGAGGTCTGGGGCTACGACTTCTTCGGCGGCACCCGCACCGTCGACGTGCACGTACGGCGCCTGCGCGCCAAGCTCGGCCCCGAGCACGAGCAGCTGATCGGCACCGTGCGCAACGTCGGCTACAAGTTCGTCCGGCCGGGCCGCGCCGGGCTCGGCTCCCGGGACTCCCGGGACGCCGGCGACTCCGCCGAGGCCGCCCCCCACGGCACGGACTCCGGCAACGGGCTGCCGTCGGGGTCCGGGAACGGCGAGCTGCGCGCTGACCTGGCCGCTGACCTGGACTCCACCCGGCGTCCCACCGACCGCGACGCGGAGGCCGGCCACCGCGGGTAGCCTCGACGATCGTGACGGCTGAAAGAACGGCGCTGACCTGGCGGTCCGGCTTGGACGAGAACACGGCCGGCGAGCTGCGCGCCCTGCTGGAGGCGGCCACCACCACCGACCACACCGCACCGGTGTCGGAGAACGTGCTGCTGGCACTGCGCCGCGACCTCGGCGCCACCGCCGCCCACCTGCTCGCCACCGATCCGTCGGGCCGCCTGGTCGGCTATGCCTACCTGGATGCCGCCAACCCGGCTGAGGCGGTCGGCGAGCTGGCGGTGCACCCGGACGCCCGGCGCCACGGCGTCGGCACCGCGCTCGTCACCGAGATGCTGACCCGCGCCGGCGAGGACGGGCACCGGGTCCGGCTGTGGGCGCACGGCGAGCACCCGGGAGCCGTGCGACTGGCCGCCAAGCTGGACTTTCACCAGGTACGCACGCTCTGGCAGCTGCGCCGAAGCCTGCGCGAGCCGATCGCCGAACCGGAGTTCCCCCCGGGCGTGCGGCTGCGCGGCTTCGTGGTCGGCCAGGACGAGGCGGAGTTCCTGCGGGTGAACAACGCGGCCTTCGACTGGCACCCCGAGCAGGGCGGCTGGGAGATCGACCAGGTCAAGGCGCGGGAGGCCGAGCCCTGGTTCGACGCGCCCGGTTTCCTGCTCGCGGTCGAGGACGGCCCCGACGGCCAGGACCGGCTGCTCGGCTACCACTGGACCAAGGTGCACCCCGCCGAGGCCGGCGAGCCGCCGATCGGTGAGGTGTACGTGCTGGGGGTGGACCCGGCGGCGCAGGGGCGCAAGCTCGGCGCGGCGCTCACCCTGGCCGGGCTGCAGTACCTGCGCGAGCGCGGCCTGGACGACGTGCTGCTCTACGTCGAGGCGGACAACCACGCCGCCGTGAAGGTCTACCAACGGCTCGGCTTCACCCTGTGGCACACCGACGCCGCCTTCCTGCACTAAGGGTGTCTCAGCCACGCGCCGTGACCGCCGCCGGCACACCATGATCTAGTCACGGTCTGTTCACGCTGGCATCACGGCACGTCGTCGGGGTGGTCACGATCGAGCAGTCGGACGCCTACCGGTCGTGTATTGCGTCACCAAAGGTGACCTGTTCACCTTCCGTTCACCTTTTCGGCGGCTCTCGTCCACCAGGTATCCCTAACGTGCCCGGCGAGCGGCCACCCCGGGCCGCGGACTGACGCGTCTTCGGACCGAAACCTCGGAGGAACATCAGTGAAGCTCAAGCGGCACGGTGCCGTGCTCGCCATGGTCGCCGCCGGAGCACTCGCGCTGGCGGCGTGCGGTAGTAACCCGACTCCGCCGGGCGGTGCAGGTGGCGGCACCTCCAGCGGCCCGGCCGCCGCCTGTGGCGGCAAGCAGAATCTGTCGGCCGAGGGTTCCAGCGCCCAGAAGAACGCGATCGACGTCTTCGTGCAGGCCTACCAGGCGAAGTGCCCCGGCTCCAACGTCGCGTACAACCCGACCGGCTCCGGCGCCGGTGTGAAGCAGTTCAACGCCGGCCTGGTCGACTTCGGCGGCTCGGACTCCCCGCTGAACGCCGCCAACGGCGAGGTCGCGGCCGCCCAGGCGCGCTGCAAGGGCAACCCCGCCTGGGACCTGCCGATGGTGTTCGGCCCGGTGGCACTCGGCTACAACCTGCCCGGTGTGACCGACCTCGTCCTCAACGGGGAGACCACCGCCAAGATCTTCAACGGCGCCATCAAGACCTGGAACGACCCGGCCATCGCCGCGCTGAACAGCGGCAAGCAGCTGCCGGCACAGCCGATCAACGTCATCTTCCGCTCGGACCAGTCGGGCACCACGGACAACTTCCAGCAGTACCTGACCGCGGCCGGCAAGGGCGCCTGGACGCAGAAGGCCGGCAAGACTTTCAACGGCGGCGTCGGCACCGGCTCGCAGGGCTCCGCCGGGGTGGCGCAGGCGATCTCCAGTGCGCCCGGCACCATCGGCTACATCGAGCTGTCCTACGCCCAGGACAACAAGCTCGCAATGGCCCAGCTGGACTCCGGCTCCGGTCCGGTCGGGCTGACCGACGACTCGGTCGGCAAGGCCATCGCCGGCGCCAAGGTCACGGGTCAGGGCAACGACCTGCGACTGGACCTCAAGTCGGTCTACGGCGGCAACACCGCGGGCGCCTACCCGCTGATCCTGGCCACCTACGAGCTGGTCTGCTCCAAGGGCTACGACCCGGCAGTGGCCCAGGCGGTCAAGGCGTTCCTGACCACGGCCGCAACCGACGCCCAGGCTCAGCTCCCGGCGGCCGGCTACGCACCGCTGCCGGCCGATTTCCAGCAGAAGCTGCTGACCGCCATCGCGGCGATCAGCTGACTTCGCAAGTTTTCGCAGAGCTGGTTGGCGCAACCTCGGAGAGTCTCGGAGAATTGAGTTGAGCGATCCGATCGCCACGGGCAGCCCCGCCGCCACCGGAGACCCCGGTCGGCGGGCGGGGTTGCCCGCGCCAAGGTCAGCAGCCTCGGAGGCCGGCATTTCCCGCAGCGCACCACCGTCCAACAGTCCGCCGCCGGTCTCCCCGGCCACATCGCGGGGCGTCGTGCAGCGCGGCGACCGCATCTTCTCCGGGCTGGCCACCGGCTCCGGCACCTTCGTCGTGGTACTCATCGGCCTGATCGGGCTGTTCCTGCTGCTGCAGGCCATCCCGGCGCTGCTGCACGACCACGCCAACTTCCTGACCAGCCGGCAGTTCGAGACCGACGACCCGAACGCGCTCCGGTTCGGCATCCTCGAGCTGCTCGAGGTCACCGTCGAGGTGTCGGTGTACGCCCTGGTACTCGCCATGCCGGTCGGGCTGGGCATCGCACTGTTCCTCACCCAGTACGCGCCGGCCAGGGTGGCTCGGCCGTTCGCCTACCTGGTGGACCTGCTCGCCGCTGTGCCGTCGATCATCTTCGGGCTCTGGGGCATCCTGGTGCTCGCGCCGGTGATCCGGCCCATCGCCCTGTGGCTGAACGCGCACTTCGGCTGGATCTGGCTGTTCGGCCACGGCAACGTGGGCCCGGAGCTGGGCTCGAACCTGTTCACCGCCGGGATCGTGCTGGCCGCCATGCTGCTGCCGATCATCACCGCGATCACCCGCGAGGTGTTCACCCGGACCCCGGTCGCCCAGATCGAAGGGGCACTGGCGTTGGGCGCCACCAAGTGGGAGGTCATCCGGACCACCGTGCTGCCGTTCGGCCGGGCGGGGTACGTGAGCGCGTCGATGCTCGGGCTCGGCCGCGCACTCGGCGAGACCATCGCGCTGACGGTCATCCTGAGTAGCTCCAGCAAGGCGTTCGGCGGCAGCCTGTTCGACGGCGGGGCGACCTTCGCCTCCAAGATCGCGCTGTCGTTCGCCGAGCTGAACAACGCACTGTCCGCCGGTGCGTACATCGCCGCCGGCCTGGTGCTGTTCATCCTCACCTTCGCGGTGAACGCACTGGCCCGCTGGATCGTGAGCCGAGGGGTGCCCCAGGCATGAGCATCTCCACCCCGCCGGTCGACGCCCCGGCGGTCAAGCCCGCGTTCCGCAGCATCAGCCCCGCCAGGAAGATCCGCAACGGGGTGGCGACCGTACTGGTCACGGCGTCGTTCCTGATCGCCCTGGTGCCGCTGATCTGGGTGATCGCCACGGTGCTGATCAGAGGCCTCGCGCCGGTGCTGAACCCGAACTGGTGGCTGCAGTCGCTCAACGGGCTGCTCGCCCGCCAACAGGGCGGCGGCGTGTACCACGCGATCTACGGCACGCTGGCGCAGAGCCTGGTCGCCGCGGTCATCGCCACCCCGATCGGCATCATGGTGGCGATCTACCTGGTGGAGTACGGCGGCCGGGGCAAGGCGACGACCCGGCTGTCCAAGGCCACCACGTTCATGGTCGACATCCTGACCGGGGTCCCGTCGATCGTGGCCGCGCTGTTCATCTACGCGGTGTGGATCTCCATTCTCGGCCTGCCCCGCAGCGCGTTCGCGGTATCGCTGTCCCTGGTGCTGCTGATGATGCCGGTGGTCGTGCGGTCCACCGAGGAGATGCTCAAGATCGTCCCGGATGACCTGCGCGAGGCGTCCTACGCGCTCGGCGTGACGAAGTGGCGGACCATCGTCAAGATCGTCATCCCGACAGCGCTGTCCGGCATGCTCACCGGCATCGTGCTGGCGTTGGCCCGGATCATGGGTGAGACGGCCCCGGTGCTGATCCTGGTGGCCTACGCCCCGTACATCAACTTCAACCTGTTCAGCGGCAACATGGCCTCGCTGCCGCTGCTGATGACCGTCGAGCGGAGCAACCCGACCGCCGCCGGTTCGGACCGGATCTGGGGCTCGGCGCTGACCCTGATCCTGATCATCACCATCTTCCAGCTGATCGCCGCCGCGCTGTCCAAGCTGACCGCGCCGAAGACGAAGTGAGGTAGTACCCGCGATGGCCAAGCGGCTGGATATCAAGGACGTCGACATCTACTACGGGACGTTCCACGCGGTCAACAAGGTCAGCCTGAGCGTGCCGCCGCGCAGTGTGACCGCGTTCATCGGCCCGTCCGGCTGCGGCAAGTCCACCGTGTTGCGCACCCTGAACCGGATGCACGAGGTGATCCCCGGCGCCCGGGTCGAGGGTGAGGTCCTGCTCGACGGCGAGGACATCTACGCCCGCACGGTGGACCCGGTGGAGGTACGCCGGACCATCGGCATGGTGTTCCAGCGACCGAACCCGTTCCCCACCATGTCGATCAGGGACAACGTGGTCGCCGGCATGCGGCTGCAGGGCGAGAAGAACAAGGCGCGCCTGGACGACATCTGCGAGCGCTCACTGCGCGCGGCGAACCTGTGGAACGAGGTCAAGGAACGCCTCGGCAAGCCCGGCGGCGGACTGTCCGGCGGTCAGCAGCAGCGGCTGTGCATCGCCAGGGCCATCGCGGTGCAGCCGGACGTGCTGCTGATGGACGAGCCCTGCTCCGCGCTGGACCCGATCTCCACGCTCGCCATCGAGGACCTGATCGGCGAGCTGAAGAAGGACTACACGATCGTCATCGTGACGCACAACATGCAGCAGGCCGCCCGGGTCAGCGACCAGACCGCGTTCTTCAACCTGCGCGCCACCGGTGAGCCCGGCCGACTGGTGGAGATCGACGACACCGACAAGATCTTCTCCAACCCCACCGAGCGGGCGACGGAGGACTACATCTCCGGCCGCTTCGGCTGACCTGGCGCGGCCCGCACTCGGCTCGCACAGACCGGCCGCGGCCCCCACAGACCCTGCACACCCTGTGCCGGCCGCACTGGGTCTGTGCGAGCGGAGCGGCGGCGGCGCCGAGCCGGCGAAGCGGCGGCGGCGGGTCGGGGCGGCGACGGAGCGCGGCGGCCGTCGCCCCAGCGGCTCTGACAGACCGGCCGCGGCCCGCACAGACCCTGCACACCCTGTGCCGGCCGCACTGGTTCTGTGCGAGCGGAGGGGAGTGCGGACCCGCGAGGCGGTCAGGCGGTCAGGCGT
>DASYLM010000241.1:0-12602 GCA_036009565.1 Pseudonocardia sp. | reverse complement strand
GGTCTTCATCTCGGCCGCCGACCTGCGCGAGCTCGGCTTCGCCGACGGGGACATGGTGGACCTGGTGAGCGAGTGGACCGACGGTGTGAAGCGTCGCGCGGACGCCTTCCGGCTGGTCGAGTACTCGACGCCGAAGGGCTGTGTCGCGGCCTACTACCCGGAGACCAACCCACTGATCCCGCTGGACTCCACCGCGCTGGACAGCAACACACCCACCTCGAAGTGGGTCGTCGTGGGCCTGGAGCGCCGGGTCGCCTGAGCGCCGGGCCGCCTGACGCGCGGGGGAGCGGCGTGCTCAGGGCCCGATCCGCTCCCCCGTCGCGGGCACGAACAGGTGGTGGCCGCCGGGCTTGACCCGCAGCCGGACTGTCTCGCCCGCGCGGGGTGCCTGGCTGCCGGTGATCCGCGCGACGACATCCGCGCTGGTCGCCGGGTGCAGCCGCTGGCAGGCCTACTGGCACGTGGTGCTCCCGTTGACCCGCTCGGGCCTGGTCACGACCTTCGTACTGTGCCTGGTGGTCGCCTGGAACGACTACGCGTTCGCGCTGGTGTTCAGCGGGCCGAGCTCGCAGACCCTCCCGATGGCGGCTAGCCAACTCGTCACCCAGACCGGTATCGACTGGGGTCAGCTCTGTGCGATCGGGGTGTTCGTGGTGGTTCCGATGATGCTGGCCGGACTGGCCGTACGCCGGTGGCTGGTCACCGGCCTGACTCTGGGAGCGGTGACCGGCGAATGACGGACTCGATGCGCGCGGCCGTGCTGCGCAACGTGCGGGACGTGGTGACCGAGGAGCGCCCGATGCCGGTGCCCGGGCCGCGCGAGGTGCTCGTGCGGGTCAGCTCGGTGGGGGTCTGCGGGTCGGACGTGCACTACTACGAGCACGGTCGGATCGGCGACTTCGTGGTGAACGCCCCCCTGGTGCTCGGCCACGAGGCGTCCGGCGAGGTCGTCGCGGTCGGTTCCGGCGCCAACCGCGGCCTGCTCGGCAAGCGGGTCTCGCTGGAGCCCGGGGTGCCCGACCTGACCTGCGAGCAGTGCCGGGCCGGCCGCTACAACCTGTGCCCGAACGTCCAGTTCTTCGCCACGCCGCCGGTGGACGGGGCGTTCTGCGAGTACGTCACGATCCTGGAGGAGTTCGCCCACCCGGTCCCGGACACCATCGACGACGACGCCGCCGCGCTGCTGGAGCCTCTGTCGGTGGGCATCTGGGCCTGCCGCAAGGGCGAGGTCACCGCCGGGTCCCGGGTGTTGGTCACCGGCGCCGGGCCGATCGGGCTGATGGCCGCGGAGGTGGCCGGGGCGTTCGGCGCCGCCGAGGTGGTGGTCACCGACGTCAACGCCTACCGGCTCGCGCTGGCCACCGACCTGGGCGCGACCGGCACCATCGACGTCGGCCACGACAGCCTGGAGAACTCCGGCTTCGAGCCCGACGTGCTGCTGGAGTGCTCGGGCAACGCCGGCGCCACGGTGGCCGGCATCCGCAGTGTCACCCGGGGCGGGCACGTGGTGCTGGTCGGCATGGGCGGCGGCGCGTTGCCGCTGCCGGTGTCCGACATCCAGACCCGCGAGCTGCGGCTGACCGGCACCTTCCGCTACGCCAACACCTGGCCGTCCGCGATCGCGCTGACCAGTTCGGGCGCCGTCGACCTCAACCGGCTGGTGACCGGCCACCACGGGCTGGGCGACGTGACCGGCGCGCTGACCGGCGCGGCCACGGACGATCACGTGATCAAGGCCGTCGTGACCCCCTGGGCGGACTAGCCCGGGCAGCCGGTCCAGCCATGGCTTGCCCGTCAGCGCAAGGAGACAGCATGGGGCGCGCGCGCCCACCCGGACGCGGTCGTCGCCGCGCGCCGCGAACGCATCATGGAGCGCGTCGGCGCGGCGGGCGAGGTGTCCATCGCCGACCTGGCCGAGCGCCGAGGGCAGCGAGGTCCTGCTCCTGCGCGGTGAGTACTCGGCGGACTTCGACGCGGTGTCGGCCACGACCTGCACCAGGGGCTCAAGGGCATCCACGCCGACTGAACGCGCCGGAGGAGGAGCTCACGGTGTGGAGCACGGAGGGCGCGACCGTCACGATCGCACCCTCCGCCGACTCCGGCACCTAGGAACTCAGCGGCAGCTCAGCGGCAGCTCAGCTCGACGGTGCCGAGGCGGTCCACCGAGGCGACCACCACGTCACCGGGCGCGACCGGCACCGCGGCGGTCAGCCCACCGGACAGCACCACCTCGCCGGCGCGCAGCCCCTCGCCCTCGGCGGCCAGCGCGCGGACCAGCCAGGCCACCGCGGCGGCCGGGTGCCCCAGCGTCGCGGAGCCGGACGCGGTGGCCACCACCTCGCCGTTGCGCTCCAGAACCACGCCTACCAGGCGCAGGTCGATCCCGGTCGGGGGTACCGGGGCGCCGATCAGGTAGCGCCCGGCGGAGGTGTTGTCGGCGACCACGTCGGCCATGGTGAACCGGTAGTCCCGGTACCGGGAGTCCAGGATCTCCACGCCGACGGCCACCCCGGCGGTCGCGGCGAGCACGTCGGTGGCGGTGACGTGCGGGCCGGCCAGGTCGCTGCCCAGGGTGAACACGATCTCCGGTTCGGCGCGCGGCTGGATCAGCTCGCCGGTGTTCAGCGGGGCGCCGAGATCGAGGGCGTTCCCGGCGGCCAGGAAGCCGTAGATCGGGGCGCTCACCCCGACCTGGGCCTGCTTGGCCCGCGAGGTCACCCCGAGCTTCCAGCCGGACAGCGGGCCGGCCTGCTCCCGCAGTGCGCGCTGTACCGCGTAGCCGGTGGCCAGGTCCAGGTCCGGTGCCTCGTCGGAGAGCTGGTCGATCGCGGTGCGGTCGGCGACCGCCTTGCTCAGCCGGGCCGCCAGTTCGGTCACGTTCGCCATCAGGACCCCTCCACCGCCGCACCCGTGGTACCGCTGCCCCCGACCACCCGGACGGTGACCGGACCCAACCGGTCGAACTCGGCGCGGAACACGTCACCCGAGTTCATCGGCACCGCCGAGTGCAGCGCCCCGGTCATCACCAGGTGCCCGGGTTCGAGCGCCACGCCGTTCTCGCCGAGCACGTTCGCCAGCCAGGCCACCACAGCCACCGGGTCACCCAGCGCGGCCGCGCCGGCCCCGGTGTCGATCAGCTCGCCGTTGCGGGTGAGCGTCATCCCGATCAGCCGGGTGTCCAGGCCGTCCAGCGGTACCAGTCGGCTGGCGGTCGCGACCGCGCCGTTGGAGGCCAGGTCGGCGACGGTGTCCGCGAGCTTGATCCGCCAGTTCTCGATCCGCGAGTCCACGATCTCCATCGCGGCCGCCGCGCCGGCGATGGCCTGCCGGGCTTCGATCGGGGTGACCCCCGGCCCGGCCAGCCGGGACCCGAGCACGAACACGATCTCGGCCTCGATCTTCGGCGCGATGAAGCGGTCCAGCGGGATCGCGTCGCCGTCGCCGTACACCGTGGACGCGAGCACCGGGCCGTAGTCCGGCGAGTCGACCCCGATCATGCGCTGCATCGGCTTGGAGGTCAGCCCGACCTTGTAGCCGATGATCCGGTCGCCGTCGGCCAGCAGCAGCGGCACCAGCTCGCGCTGGATCGCGTAGCCGTCGGCCATGCCCAGGGTGGGGTCGGCGTCGGTGAACGGCGGGATCGGCACCCTGGTTCGACGGGCTTCGTACAGCGCGCGGGCCTTTCCGGGCGCGTCCGTCACGGGCATCGGTCAGCTCTCCTTACGGTGGGCGTGTTCGGGGGCCCAACCCAGCCGGCGCGAGACAGCCGCGGCGGCTTCGGTGACAGTTTGGGCCAGGCGGCGTCCCGGCACCCCGCGAAACCGGGTGACCGAGGCGTTCACGCTGAGCGCGGCGACCACGCTGCCGTTGAGGTCCCGCACCGGTGCGGCGAGCGAGGCCGTCCCGACCCGCCGCTCGTTGATCGCCTCGGCCCAGCCCCTGGCGCGGACCGTTTTCAGCTCGCCGCGCAGCTGCACCGGGTCGGTGATGGTGTGCCGGGTCAGCGGCGTCAGGCGGACCCGGGCCAGGTAGTCGGCCCGCTCCGGGTCGCTCCGGAAAGCCAGCAGCACCTTGCCCGAGCTCGTGCAGTACAGCGGTGCCCGGCGCCCCGGTTCGCCCAGCAGCCGCAGCGAATGCGCGCTGTCCAGCCGCTCGACGTAGATCACGTCGTCGCCGTGGGCCACACCCAGCTGCACGCTCTCCCCGGTCTCCTCGCGCAGCTGCAGCAGCACGGTGGCGGCCGCGCCGTGCAGATCCATGTGCAGCCGGACCGCCTCGCCGAGCTCGAACATCACGATGCCCAGCCGGTACCGGCCGGTCCGCGGGTCCTGCTCGACCAGGCCCTCGCCGAGCAGCGTGGTCAGCAGCCGGTGCACGCTGCTCTTGCCGAGCCCGAGCCGCCGGGACAACTCGGCGACGCCGAGCTCTTCCTCCCTGGTCAGGAAGGCCTTGAGTAGCCGGGCGGCATTGCGCACGGTGGACAGCGTCGCGTCAGGCATCACCGGCCGCCCGTCATGTTCTGATATCCGGAACGCTCATCGTCCCGCTGGGACGCTAGGTCGAACATCGCGGCACCGTCAAGCGCTGTCGGTGCGGGCTCGGCCGGTGTGGGGCAGAGTAGGCCCATACCCGCCGGGCGTTCGGCGGGCGGAGCGATCACAGGAGCATCCGGTGACCCTGCAGTCCGAAACGGCCGGATCAGCCACCCCGGTGGAGTTCTCGCTGGCGCAGCGGTACCGCGCCGGAGCCGGGCCGGTGCTGCTCACCGGCGTGCAGGCGATCGGCCGACTGTTGGTCGAGCAGCACGCCGCCGACGCCCGCGCGGGCCTGAACACCGCCTCGTTCGTCTCCGGTTACCAGGGCAGCCCGCTCGGCGTCCTGGACAAGGCGCTGACCAGTGCGCCCGAGCTGGTCGAAACGGCCGGGCTGAAGTTCGTCCCCGCGGTGAACGAGGAGCTGGCCGCGACGGCGATCTGGGGCAGCCAGGTGGCGGTGCCCGGCCGGCGCCGCGGCGTGGACGGCGCAGTCGGGCTCTGGTACGGCAAGGCGCCCGGGGTGGACCGGGCCGGCGACCCGATGCGGCACGGCAACATCTGCGGCGCCGACCCGCGCGGCGGTGTGCTGGTGCTCGCCGGCGACGACCCGGCCTGCAAGTCCTCCACGATCCCGTGCATCAGCGAGCGGGCGCTGGCCGGCTTCGGGCTGCCGGTGCTGTTCCCGGGCAGCGCGGAGGAGATCGTCCGGCTGGGCCGCTACGGCGTGGCACTGTCGCGGGCTTCCGGCCTGTGGGTCGGCATGAAGATCGTCGCCGACGTGGCGGACGGTGTGTGGACGGTGGACGGCTCGGTGTCCGACGTGCCGATCACGGTGCCCGAGCTGGAGTGGGAGGGCCGGCCATGGCGCTACGAGCAGGTCCCGATGCTGCTGCCGCCCGCGTCGATGCGCGCCGAGGAGCAGCTCTACGGGCCCCGCTGGGCGATGCTGCACGAGTTCCTGGCGGCCAACCCGGTCAACACCGTCGAGGTGGACACCCCGGATGCCTGGTTGGGCATTGTGGCCGCCGGCAAGGCGTTCCACGACGTCCGCCAGGCACTGCGTGACCTCGGGCTGGACGATGACGCGCTGCGCCGTTCCGGTATCCGGCTGCTGCGACTCGGCATGATCCACCCCATCCAGCGGGACCTGGTGCGGCGCTTCGCCGAAGGTCTGGACACCGTACTGGTGGTGGAGGAGAAGACGCCGTTCGTCGAGGCGGCGATCCGGGACGCGCTGTACCGGCAACCGAACGCACCCGAGGTGATCGGCTCGGCGGACGCTGTCGGCGCCCCGCTGGTGCCGGTGGCCGGCGAGCTCACGGCCGGCGTGCTGGCCGGCCCGCTGCGCCGGGTGCTGCGGGTCCGCCCGGAGGTCGCCGAGCGGCTGGCACCACCGGACCTGGCATCCCGCCCGATGCTCGAGCTGCTGCCGGTGAGCCGCACCCCGTACTTCTGCTCCGGCTGCCCGCACAGCCGCTCCACCCTGCTGCCGGAGGGCTCGGTGGCCGGTGGCGGCATCGGCTGCCACGCGATGGTGGCGTTGGCCGGCCGACCGGGTACCGAGGTGAGCTCGCTGACCCAGATGGGCGGTGAGGGCGCCCAGTGGATCGGCCAGTCCGCGCTGCTGGACGGCGAGGATGGCTCAGCCGGCCCGCCGCACATGTTCCAGAACATCGGCGACGGCACGTTCGCGCACTCCGGCCAGCTCGCGGTGCAGGCCTGCATCGCCGCCGGCGTGTCGATCACCTACAAGATCCTCTACAACCGGGCCGTCGCGATGACCGGCGGGCAGGACGCCGAGGGCGGCCTCGAGGTACCCGCGCTGACCCGCAAGCTGGCCGCCGAGGGCGTCGTGAAGATCATCGTGTGCGCGGACGAGCCGGAGCGGTACAAGGCGATGGAACCGCTCGCCGCCGGCGCGCAGGTGTGGCACCGGGACCGGCTGGACGAGGCGCAGCGCGAGCTGGCGGCGGTGTCCGGGGTGTCCGTGCTGATCTACGACCAGCGCTGCGCCGCCGAGTCCCGCCGGCTGCGCAAGCGGGGCACCATCCCGGTCCGGCCGACCAGAGTGGTGATCAACGAGGCGGTCTGCGAGGGCTGCGGCGACTGTGGGGTCAAGAGCAACTGCCTGTCCGTGCAGCCGGTGGACACCGAGTACGGCCGCAAGACCCGGATCGACCAGACCTCGTGCAACACCGACTACAGCTGCCTGCGCGGCGACTGCCCGTCGTTCGTCACGGTGCAGGTCCCGTCGGGGCCGCCGCGCGATGCCCGCCGCGCACCGCGCAGCCGCCCGGAGCCCCCTTCGGTGCCCGAGGTGACCGGGCGGGCGGCGCAGCTGTCCCGGGTCGGCACCGTGGACGTGTTCCTGGCCGGCATCGGGGGCACCGGCATCGTCACGGTGAACCAGGTGCTGGGCAGCGCCGCCGTGCGGGACGGGCTGGCCGTGCACGGGGTGGACCAGACGGGGATGTCGCAGAAGGCCGGCCCGGTGACCTCGCACCTGCGGGTGGCCGCCGACGCCGCCGAGCTGGCTCCGGCGAACCGGGTCGGCTCCGGGCGGGCGCACTGCTACCTGGCGTTCGACGCGCTCGTCGGCGCCGACGCCAAGAACCTCTCCTACACCAGCCCGGAGACGACCACCGCCGTCGTGTCCACCACCGAGGTGCCCACCGGCGCCATGGTGCGGGACGCCTCGGTGCTGGCACCCGGCGGTGACACGCTGCTCGGCCGCATCGCCGGCAGCGTGCGCGAGCTGGTGTCGCTGGACGCATCGGCCGCCGCGCTGGCGCTGTTCGGCGACTCGATGCCGGCGACGTTCCTGCTGGTCGGGGCCGCCTACCAGAGCGGCGCGCTGCCGTTCTCGGCGGCCGCGATCGAGTGGTCGATCGAGCTGAACGGAGTCGCGGTGGCCGCCAACACCGCCGCGTTCCGGTGGGGGCGGGTCGCGGTCGCCGACCCGTCGGCATTCGCCTCGGCGACCGGCATCGAAGGGACTGCCGGGACCGGCCCGGAAGGGTCCGGCTCAGCCTCCGGGGGCGGTGACACGCCAGCCGCCCCGGCCGGGCCATCCGCATTGCCGGCCGGGCTGGACCTGGGCGAGCTGGGCGGGGAGACCCGCCGGCTGGCCGCCGTCCGGGCCACGCAGCTGGTCGGCTTCCAGAGCGTGGCGACCGCGCGCCGCTACCTGGACGTGGTCCGGGCCGCCTGGCGCGCCGAGCGGGCCCTGTCCGTGCCGGAGGAGGGCACGGCCTACAGCGAGGCGGTGGCGCGGGGACTGCACCGGCTGACCGCCTACAAGGACGAGTACGAGGTGGCCCGGCTGTTGACCGACCCGGAGTTCGAGCGGCGGCTGGCCGCCGAGGTGCCGGGTGGGACGAAGCTGCGCTACCGGCTGCACCCGCCGGTGCTGCGCGCCATGGGCCGGGACAAGAAGATCGCGTTCGGGCCGTGGCTGCGCCCGGTGCTGCGCGGGCTGGCGCGGGGCAAACGGCTGCGCGGAACCCCGCTGGACCCGTTCGGCCGCACCGAGGTGCGCCGGCTGGAGCGGGAGCTGCGGGACTCCTACGCCGCGATGATCACCCGGCTGACCGGCACGCTGACCGCCGGGAACTACGACACCGCGGTGGCCGCCGCCGAGGCAGCCGACCTGGTGCGCGGCTACGAGGGCGTCAAGGCCGCCAACGTGGAGCGCTACCGGGCGCGGCTGGCCGAGCTGGGCGTCGGCTAGACCGGAGCGTCCGGCACCGGCCCGCCCGACGGGGCACTGCTCAGCGGGGGGTCCGGGTCCGCCGGAACACCGGGACCAGGACGGCGGCGACCGCGAGGTGCAACACGGTCAGCGCGATCCGGGTCGCGGTGCTGGCGCCCTCGAGGAAGATCGGCACGATGGACAGCAGGGCCACCGCGACGGCCAGGCCGGTCCAGATGGCCACGGCCCGGCCGGTGAAGCGCTCCAGCAGCGCCAGCGTGCCCCAGCCGAGCAGCCCGAAGATCGCCGTGAAGATCACCGCGACCGGCAGGGTCACCGCGCCGGTGCCCGTCGAGTCGGTGAGTACAAAATCCGCGCCCAGCAGGCTGGCGATGCCCCAGAGCACGGCGTTGAGCGCCACAGCGCCGACAACGGCCGTGCCCCGCGCGATCCGGCGCTGGGCGGCGGCCGAGCGGGTGGTCCCGGGGGATGAGGTGGCGGCCGTCATGGTGTCCTCCGTTGAGTTGGTCCGTCGCTGTCACGTCGAGTGGTGGGGCCTGGAATCGACATGTCCGGAGAAGTTTCCTGAACTGTGTCTCAGGGACACTGTGTAGCATAGACACAGTTTTTCGGCCCTGACAACCGTGCCGCTATAACGGCTGTGGCGATACTGCTGTGGCGATACGGCTGTGGCGATACTGCGATGAGATCTGGGATGTGACCACGGATGGGTCAGGCGGGTGCCGGCGAGATCGACGCGGAACAGGGCACAGCCGCCCTGTTGTGGGGGTTGCGGGAGCCGCCCCGACGGGGACCGCGGCCGGGCCTCACCGTCGAGCAGGTCGCCCTGGCGGCGATGCGGATCGCGGACGCCGACGGACTGGACGCACTGTCCATGCAGCGCATCGCCGCCGCGCTGGGCGTCACCAAGATGGCGCTGTACCGCTACGTGGCCGGCAAGTCCGACCTGGCGGCCATCATGATCGAGACCGCCGTCGGCGAGCCGCCCGACCTGAGCGGCGTGCCGGGCGGCTGGCGCACCCGGTTGGAGGAGTTCGTCGCGCTGCTGGTCGAGGCGTGGCGGCTGCATCCCTGGCTGCCCTGGGCAACCGTCGGTGACCGGGTGATGGGGCCGCGCGAGCTGGGCTGGGTGGAGAGCGCGGTCAGCGCGCTGGACGGCACGCCGCTGGACGGCACCGAGCGGCTGGATGCGGTGTTCGTGCTGTTCGGGCACATCCGCACCACCCAGTCCCTGTCCACCGCCGGCACCCAGCCCTGGACGGACGACAAGCGGGTCATGCGCCAGCTGCTCGCCGCGCACCGGGAGCGCTACCCGGCCCTCACCCAGGTGTTGTCCGCCGAGGGCTCGGTGGGGGGCTCCGCGGACAACGGCCGCGAGTTCGGGCTGCGCCGGCTGTTCGACGGCCTGCAACAGCTCATCGACCAGCGCGGCGGCACCGCGCCGGTCGAGTGAACCGCTTCCCGTTCGTCAGTGGCGGCTGGTGACCGAGCGGAGGAAGAACATCATGTTGGCCGGGCGTTCGCCGAGCCGCCGCATGAAGTACGGGAACCAGGCCGAGCCGTACGGCAGGTACACCCGCACCTGGCGGCCCCGGGCGGCCAGCTCGCGCTGCGCCGCCGGGCGGACCCCGTAGAGCATCTGGAACTCGAACCCGGTCGCGTCCCGCCCGGTGCTGTCGGCGAGCTCGTCGGCGTAGCTGATCAGCGCCGGGTCGTGGGTCGCCACCATCGGGTAGCCCTGCCCGCCCATCAGCACCCGCAGGCACCGCCGGTAGGACTCGTCCACCCCGGCGCGCTCCCGGAACGCCACCGAGGCCGGCTCGTCGTAGGCGCCTTTGCACAACCGCACCCGCGAGCCCGGCCCGGCCAGCGACCCGCAGTCCGCCTCGGTGCGGCGCAGGTAGGCCTGCAGGACAGCGCCGGTACCCGGCCAGTCCCGGCGCAGTGCGCGGACCGTCTCCAGGGTGGCGTCGGTAGTGGTGTGGTCCTCCATGTCCACCGTCACCGTGGTACCCACCGCGGCCGCCCGGGCGCAGATCCGGGCCGCGTTGTCGGTGGCCAGCGTCGGGCCGCCCGGCAGCGCCTGCCCGAGCGCGGAGAGCTTGACCGACACCTCGACCCGGGCGGCAAGGCCCTCGGCGCCGAGCCGGTCGAGCAACCCCAGGTAGGCCTCGGTGGTGGCGGCGGCCTGACCCGGGTCCTCGGTGTTCTCGCCGAGGTGGTCCACCGACACCAGCCGGTCGCCGACCAGCGTCCGGACCGAGGTCAGCGCGGCGTCCAGGTCGGCACCGGCGACGAACCGGTCGACCAGCGGCCGGGCCAGCGCGGAGTGCTCGGCGGCCGAGCGCAGCACCGGTGAGCGGGCGGCGGAGAGCAGTGCGGATCGAAGCATCTCCCTCACCCCTGGTGCGGGTAGCCGGAGGACACCGGCGGGTTGAGGTTCTCCTTGATCGAGCGCGGGCTGGTCCAGCGCTGCAGGTTGAAGATCGAGCCGGCCTTGTCGTTGGTGCCCGAGCCGCGCGCCCCGCCGAACGGCTGCTGGCCGACCACCGCGCCGGTGGGCCGGTCGTTGATGTAGAAGTTGCCGGCGGTGAACCGCAGCGCCTCGCCGGCCTTGGTGATCGCGGCCCGGTCGGTGCCGATGACCGCGCCGGTCAGCCCGTACGCGGAGCCCCGGTCCACGGTGCCCAGTACCTGCTCGAACGCGGTGGCGTCGCTGTCGTCGTAGACGTGCACCGCGAGCAGCGGGCCGAAGTACTCGGTGCGGAACACGTCGTGCTCCGGGTCGGCGCCCTGCACCAGGGTGGGCTGCACGAAGTAGCCCTCGGAGTCGTCCGCGCCGCCGCCGGCCAGTACCTCCAGGCTCGGGTCGGACGCCGCCCGCTCGAGAACGCCGCCCAGGCGGTCGAAGGCGCGCTTGTCGATCACCGCGCCGGTGAAGTTGCCCAGGTCGGCCACGTCACCCACGCGCAGTGAGGCCACCTCGTCGACCAGGTCGTCACGCAGCCGCTGCCACACCGAACGGGGCACGAACGCCCGGGAGGCCGCCGAGCACTTCTGCCCGGAGTACTCGTAGGCGCCCCGGACCAGGGCGGTGCGCAGTACGTCGATCTCGGCCGACGGGTGCGCTACCACGAAGTCCTTGCCGCCGGTCTCGCCGACCAGCCGGGGGTAGCCCCGGTACTGCCCGATGTGCGCGCCGACCTGGCCCCACAGGTGCTGGAAGGTGGCGGTGGAGCCCGTGAAGTGGATGCCGGCCAGGTGCTCGTCGGCGAGCAGCACCTCCGACAGCGCCCGGCCGTCCCCGGTCACCATGTTGATCACGCCCGGCGGCATGCCGGCCTGCTCCAGCAGCCGCATGGTGTACCACGCGGACAGGGTCTGGGTCGGCGACGGCTTCCAGATCACCGTGTTGCCCATCAGCGCCGGCGCGGTCGGCAGGTTGCCGGCGATGGCGGTGAAGTTGAACGGGGTGATCGCGTAGACGAAGCCCTCCAGCGGGCGGTGGTCCATCCGGTTCCACACGCCGGGGGAGGACTCCGGCTGCTCGGCCAGGATGCGCCGGGCGAAGTGCACGTTGAACCGCCAGAAGTCGGCCAGCTCGCACGCCGAGTCGACCTCGGCCTGGATCGCCGTCTTGGACTGGCCGAGCATGGTGGCCGCGTTCAGGGTGTCGCGCCACGGCCCGGCGAGCAGGTCGGCGGCGCGCAGCAGCACCGAGGCCCTGGCCTCGAAGGGCAGCTCCCGCCACGGCGCGGCGGCGCGCAGCGCGGCCTCGGTGGCGGCCTTCGCGTCGTCGGCGGTGGCGGTGCCGAAGGTGCCGAGCACGTGCGCGTGCCGGTGCGGGGCCACCACGTCGACGGCGGCGCCACCGCCGAGCCGCTGCTCGCCGTCGATGGTCTGGGTGAGCTCGTGGCGCTGTCCGGCCAGCTCAGCGAGCCGCGCGGTCAGGCTGGCCCGCTCGGTCGAGCCGGGGGCGTAGTCGTGCACCGGCTCGTTGCGGGGCGTCGGGGTCGTGGCGATCGAGTCCACGTGGGTACACCTCCCGGGTGCGGTTGATGCTGGAAACGGTAGCTGTGTGCGAACTGCCGGCATCCGGCCAACTGGCTATAGTCGGGATCACAATGTTGTCCGATCGGACAACGTTGTGGTGCGAGTGACAGGTCTTGAGTGACCGGGCTTGAGTGACAGAAGGTGCCGCGATGCGCGGAACCCCGTTGGACCAGCTGCTCGAGGGGATCGACGGCGCCCTCGTCGAACTGCCGGTGGTGCCCGCCGGCGGCCACCCGGCGGTGGTCGGGGTGGCCATCCTGGACCCGGACGACGAGCTCGGTGACCACCACGACGAGGTGGTG
>DASYLM010000240.1:0-11226 GCA_036009565.1 Pseudonocardia sp. | reverse complement strand
TGACGTAGATGTTCACGAACCGGTGCAGCGAACCGTCCTTGATCAGACGGGCCTTGATGCCGCCGTGCTTGGCGTCCAGGTCGGTGATGACCTCGGAGACGGTGCTACCCGAAGCCTGGACGGACTTCTCCCCGCCGGTGTGGGTGCGCAGGATGGTGGGAATCGAAACGGTGACGGCCATGGGTCCTCCTCGTGGTGCGGCCGAGCCGGGAACGGGCGAGCTGAGATGTCGCGGTGGGTTGTCCGCCCCGCGCGAGAGGGGTCAGCGACAGTCTGGGACGTCGTCCGCACCGGTATGGGAGAACATGTACGTCTCGACCACCTCGACGGTCTCCTCGGTGATCTCGCCGTCCACGATCCGGTAGGACCGGAACTCCGGTTCTCCGGCGGGCTGGTCGTCCCTGGTGGAGACCAGCACGTAGTGCGCCTCCGGCTCGGACGCGTAGGACACGTCGGTCCGGGACGGGTAGGCCTCGGTCGCGGTGTGCGAGTGGTAGATCACCACCGGCACCTCGTCGTTGCTGTCCATCTCGCGGTACAGCCGCAGCAGGTCGCCGGACTCGAACTCGTAGAAGGTCGGTGACCGGGCGGCGTTCACCATCGGGATGAACCGCTCAGGGCGGTCCGACCCGGCCGGCCCGGCAATCACCCCGCACGCCTCGTCGGGATGGTCCCGACGGGCGTGCGCAACGATCTCGTCCACGAGATCTTTCCGGATCACCAGCACCGGTACAGGGTACGGGCACGTCCGCTCCCCTTGCACGTGAAGCCCTGCCTCGTCACACCGGTGCGGGGTGCTACCCGGCATGGGCGAGCCGACCGGCGCCGTACCGGTCACTCCTCCCGGCGGCGTCCCGCTGCGGCCGTGCCCCGTCGTAGCCGGCCCGGGCGGCGGCGACGTCGCCCATGTACAGCTCGGCCCAGTCCTTGATCGCCTTCAGCACCGGGAGCAGCGAGCGGCCCAGCGGGGTCAGCTCGTAGTCCACCCGCACCGGCACGCTCGGGGTCACCGTCCTGGCCAGCAGCCCGTCGCGCTCGAGGCCGCGCAGCGACTGGGTGAGCATCTTCTGACTGGCGCCGGGTACCGCGCGGGACAGCTCGCCGTAGCGCAGCGGGCCGTCGCCCAGCGCCGCCAGCAGCAGCGTCACCCACTTGTCGCCGATCCGGTTCAGCAGCTTCGACGTCGGGCAGGCCCGCACGAACTCCTGGTAGGCGAGCGCCTCCTCACGGCGTCGCTGCGCCGCCGACTGGGTCGCCATCAGCTCTCCTCCCGGTGCGGTACGCACTTGCAAGTGCGTTCTTACAAGGCCGGGTGGCCCTTCATATGTTCCCGATGAGACGGAGAAGCCGTCCGGAACGGCAGAGGAGAACGCCATGCGTGCAGTCGTCGTGCGGACCTACGGTGGACCGGAGGCCCTCGAGATCGAGGAGCTCCCGCTGCCCGTTCCCGGGCCGGGGCAGATCCGGATCCGGGTACGGGCCGCCGCGGTCAACCCGGTGGACGCGTTCGTCCGGTCCGGGATCGCCGCCCAGGCCGGGATGCTGTCGGACCGGGACGGGGTCGGGATCGGCTGGGACGTGGCCGGCGAGGTCGATGCGGTCGGCCCAGCGGACGTCGCGGCAGGCGGCGCGGCAGGCTACGCGGCGGGCGGCGCGGCGTTCGCCGTCGGTGACCGGGTCATCGGGCTGTCCGACCGGCTGGACGTGCCGACCGCCGGCTACGCCGACTACCTGGTGCTCGACGCCGGTTCGGTCGCCGCGGCGCCCCGTGACGTGAGCTTCGAGGCGGCGGCGACACTCCCCCTGAACGGGCTCACCGCCGCCCAGGCACTGGCCGGACTCGGGCTGCGGGCCGGCCAGACGCTGCTGGTCACCGGCGCCGCCGGCGCGGTCGGCGGCTACGCCGTCGAGCTGGCGGTCGCCGCCGGGCTGCGGGTGGTGGCGGTCGCATCGGAGCGCGACCGCGAGCTGGTGCTCGGTTTCGGCGCCGAGCTGTTCGTACCCAGGGAGGCCGAACTGGGTGCGGCGGTGCGGGCACTGGTCCCCGGCGGGGTGGACGGCGTGCTGGACGCGGCGACGATCGGGGTGCGGGCCCACGACGCGCTGCGCGGCGGCGGTTCGTTCACCTCGGTGACCGGCCCCGCCACCCCGCCGGCGCTGCGTGGCACCCGGGTGCACACGGTGTTCGTCCGGGCCGACGGGCGGCAGCTGGCCGAACTGGTCGCGCTGGCGGAGGCCGGCACGCTGACACTCCGGGTGGCCGAGACGTTCCCCCTGGAGAAGGCCGCCTCGGCGCACCAGCGCTTCGCCGAGGGCGCGGTGCGCGGCCGCCTCGTACTGGTGCCGTGAGCTGGCTGCCGTGAGTGGTATTGGATGCCAGGGCGACCAATACCACTCACGGCTACATCGCGGCGGCGCGGGACTGGACCAGGGCGTCCTGCACGAACGTCAGCCAGTGGTACACGCTCAGGTGCGCGGCCAGGGCCTCGTCCACCGGTGGCTCGTCCGGCATGTCCTCGGTGACCCCGAGCGTGGTGCCCAGCGCGAGCCGGACGTCGTTCAGCGCGGAGAGCCAGGCGTCGGCCTGCGGCGGGGTGAGCTCGGCGCGGCCGCCGTCCGGCGGGCAGGTGTCGAGCACCACGGTGGCCGCCTCGGTCTTGGCCGCGACGAGCTCGGGCTCGCGGGCGGCGCGCAGCATGGCGGCCAGCTCCGGGTCGTCCCGGTGGAAGTCGGGCAGCAGCCTCGCCAGCACCGCGTCCTCCGGCGGGCGGGTGTGCCCGGACGCGAGCCCGGTCAGCTCGGCCAGCTCGTCGACCGGCACGTCGTCGGTGCGCTGCACGAGCATGGTGCGCACCTGGCCGATCAGGCCGCGCAGCAGCGCCGCCTCCTGCTGGTCGAACACCCCGACCAGCCGCAGCTTGGCGCCCCGTCCCTGCCTGCGCCAGCCGTTCAACGCTGACCTCTCACGAGCGCTGCATGGTGGCCCACAGGCCGGCGGCGTGCAGCTTCGCGACGTCGCCCTCGACCTTGTCCTTCGATCCGGACGACACGGTGGCGCGTCCCTTGTGGTGCACGTCGAGCATCAGCTTCGTCGCCTTGTCCCGGTCGTAACCGAACAGTTTCTGCAGTACGTAGGTCACATAGGACATCAGGTTGACCGGGTCGTTCCAGACGATGGTCTGCCAGGGCACCTCGACGGCGACGGAGTCGTCCGCGACCTGCTCCGCCTCGTGGGTGGTCCCCGTCCTAGGCGCGGATAGTGGTGCGGCCATGCCTCCATGGTGACAGCTCCCCGGTGTCGCGCGCACGCCCGGGCACGAGGTGGTAACACGATCGGCCCCGGGACGCCGCGACAGTAGGCTTCGCGGTCATGACACCTGCCGGCAGCACCGGGCTGCTGACCGACCGCTACGAGCTGACCATGCTGGCCGCCGCGCTGGCCGATGGGACCGCGTCGCGGCAATGCACCTTCGAGCTCTTCGCGCGCCGGCTGCCGGACGGGCGCCGCTACGGCGTGGTCGCCGGCACCGGCCGCCTGCTCGAACAGCTCGCCCGGTTCCGCTTCACCGACGCCGACCTGGATGCGCTGGCCGAGGACGGGGTGGTCGGCCCGGACACCCTGCGCTGGCTGGCCGACTACCGGTTCGGCGGTGACGTGACCGGCTACCCGGAGGGCGAGCTGTACTTCCCCGGCTCCCCGGTGCTCACCGTGACCGGCACCTTCGCCGAGGCGGTGATGCTGGAGACGTTGGCGCTCTCGGTGTTCAACCACGACTGCGCGATCGCCTCGGCGGCCGCCCGGATGGTCGCCGCCGCCGGTGGCCGGCCGCTGATCGAGATGGGCTCGCGGCGCACCCACGAGGAGGCGGCGGTGGCCGCCGCGCGGGCCGCCTACCTGGCCGGGTTCGCCAGCACGTCGAACCTGGAGGCCGGCCGCCGCTACGGCATCCCGACCACCGGAACCGCCGCGCACGCGTTCGTGCTGCTGCACGACGACGAGCGGCAGGCGTTCGCCAGCCAGGTGGCCAGCAGCGGTTCGAAGACCACGCTGCTGGTGGACACCTACGACATCACCCGGGGCATCGAGGCCGCGGTCGCGGCGGCCGGCCCGGAGCTCGGCGCCATCCGGATCGACTCCGGCGACCTCCCCGAGCTGGCCCGCCAAGCCCGCGAGCAGCTCGACAAGCTCGGTGCCCGGGGCACCAGGGTGGTGCTGTCCGGCGACCTGGACGAGTACGCCATCGCCGCGCTGCGCGCCGAGCCGGTGGACGCCTACGGGGTGGGGACCTCGCTGGTCACCGGCTCCGGGGCGCCGACCGCCGGGATGGTCTACAAGCTGGTCGAGGTGGACGGCCGACCGGTGGCGAAGCGCAGCTCGGCGAAGGAGTCCCGGGGCGGGCGCAAGTCCGCGCTGCGTCGCTACAAGCCGACCGGTACCGCGCTGGAAGAGGTCGTCTACCAGGCCGACAAGCCGGTGGCCGCCGGCCCGCACGACCGCGTGCTGCCGGTGCCGCTGGTGCGCCGCGGCGAGCCGGTGAACGGGCGGGAGTCGCTGGAGCAGTCCCGCGAGCGGCTGCGCGCGGCGCTGGTCTCGGTACCCTGGGAGGGCCTCAAACTGTCCCGGGGTGAGCCGGCCCTGACGACCGTTTTCGGCTGAGGGGGCCCGGTGCGCGCGCTGATCATCGTCGACGTCCAGCTCGACTTCTGTGAAGGGGGCTCGCTGGCGGTGGCCGGCGGCGCCTCGGTCGCCGAGCGGATCAACGCCGTGACCGGCCGGTACGACCAGGTGGTGGCCACCCGCGACTACCACGTCGACCCCGGCGACCACTTCAGCGCGACGCCGGACTACGTGCACTCCTGGCCGGTGCACTGCGTGGCCGGTACGGCCGGCGCGGCGTTCCACCCGGCGCTGGACGTGGCCCCGATCGGTGCCGTCTTCACCAAGGGCGAGTACGCGGCCGCCTACTCCGGGTTCGAGGGCGCCGAGCCGGGCGGCGCCGGCCTGGCCGACTGGCTGCGGGCCCGCCAGGTCACCGAGGTCGACGTGGTCGGCATCGCCGCCGACTACTGCGTGCGGGCCACCGCGCTGGATGCGGTGCGCGCCGGTTTCGCCACCGCGGTGCTCACCGACCTCACCGCCGGCGTGGCGCCGGCCAGCACGGCGGCCGCGCTGGACGAAATGCGCGCGGCGGGCGTCACCGTGGCCTGAGTGGACCGGAGTTTCGCCTCCCCGCCCACGCTCGGCGCGCGGGCCGGCCCCGGACCGCGTGGGGCCGCTGACCCGTCGGCTGAGCCCTGTAGCGTCGTTGACGTGCCGGCCACGACCGCCAAGCTGACCCCGCCCACCCCGAGCGGCATCGACCTGCCCGGGGTTGACGAGATGCTGAGCGCCGCCGTCGAGGCACTCGGCGGGCAGCCCCGGGAGGGCCAGCAGAAGATGGTCCGCGCGGTGCGCGAGGCGCTGCTCGGCGGCACCCACCTGGCCGTGCAGGCCGGCACCGGCACCGGGAAGTCGCTGGCCTACCTGATCCCGGCGATCCGGCACGCCATCGCGAACGACACCACCGTGGTGATCTCCACCGCAACGATCGCGCTGCAGCGCCAGCTGGTGGACCGTGACCTGCCCCGCCTGGCCGAGGCGCTCAAGCCGGTGCTGGGCCGCACGCCGACGTTCGCCATCCTGAAGGGCCGGCGCAACTACCTGTGCCTGCACCGGATCAGCGGCACCGAGGACCTCGACGACGGCACCGACCAGCTGTTCGACCCGTTCGCCATCTCGGCGATGGGCCGGCACGTGAAGCGGCTGCACGAGTGGTCCTCCGACACCGACACCGGCGACCGCGACGAGCTGGTACCCGGCGTGCCGGACTCGGCCTGGCGGCAGGTGTCGGTGACCGCGCGGGAATGCCTCGGGGTGTCCCGCTGCCCGGTCGGCACCGACTGCTTCGCCGAGCGGGCCCGGCACGAGGCCGGGCGGGCGGACGTCGTGGTCACCAACCACGCACTGCTCGCGATCGACGCACTGGAGAACCGCGCGGTGCTGCCCGAGCACGACGTCGTCGTCGTCGACGAGGCGCACGACCTGGTGGACCGGGTCACCGGGGTGGCCACCGCCGAGCTCACCGCCGCTTCGGTGGCCGCCGCGTCCCGCCGCTGCGGCAAGCTCGTCGACCAGGCCGTCGCCGACCGGCTCAACGAGGCGTCCGAGGGCCTCGCCCTGGTGCTCGCCGACGCGCCCCTGGGCCGCTGGGAGAACGGGCTGCCGACCCCGGTCGCCGGTGCGCTGACCGCCGCCCGCGACGCGACCACCGCGTGCCGGGCCGGCCTCGGCTCGGAGCGCCGGGAGGACCCGGAGCACGCCACCCAGCGCAAGCTCGCGCTGGCGCTGCTGGACGAGGTGAGCGAGACGGCCACCCGGCTGCTGGCGGCGTTCACCGAGGAGGACCCGGCCAAGCGCTACGACGTGGTGTGGCTGGCCGAACAGGGCCCGGACGGCACCCGCGCCCGGGTACTGCGGGTGGCGCCGCTGTCCGTCGGCGGGCTGCTGCGCGAGCGGCTGTTCGGCCCGCGCACCGTGGTGCTGACCTCGGCGACCCTGACCCTGGGCGGCTCGTTCGACGCGTTGGCCCGGCAGTGGGGGCTGCCGGCCGAGCAACCGAACCCGGACGGCGCGGCGCTGACCGACGGCGTGGAGACGCACGACAGCGCCGCGAACAGAGCCGGCGCGGGGAAGAAGGCCGGCGCCGCGAAGCGCGACCCGATCGCCGACGCGGAGGTGGTGCGCTGGACCGGGCTGGACGTCGGCTCGCCGTTCCAGCACCAGCGCGCCGGCATCCTGTACGTGGCCAAGCGGCTGCCCACCCCGGGCCGGGACGGCCTGCCGAAGGCGTACCTGGACGAGATCGCCGAGCTGGTCACCGCCGCCGGCGGCGGCGCCCTGGGACTGTTCTCCTCGATGCGCGCCGCCAAGCAGGCGACCGAGGCGCTACGCCCTCGGCTGGAGCAGCCGATCCTGTGCCAGGGTGACGACGCCACCGGGTTGCTGGTGAAGAAGTTCGCCGAGGACGACGCGACCTGCCTGTTCGGCACCCTGTCCCTCTGGCAGGGCGTCGACGTCCCGGGCCGATCGCTGCGCCTGGTGCTGATCGACCGCATCCCGTTCCCCCGCCCGGACGACCCGCTGGTCTCGGCGCGGCAGCGCGCGGTGGACGCCCGCGGCGGCAACGGGTTCCTCACCGTGTCGGCCACCCACGCCGCCCTCCTGCTCGCCCAGGGCGCCGGCCGGCTGCTGCGCGGGATGGACGACCGCGGCGTGGTGGCGATCCTGGACTCCCGGCTGGCCACCGCGCGCTACGGCGGCTTCCTGCGCGCCTCGCTGCCACCGTTCTGGCCGACCACCGACCCCGAGGTGGTCCGCGCCGCCCTGCGCCGCCTAGCCGCCCGACCGTAGCCCCTGCCGCTGTTCCGCCGCGGTCCCCCTGCCGCGGTCCGCCGTTGCTGTCCGCCGCTGCTGCCCGGCCGCCGCCGGCGATGGGCCGCCGTACCGGGACCGGGCGGCGGGTGCCTGCGCGCGGGGCTACTCAGGCGGGCCAGTGGGCGGCGCAGGTGACGGTGCCCGGTGCCACCTCGGTGAAGCCGGCGTCGCGGACCAGCACCGTGGAACGGCCGCCCGTCGCCGCGTCCAGCACCGACCGCCAGCCTTGCGGCGTCGCCACCCGGACCGCGCAGCGCAGCCCGTCCGCCCGCCACTGGGCGAGCCGGGCCGCCGGCAGCGCCGCGGCCATGATCATCGTGGCGTGGCCGACCTGGGCGGCCGCCTTGCCGACGGTCAGCTCCACCGCCGGGTTCAGCCAGACCACCGGCAGGCCGGGAACCGGCGCGCCCGGTTCGTCCGGCGGCAGGTCGGTGCCGGCGATCTGCAGCCGGGACACCTCGCGCGGCGCCTCCGACACCAGACCGGGCACCAACGCGCGCACCTCGGCCAGCCCCGAGTCACCGCGCACGGCGACGGTCACCCCCGGCAGCTGTTGTACCGCCGCCCAGTGCGCACCTCGGGCCCGCCGGGTGACCTTGCGGATCCGGCCGCCGACCCAGCGCGACACCTCGTCGTACCATTCGCCGCCCGGTGCGGAGCGGGGATCGAGGCAGACCGCCACCGCCGCGCTGGCCGCCGCCTCCAGCAACGGGGTCCGCCCCGGCGGCTCGGCCCGCTCCACCCGCAGCACCATCGGCATGGCCCGCACCAGCGCGGGGTCCTCACCGGAGGTGTCGGAGGTGGCAGCGGCGGGCAGCCGCAGCCAGTCCACGTACCGCGCGGCCAGCGGAGCGAGCACCTCGAGCCCGGTGCCGGTCGAACAGGCGTCCGAGCTGGAACTCATGGCTGGGCGGGCAGCGGGACGCGGCGCAGCACGCCCTCGGCCGCGTCGGCCACCTCGACCTCGTCCCGGGTGATGCCGAGCACGAACAGCACCACGTCGAGGTAGGGGTGCGACAGCGCGGTGTCAGCCACCTCGCGCAGCGCCGGCTTGGCGTTGAAGGCAACGCCGAGCCCGGCGGCGGCGAGCATGTCGATGTCGTTGGCGCCGTCGCCGACCGCCACGCACTGCTCCAGTGGGATGCCGTACTCGGCGGCGAACCGGCGCAACGCGACCGCCTTGCCGGCCCGGTCGACCACCTCACCGAGCACCCGCCCGGTCAGCCGGCCGTCGACGACTTCCAGTTCGTTGGCCGCGCAGAAGTCCAGGCCCAGCTCGTCGACCAGCCGACGCACCACCGGGGTGAACCCGCCGGAGACCACGCCGCAACGGAAGCCGAGGCGTTTGAGGGTGCGGATCGTGGTGCGCGCGCCGGGCGTCAGCTCGAGCTCGTCGGCGACCTCGTCCAGCACCGAGACCGGCAGCCCGGCCAGCACCGCGACCCGGCGGCGCAGCGACTCGGTGAAGTCCAGCTCGCCGCGCATGGCCGCCTCGGTGACCGCCCGGACGTCCGCCTCCGCCGACGCGCCGGCCCGGGCCGCCAGCATCTCGATGACCTCGCCCTGGATCAGCGTCGAGTCCACGTCGAAGACGATCAGCCGCTTGCCGCGCCGGGCCAGCCCGGCCCGCTCGACCGCGACGTCCACACCGACCGAGGCGGCCACCTCGACCAGCTTGGCGCGCAGCGTGCCGTGCGGGTGCTCCTGCGGGTCGGTCGGATCCGGGGAGACCATCAGCTCCAGGCCGGTGACCGGGTAGTCGGCCACCCGGCGGATCGAGTCGATGTTCGCCCCGACCGCGGCGAGCGCGCGGGCCACCTCGCCGAAGGCCCGTGCGGTGATCGGCCGCCCGAGCACCACGACGACGTGGCTGGACGTCCGGCGGACCTGCCCGCCGTCGGGCTCGATGGAGGTCCGCACCGTCATCGCGATGCTGGCCATGGCCTGCTCGACGGCCTCCTGCAACCCCTCCGGGTCGCGGTCGGTGGCGACCAGCGCGCCCAGCGTGAGCTGGCCCCGGATCACCACCTGCTCCACGTCCAGGAGCTCGACGCCGTGGCGGATCAGCGCGGCGAACAGCACTGAACTGACACCTGGTCGGTCCGGGCCGGTCACCGTGATGAGAACGGAAACACCGTGGTTCATCGCGGCCTTTGCGTGCGGTCGGTCACCGACTCACCATGCCTCTCCAGAGACAGGGTCAGCGCGCCTTCGGGTCACCGCTCGGCAGGCTTTCCGGCGCCGTCTTCGCGGCGGCCACCTCGGACGGCGTGGGGTGCCCGCCCCGGCCGCCCATGTGCGCCTCGCCGCGCAGCCGGTCGACCAGGTGCGGGTAGTGCAGCTCGAATGCCGGGCGCTCGGAACGGATCCGGGGCAGCTCGGTGAAGTTGTGCCGCGGCGGCGGGCAGCTGGTGGCCCACTCCAGGGAGTTGCCGTGGCCCCACGGGTCGTCCACGGTGACCACCCGGCCGTACCGGTAGCTGCGGAACACGTTCCAGATGAACGGCAGCGTCGAGGCACCCAGGATGAACGCGCCGATCGAGGAGAACGTGTTCAGGAAGGTGAACCCGTCGGTGGGCAGGTAGTCGATGTAGCGGCGCGGCATGCCCTCGGCGCCCAGCCAGTGCTGCACCAGGAAGGTGGCGTGGAATCCGATGAAGGTCAGCCAGAAGTGCACCTTGCCGAGCGTCTCGTCCATCATCCGGCCGGTCATCTTCGGGAACCAGAAGTAGATGCCCGAGTAGGTGGCGAACACGATGGTGCCGAACAGCACGTAGTGGAAGTGCGCCACCACGAAGTAGGTGTCGCTCACATGGAAATCTACCGGTGGAGACGCCAACAGGATGCCGGTCAGCCCGCCGAACAGGAAGGTGACCAGGAAGCCGACCGCGAACAGCATCGGCGTCTCGAAGGTCAGCTGCCCCTTCCACATGGTGCCGATCCAGTTGAAGAACTTGATCCCGGTCGGGATGGCGATCAGGAAGGTGGTGAAGGAGAAGAAGGCCAGCAGCACCGCGCCGGTGGCGTACATGTGGTGCGCCCACACCGCGAACGACAGCGCGGCGATGGAGACCGTCGCGTAGACCATCGCCTTGTAGCCGAACAGCGGCTTGCGGCTGAACACCGGGAACACCTCGGTCACGATCCCGAAGAACGGCAGCGCGACGATGTAGACCTCGGGGTGGCCGAAGAACCAGAACAGGTGCTGCCACAGGATGACCCCGCCGTTGGCCGGGTCGAACACGTGCGCGCCCAGGTGCCGGTCGGCCTCCAGGCCCAGCAGCGCTGCGGTGAGCACCGGGAACGCAACCAGGATCAGGATCGTGGTGATGAAGATGTTCCAGGTGAAGATGGGCATCCGGAACATCGTCATGCCGGGCGCCCGCAGGCAGATCACCGTGGTGAGCATGTTCACGCCGCCGAGGATGGTGCCCAGGCCGGCGACCGCAAGACCCATGATCCACAGGTCCGCGCCGACACCCGGCGAGTGCGTCACGCTGGACAGCGGCGTGTAGGCGAACCAGCCGAAGTCGGCGGCGCCGCCGGGCGTGAGGAAACCGGACAGCACGATCAGGCCGCCGAACAGGAACAACCAGTACGAGAAGGCGTTGAGCCGCGGGAACGCGACGTCCGGCGAGCCGATCTGCAGCGGCAGGATGTAGTTCGCGAACCCGAACAGGATCGGCGTCGCGTACAACAGCAGCATGATCGTGCCGTGCATGGTGAACAGCTGGTTGTACTGCTCGGGCGAG
>DASYLM010000239.1:0-7360 GCA_036009565.1 Pseudonocardia sp. | reverse complement strand
GGCATCGTGGGTGGCGGACCGCCGCTGATCTGCGGGCGGGCACTGGCGTCCAAGCAGCTGGGTACCGGCGGGGTCGCGGTGGCGTTCTTCGGCGACGGCGCCTCCAACCAGGGCACCACGCTGGAGTCGCTGAACCTGGCGACCGTGTGGAACCTGCCGGCGATCTTCGTGGCGGAGAACAACGGGTACGCCGAGGCGACCTCGTCGAGCTGGTCGGTGGCCACCGACGACATCGCCGACCGGGCCGCCGCGTTCGGCATGCCGGGCGTGATCGTGGACGGGTTCGACTTCTTCGCGGTCTACGAGGCGGCCGGCGAGGCGGTCGCGCGAGCCCGGGAGGGCGGCGGACCGACGTTGATCGAGGTCAAGTTCACCCGCTACTTCGGCCACTTCGAAGGCGACCAGCAGCTCTACCGGGGTGACGAGGTGGCCCAGGCGCGCGAGAAGCTGGACTGCCTGAAGCGGTTCCGCGCCAGGGTCACCGAGTCCGGTGAGCTGACCGGCGAGCAGCTGGACGCGGTGGACGCCGAGGTGGCGACACTGATCGACCGCTCCGTGGACGAAGCCAAGGCGGCCCCCAAACCGGGGCCGGAAGACCTGCTGACCGACGTTTACGTCTCGTACTGAGTCCGGGGAGGAGCGAACACGATGGCACGCAGCATCAGCTACCGCGAAGCGATCAACGAGGCGATCGACCAGGAGATGGCCCGCGACCACCGGGTGGTGGTGTTCGGCGAGGACAACGTCGGCGGCACCGGGGCGCCGGGGGAGATTGACGCCTGGGGCGGTGTGCTCGGGGTGACCAAGGGGCTCTACGGCAAGTACCCGGGCCGGGTGCTGGACACCCCCATCTCGGAGTCGGCGTTCATCGGCGCCGCGGTCGGCGCGGCCACCGGCGGCCTGCGCCCCGTCGCGGAGCTGATGTTCATCGACTTCATGGGCGTCTGTTTCGACCAGATCTTCAACCAGGCCGCCAAGTTCCGGTACATGTTCGGCGGCAAGGCGGTCACCCCGGTGGTCATCCGGACCATGTGGGGCGCCGGGCTGCGCGCCGCGGCGCAGCACTCCCAGTCGTTGCTGTCGGTGTTCACCCACGTGCCGGGCCTCAAGGTGGCAGCGCCGTCCAACCCGTACGACGCGAAGGGCCTGCTCATCGCGTCCATCCGGGACGATGACCCGGTGATCTTCGCCGAGCACAAGATGCTCTACGACATGACCGGCGAGGTGCCGGAGGAGAGCTACGTGATCCCGTTCGGCGAGGCGAACATCGTGCGGGAGGGTTCGGACGTCACCATCGTGGCGATCGGGCGCATGGTCGGCATGGCGACGGAGGCCGCCGCCGAGCTGGCCGGCGCCGGCATCGAGGCCGAGGTCATCGACCCGAGAACGACCAGCCCGCTGGATCTGGACACCATCCTCGAGAGCGTGGAGAACACCGGCCGGCTGGTCGTGGTGGACGAGTCGAACCCGCGCTGCTCGCTGGCCTCCGACATCGGCGCCTCGGTCGCGCACGAGGCATTCGGCGCGCTGCGGGCGCCGATCCAGCTGGTCACCGGGCCGCACACGCCGGTGCCGTTCTCCTCCTCGCTGGAGGACCTGTTCATCCCGGACGCGCAGAAGGTCATCGGCGCGGTGAAGACCGCCGTCGACTGGGAGAGGTGACCGTGGCTTTCCAGCGGCGCGTACGGAGCTTGCGGGGCGCACATCATGGCTGAGCGGAGCTTGCGGGGCGAACATCATGGCTGAGCGGAGCTTGCGGAGCGAACATCATGGCTGAGCGGAGCTTGCGGGGCGAACATCATGGCTGACGAGCGGATCCAGCGGGTGACCATGCCCAAATGGGGCCTCTCGATGAAGACCGGCAAGATCATCGAGTGGTTCGTGGCCGAGGGCGACACCATCGCCAAGGGCGACGACCTGGCCGACATCGAGACCGACAAGATCGCCGGCACCCTGGAGTCCCCGCGGGAGGGGCTCCTGCGCCGGATCGTCGGGGAGACCGGCAAGGACCTGCCGGTCGGGGCCACGCTCGCCGTGGTGGCGCCGGCCGAGGTACCGGACGACGAGATCGGGGCGGTGGTCGCCGAGGCGTTGGCCCAGCTCGAGTCCGGTGCGCTGGACGAGAGCGATGAGGTGGCGCCGAGCACCGTCGAGGTGGACGGCCGGTCGATCTCCTACATCACCCTCGGTGAGGCGGAGGGTGACCCGGTGGTGCTGGTGCACGGGTTCGGTGGGGACAAGAACTCCTGGCTGTTCGTGCAGCAGCCGCTGTCCGAGACGCACACCGTGCACGCGCTGGACCTGCCGGGCCACGGCCAGTCCGGCAAGGACGTCGGCGACGGCTCGCTGGACACCCTCGCCGACACGGTGCTCGGCTTCCTGGACGCGGTCGGGCTGGACCGGGCGCACCTGGTCGGGCACTCACTCGGTGGCGCGGTGGTCGCCCAGGTGGCGGCCAGGTCACCGGAGCGGGTGGCCTCGCTGGGTCTGCTCGCTCCGGCCGGGTACGGCTCGGCGGTGGATGCGGAGTACCTGCGTGGCTTTGCCGCCGCGTCGTCGCGCCGCGAGCTCAAGCCGCTGCTCGGGCGGCTGTTCGCGGACGAGTCGCAGGTGACCAGGCAGCTGGTGGACGACCTGCTGAAGTACAAGCGGCTGGACGGGGTGTCGGAGGCGCTGGCGACGCTGCTGGGCACCCTGCTGGTCGGTGATCAGCAGGCCATCGAGCTGCCGGCGCTGCTCGAGAAGGTCAGCGTCCCGGTCACCGTCGTCTGGGGCGGCGCGGACCGGATCCTGCCGGTGCCGGACGGGGTTGACCTGCAGCGGGTGGACGCCGGGCACATGCTGCACATGGAGGCCGCCAACGACGTGCTCCGGCACCTCCAGGCCACCGTCAGCTGACCCCTGCACCTGCCCTCGGCGACACAGACCGGCCGCGGCTCGCACAGACCTTGCAGCGTCTGTGCGAGCCGCGGCCGGTCTGTGCGAGCGCCTCACAGCAGCGGCTACGAGGTGATGTCCTTGCGGGTGAAACGCCAGGCGGCGAGCGCGCAGAACACCGCGCAGTAGGCCAGCGCGGAGAACACCCCCCGGGTCATGTCGCCCCAGTCGACCTGCGCCGAGAGCAGGTCGGACCAGGCCGGGCCGTAGTGCGTCGGCAGGTAGTTGCGCAGCCCTTCCAGCGCGGTGATGGTGTCCAGGATCTGCGAGAGGATGGACGTCATCACCGCGCCGCCGACCGCGCCCAGCGGTGCGTCGGTGCTCACCGACAGCAGCAGGGCCAGCCCGGCCACCCAGCTCAGGTGCAGCGCCACGTACACCGCCGCGAGCAGAATCCGGCCGGCGGCCTGGCCGTAGCTCAGCGACTCCCCGGTAGGGCTGACCAGGTCCGTCGCGCCGTACGCCAGCGACCCGACGAGCAGCGCCACCGCGGGCAGCAGCACGACCGCGAACAGCGAGAGGCCGGCCGCGACGATCGCCTTCTGCCGCAGCAGCCGGGTCCGGGGCACCGGCGCGGCCAGCAGGTAGCGCAGGCTGGACCAGGATGCCTCGCTGGCCACGGTGTCGCCGAAGAACAGTGCGACCACGACGACCAGCAGGAAGCTGGACGAGGCGAACAGGGCGAACACGGTGAAGTTGGGGCCGCTGCCCTTGGCCAGGTCCACCAGGCTCAGTGAGCCGTTGGCCGGGCCTGGCTTGGACAGTTGGAAGGCGAGCCAGAGCAGCACGGGCAGCAGCACGACCAGGCCCACCGAGACCTGGGTGCGGCGCCGGGCGAGCTGGCGCGCGAGCTCCACCCGCAGCCGCAGTGTCCGACCGGCCCGGTAGCCGGGCGCCGCGGTGGTGGTGTGTCCCCTCGGCTGGTGCGCGGCAACCAGCTCGCCGGTCGCGACCGTCGGCTCGACCGCCGCTGACTCCGTGCTCACGGTGTCCGCTCCTCTCCGACCAACTGCAGGAACGCATCTTCCAGGCGGCGCCTCGGCCCGGCCGCCTCCACCGCGACACCGCTCCGGACCAGCCGGCCGATGACGTCCGCCCGGGGCGTGCCGTTCAGGTCCGCGTGCACCGAGTCGCCGTCAACCTGGATGGAGCCCACCCCGGCGAGGTCGCGGAGCAGTGCGGCGGCGCGTTCCGGGTCGTCCACCCGGAAACTGGCCTGGCCACCGCCGGCCACCAGATCCGCGACCGAGCCGTCGGCGACCACCTTGCCCCGGTGCATCACCACCACGTGGTCGCAGGTCTGCTCGACCTCGGCGAGCAGGTGGCTGGAGACGACCACCGAGCGTCCGTCGCGCGCATAGTTGCGCAGCACCTCGCGCATGGCGTGGATCTGCGGCGGGTCCAGTCCGTTGGTCGGCTCGTCCAACACGAGCAGGTCGGGCAGCCCGAGCATGGCCTGGGCAATCGCCAGCCGCTGCCGCATGCCCTGGCTGTAGGTGCGCACCGCCCGCTCCAGCGCGCCGCCGAGCCCGGCGATCTCGAGGGCCTCGTCCAGGTGCGCGTCGGCCGCCGGACGTCCGGTGCTGGCCCAGTAGAGCCGTAGGTTGGCCGCCCCGGACAGGTGCGGCAGCAACCCCGGGCCCTCCACGAACGAGCCGACCCGGGACAGCACCGCGGCGCCCGGGGTGACCCGGTGGCCGAACACCCGCAGGGTGCCCTCGGTGGGGTGGATCAGGCCCATCAGCATCCGCAGCACCGTGGTCTTGCCGGCGCCGTTCGGCCCGAGCAGACCGAGTACCTGGTTGTGTCGCGCGGTGAACGACACCCCGTCCACCGCGGTGATCCCACCCGGGTAGGACTTCCGCAGGCCCTCGATGACCAGCGGCGGCAGCTCGTCGGCACCGGTCACCCCGTGAGCCCTGTCGGTGCCGTCGGTCCCGTTGGTTCCGCTGCGTGCGGCGGTTCCGGTGCCGACCGCCGGCGCCGCCTCCCGGCGCCGGCGCAGCAACCAGCCGACCAGCCCGGCGAGCAGCGCCAGTGCCACGATCGCCGCGATCCCGACGGCCGGCCCGGTGGGCACGGTGTTCGCGGTGAACGACTTCCCCGGGACCACCGGAACGGCGAGCCCACCGGTGTCGACCGAGGCGGTGCCACCGTCCGCCGCGCCTCCGCCGGCGAGCCCGATGCGCCACACCGCGGTCCCGGTGGAGCCCTGGTAGGCCTGGTCGGTGGTGGCGACCGCGACCACCAGCCGATGTCCGGCGGCGATCGGCGCCACGACGGCGGGCAGCGTGACGGTCACCTCGGCGGACCCACCGCCGGCCGGCAGCGGGATCCGCATGGGTGCCACCGCGCCGCCGAGCAGGGTGCGCCGGCCGTCCGGCCCGAGGTCGAGCACGCTGCCGAACAGCACCGCCTCGGCCGCCGTCGGCTGGCCCGGCACCGCGGCCACGGTGAGCCGGATCCGGGGCGAGCCGGCGATGAGCACCTGGCTGGGCAGCGGGTCGCTGCCGAACGTGGCGGACTGGCCGGGCAGCGCGGACCCGATCGCGGCCAGCCGGCCGGCCAGACTGCCCAGCGCGCCGCCGATCCCGGGCACCGCGGTGAGCGCGGCCGGGGTGCCGCCGGGCGGGTTGAGCACGTCCTGGGCGGCGCCGTGCAGTGCGATCGCGTCGAGTTGTACCGCCGGCGTGCCGGCCAGCCCCGGGTAGTGCTCGGCGGTGACGGTACGGACCGTCGGGGTGCCCCGGCCGCCGCGGACACCACCCTGCACCGCGTAGTCCAGGCCGCCGACCAGCGGTGCCGCGGTGTCCGGGGCGGCCGGGTTGCCGAGGTACTTGTCGAACCAGGCGCCGATCCGGGCTCGCACGGTCGGTCCCGGGGCGCCGCCGTCGTGGCCGCCGGAGTACCAGATCACCGAGACCGGGCCACCACCGCCGGCGATCTCGCGGGCGGTCGCGTCGGCCTGGTCCAACCCGAACAGGGTGTCCGTCTCGCCCTGGATGAGCAGGGTGGGCGCGGTGATCCGGCCGGCCACGCTCGCCGGCGAGGAGCGCCGCAGCAGCTCGGCGGTGGCCGGGCTGGCCCGCCCGGTGGTGGCCGACTCCGCGTAGGCCTGACAGACCGCCGGCACGAACCGCCCGCAGCTGGTGGGTGGGGCGGCGTTCGGCGGGCCCGGGGGCGCCGAGGCGGCTGCCGGCGTGGCGGCGGGGCCGGGCGCGGCGGAACCGGCCGCCGCGGTGCCGGTGCCGGACGTGCCGGTGCCGGACGTGCCGGACGCGTCGGACGTGCCGGACGTGCCGGACGTGCCGGACCCGCCCGACGTGCTGGACGTGGAGGGTGCCTCGACGTCCGACGAGGCCGGCGTGTCGTCCACCGGCGGGGCGGCCGTGGCCGGTGCGGCGCCGGAGCGGCCGGGGTTGGTGTTCAGCCCGGCCGAGAAGAAGATGCCGGCCCAGCCGCGCTTGAACACCCCGTCCGGGCCGAACACGCCGTGCGCCGGGGTGTCCGAGGGGAGCGTGCCGGTGGTCGCCGTGTTCGGGAACAGCGCCTGGCCGAGGTCGTTCCAGGTGATCGCCGGTGCGATCGCGTCCACCCGGTGGTCATAGCCGGCGAGCAGCAACGCCAGCGCGCCGCCGTAGGAGCCGCCGGTGACACCCACCCGAGGGTCGCCGGGCCGGTCGAGGCGCACCTCGGGGCGGGTGGCCAGGTAGTCGATCAGGCGGGACGCGTCGGCCACCTCGTAGTCGGGGGAGTCCAGCGCGATCTGCCCGGTGCTGCGGCCGAAGCCGCGCGCGGACCAGGCCAGCGCGACGAAACCGCGGTTGGCCAGGTCCCTGGCGTCCGCGTCCACCGACGTCTTGCTGCCGCCGAACCCGTGCGCCACCAGCACAGCCGGCGCCGGGGTGACGGCCGGCAGGTAGATCGTCGCGTCCAGCGAGACCGGACCCGGCTGACCGGGGCCACCGGGCACGCTGAGCTGGAACTCCTGGATGCGCGGCTGGGCCGGTCTACTCCGGGCGGCACCGATCACGGCGCCCACCGCGGCGAGCACTACCAGCGCGAGCACGACGAGCACGGCGACGACCCGGCGGCGGGTGACCCGGAGCCGGGCCGTCACTGAGGGCACTCCTCGACGGTATCCGACGACGGCGCCGGGGTCCGTCAGGTCGGATCGCGGGTCAACCCGAGGGTCAGGTTTTGTCAGACTGCGGGCCAGACTGCGGGCCAGACTTGCTGCTGAGATCGCCGGTCAGATCTCGGTGGCGTGCTGGACCCTCGGGTCGCCGGCGAAGAACGGCCCGATCAGTTCCCGCCAGCGGGGGAAGCGGTCGGACTCGCGGAAACCCGTCGTGTGCGCCTCGAGGGTGTCCCACTCGATGAGCAGTACGAAGGTCGACGGCGACTCGATGCCGCGGACCAT
>DASYLM010000238.1:0-10357 GCA_036009565.1 Pseudonocardia sp. | reverse complement strand
AGCACCACATCCGGCTCGAACTCGTCCAGCGCCTCCCGGGTGCGGGCCAGCCCGGCGCGCAGCTCCTTACGGTGCCCGGCGGCGGCCGCCGTACCGCCGTCGCCGGCCCATTCCCGGCGCATCAGCTCCGGCCAGCTCGCCGGGTCCTTGTCCGGCTCGGGGATGCCCGGGTCGGTCAGCGTCCAACGCAGCAGGTCGGCCATGTGCTCGTCGGTGACGGCGAGCAGTGGATAGTGGGTGATCCCGAGTCCGAGGAACTGTGCCATGCCGCGTCTGCCTCCCAGATCTGTGCGGTGCTCTAGCCCTTCATGAGCGCCAGTGCGTTGTCCCTGCCGATAGCCGCCTTGAGCGGCGCGGACAGCTCCTCATCAGGTGCCGTCAGCACGGCGCCGGTGGGCTCCTCCTTGGCCGCGAACGGGTAGTCGGTGCCCAGCACCACATGCTCCGGGCCGTACCGGTGCACCGCCAGCGCCAGGCTCGCCGCGTCGTAGGTCAGCGAGTCGCTGTAGAGCTGGGTGGCCAGCCTGCTCGGCAACTGCTCGTCGGGTACCGCCGAATTCTTGATCCACTCGCCCTTGTCCAACCGGGGCAGCAGCCAGGGCAACGTGCCGCCGCCGTGCGCAAGGCACATCCGCAACCCCGGTCGGCGGCGGCCGAACGCACCGCTGGTGAGCAGGCCGGCGGCGGCGATCCCGGTCTCCGACGGCATACCGGCGCCGAACGGGATCTTGAGCTTGGCCAGTCGGGGGTCCAGCGTGACGTCGGCGGGGTGCACGAAGACCACCGCGCCGAGCTCGGCGGCGGCGTCGAAGAACGGGTCCAGCTCCGGGTCGCCGAGCTCGGTGTCGCCGACCCGGGTGCCGATCTCCACACCGAGAAAGCCCAGCTCGAGGACGCAGCGGCGCAGTTCGGTGACCGCCCGGCCGGTGTCCTGCAGCGGCACGGCGCCGAGCGCGCGGAACCGGTCCGGGTGGGCGCCGGTGAGCTCGGCCAGGAACTCGTTCTGCGCGCCGGCGAGCACGGCGGCGCCGTCGGCCGGGGCGTCGTGGCAGAGGGTGACCGGGGTCGGTGAGACGACCTGCACCGCGACGCCGTCGGCATCCATGTCGCGGAGCCGGCGATCGGCGGACCAGCAGCGGTCGTCCACGTCCCGGTACGGCGCACCGCCGAGCAGGATCCGCGCCGTCGTGTCGTCGAGCCGCCGCACCGACGGCCAGCGATAACCTGGCTCGGCGGCGCCCAGATCGGGCATCGTCGGCGAGATCGCGTGTGTGTGAAGATCGACCAGCCCGTCCCGGTCGGTCATGGGGCCACACCTCCTGGCTGCGCTGCCGTTGCGACTACGACCCTAGAAATCCTAGTATCATAATTCAAGAGGTTGGCCCAGAACTTTGACGAAGCCGCTGCTGAAGTGCTCTCATTCTAGTGGCATTTGATTTTCAGGGCCTACGATCACGTCGATGACCAGCACCGGAGGACCGGATGGCGGCTGACCCGACACCTCGAGCTTCCCGGGCGCAGCAGGTCGCCGCAACGCTCGAGACGCAGATTCTGGCCGAGCACGCCGAGCCGGGCACCCGTCTCGGCCTGCGCACCGAGCTGATCAGCCGGTTCGGGGTCAGCCCGTCGGTGATGAACGAGGCGCTGCGCATCCTGCGCGAACGGGACCTGGTCGAGGTCAAACCAGGGCCGAACGGCGGGGTGTTCGTGGCCAACCCGCCGCCGCAGGTCCGCCTCGGGGGCATCGACCTGTGGCACCAGGGACTCGCCGTCGACCCGGAACAGCTCTTCGAGGCCCGCCGGTACCTGGACACCATGTTCCCGGCGGTGGCCATGCAGCGGGCCACCCCGGAGGACATCCGCGCCATGGAGTGGGCGCTGGACGACATGCGTGCCGCCCGCGAGAACCCGCGAGCCTGGATGGACGCCAACCTGCGGCTGCACCTGGCGATCGCCAGGGCGTCCCGGATCGAGGTGCTGATCGGGCTGTACCAGACGATCGTGTCGGTGCTCAGCGCCACGATGACCAAGGCCAGCTTCGTCGAGGGCCAGGAGGGCCCCCGGGCGCACAACATGGAGGTGCACACCAACATGGTCGCCGCGATCCGGGACCGGGACGCGGCCACCCTGGAGAAGATGCTCGCCCAGCACCACGAGGACATGGTCCGGGTCCGCTGAGCGATCCCGAGCCGCGGCGGGCGCACCGACCGGGACGGGCCGGGGCGGCCGGGCCCCGATGGTGCACCCTGTTCGGGAGAACCCCTGTCCGGAGAGGGCTCCCGCATGACCGATTCGAGTGCGCCGCCACTGACGCTGCGCTACGCCGCGCACACCGATCGCGGACTGGTGCGCGGCGACAACCTGGACGCGGCCTGGGCCGGCGACGGGTTGCTCGCGGTCGCCGACGGCTTCGGGCCGCCCAGCCCGAACGGACTGGTCAGCGCCTCCGCGCTGCGGGCGATGGCCGCCGCGCCGGCGCCGGAACCGGGTGCGCTGCTGGACGGCCTGCGGGTGGCCGCACAGCGTGCCGCCGACGCGGTCCGGGCGCTGACCACGTCGGACAGCGCGCTGACCGGCGCCGGGACGACGCTGACCGCGCTGGCCTGGTCCGGCTCCGAGCTCGCCCTGGTGCACATCGGCGACTCGCGGGCGTACCTGCTGCGCAACGGCGATCTGCTGCAGCTCACCCACGACGACACCCTGGTCCAGGGCATGATCGACAAGGGCGAGTTGACCGAGCACGAGGCCGCGCGGCACCCGCAGCGGGCAATCCTGACCCGCGCGCTGCACGGCGGGGAAATCGTCGAGCCCTCGGTACTTCCCCAGTACGACCCCAGCCCCGGCGACCGCTACCTGCTCTGCTCCGACGGCCTGCACACCGTGCTGCACCCGGTGGTCCTGCGCGACACGCTGATGCGCCACCAGGATCCGAACGGGGTGGTCGGCGAGCTGATCGCACTCGTCCGCAGGGCGGGCGCCCCGGACAACGTCGCCATCGTGGTGGCCGACGTGCTGCCGCCCCGCCGCTGACAGGTGCGCCGGCTCAGTCGTTGACGGCGCGGTGGACGTCCAGCACGGCGAGGTCGGCGGCGGCCCGCCCGGCCGTCCACCCGGCGGGGTTGGTCGCCGACACCCGGCGGCTGACCAGGTGTGGGAAGAGCTCATCGACCCGCTGCTGCACGGCCTCCTCCCGCGCGGCGAGCACCGGTAGCAGCCGGCCGTCGCCGATCGACTCGGTGACCTCCGCCTCGGCCCGCTCGGAGGCCTCGAGCAGCCTCTCGCCGATCCGCTGCGCGTAGGAGATCAGGAACGACTGCCGGAACGACTTCGTCCGGGACTGGCCGCGCCGGTCGACCTGACTCCCCGTGGCCAGCATCGCCCGGCCGGCCTGGACCAGGAGCGACGTGGTGAGCACTTCGACGATCTCGGTGTCGGTCTCCTCGCCGATCACCGTGACAAAACCGAGCGCCTGGGCGAACACCGCCTGACACCGGTTGGCCGAGGCCACCACGGTGACGAGCATCGATTTCGGCCCCAGGTACGGGCTGTCCAGCCAGATCCGCCGCCCACCCGTACGCACCGGCACCCCACGGCCCGCCGGGTCCAGCGCCTCGACGACCGCGCGCTCCAGCGAGTACCGGCTCATCAGCTCCTGCGCCTTGGCGAAGAACGCGTCGGCCTCTTCGGGGAACTCGGTGGACTCCGCCTTCGCCAGCAGCGCGCGCACCTTGGCCAGCACCTTCGGGTCTACCTCGCCGGAGACCGAGGACAGTGGCGAACCGGAGCCCGGCCCCGGCCCGCTGTAGCTGCCCGGCGGGGGGATCAGCTCCGGCTCCGGTTGCAGTACCCGCAGGTGGGCCAGTGCCTCGAGCACGAGCGCAAGCATCGAGACCGTGTCGATACCCGCCCGCTCGGCCCACGCCTCGGCGTAGGGCTTGTCCTGGGGCCACCACTGCCTCGCGCCCAGCTCCGCCAGCTGCGCCCGCCACCTCGGGTGCGACGCGGCCGCCGGATACCGGACGGCCTCGGCCGCGATCGCGCCGACGATGAACTCGGCGACCTCGTCGTCCAGCCGGCGGCGGAAGACCTGCCAGATGTCCATCGGTTGCCAGCCGATCCGCCAGGTCGCGTCCAGCCCGCCGGTCAGCGCGGCGTCGGCCGCCTGCCCGAACGGCGCTGCCTCGCCGGACGCCTTGGCGACCAGGCGCTCCGCGTGCCGGACCGCCCAGCCCTCGCCCTCGGTATGTCTGCTCGAGCCGTGGAACAACTCGTTGGCAAGCACATCGAGGGTCAGCCTGCTCTGTCGCCGGCGCCAGCGGTGGCTGTCACGTTTGCTCACGGCGCCCAGTCTGCCCGGTGGGTCCGACGCTCTGTCGCGGCCCATCCACAGGGCGCCGGAGCGGGCGCGCGGAGTCAGTGGGCGCGGCGGTCGGCGAAGAAGTCGCCGAGCAGCACGGCGCAGTCGTCGGCCAGCACCCCGCCGATCACCTGCGGCCGGTGCAGCACCCGCCGGTCGCGCAGCACGTCCCACAGCGAACCCACCGCACCGGTCTTCGGCTCCCAGGCGCCGAAGACCACCCGGGACACCTTGGCCAGCCCGATCGCCCCGGCGCACATCGTGCACGGCTCCACGGTCACCGCCAGGGTGGCGCCGTCGAGCCGCCACTGACCCGCCACCGATGCGGCGGCCCGCAGCGCGAGCACCTCGGCGTGCGCGGTGGGGTCACCGAGGGCTTCCCGTGCGTTGCAGGCGGCGGACAGCTCGGTGCCGTCGGCGCCGAAGACGACCGCGCCGACCGGCACATCCCCGGTCTCCAGCGCGCCCCGGGCGACCTGCAGGGCGCGTCGGACCAGCGCTTCGTCGGCCTCGGTATGCACGTGGCTGCGCCCTGAGCGTCAGTTGCCGTTCAGGACCTCGGCGAGCGCATCGGCGAAACCGCACCGGCGCCCGATCGCGGCCAGCTGCTCGTCGGGGTAGAGCTCCCACTCACCGGCCAGCACCTCGAGCTCGTCGGCGGGCAACCCGAAGTCGGCCACGATGGCCATGTCCCCCTCGGGCCACGGCTCGTCGTCGCCGGCGTCCTCCGGCGGCAGGTCGACGCGCAGCAGGTCCAGCACGTCGGCGGCCACGTCGTAGTCCAGCGCGGCAACCGCGTCGGACAGCATCAGTGACACGCCGCCCGGCACCGGCCGCAGCAGCACGAAGAAGCAGTCGTCGACCGCGAGCAACCCCAGCACGGCACCGGTGGAGCGCAGTCCGCGCAGCTCGGTGATCGCCGTGTCGAGATCGACCAGCGCTTCGGCCTCCAGCCGGGCACAGCGCCAACGCCCCTCTTCCCGGATCGCGGCGACCGCGAACCCGGGCAGCACCTCGTCCTTCGCCTCGGCCCGCGAAACGGTCCGTGCGTTGGCGGAGTCACGAACAGACTGGACGGCCATAGCACCAAGGTAAGCCCATTCCTGTATGTGGTCCAAACCACAACCTGAAGTTGACCCGTTGGTCCAACAGAGTTGTCCGTTCGGACGACCGGGGAAGACCGGTTCGACATCCGTCACGGATGGCGACGAGGACTGAGCCACCCGCTGGTCACACCCCGCGTGCAGCAGCCGGTGAACCGCCGCCGGAGGACGCTGGACCGAGGGACGGGCACACCCCGCGCCAACACGCTGAGTTTGATGCCAGGATCAGGGCATGCCGGACAACCCCGACCGCCGGCTCGCCGGCCTGACCGACGCGGCCCGCGCGCTGCAGCCCCGCACTGTCACGCTTCGTCGCCGGCTGCACCGCCATCCGGAGCTGGGGCTCGAGCTGCCGCTGACCCGCACCGCGGTGCTGAACGAGTTGGCCGACCTGCCGGTGAAGGTGCACACCGGGCGGTCCTGCAGCTCGGTGGTCGCGGTGCTCGAGGGCGACCGGCCGGGGCCGACCGTGCTGCTGCGCGGCGACATGGACGCGCTGCCGTTGACCGAGCAGACCGGCCTGCCGTACGCCTCGATGATCGCCGGCACCATGCACGCCTGCGGACACGACACGCACACCGCGATGCTCGCCTCGGCGGCCCGGCTGCTCGCCGACCGCCGTGACCTGCTCTCCGGGCGGGTACTGCTGATGTTCCAGCCGGGCGAAGAGGGGCAGCACGGCGCCCGGTACATGATCGGCGAGGGGCTGCTGGACGCCGCGGGGCCGGCCGGGGTGCCGAGCTCGGCGTACGCGCTGCACATCAGCGCCACCATTCCGGCGGGCACCGTGCAGACCCGGCCGGGACCGCTGATGGCGGCGGCCGACGTACTGCGGGTGACCGTGCTCGGGCGGGGCGGGCACGCCTCCGCGCCGCACGATGCGCTGGACCCGGTACCGGCCGCCGCCGCAATGGTCGGTGCACTTCAGACCATGATCACCCGGCGGGTCACCGCGCTCGAACCGGCCGTGCTCACGGTCGCCCACATCCGTGCCGGCACGACGTCCAACATCATCCCCGAGTCGGCGTTCCTCGAGGCGACGCTGCGCACTCTGTCCGAGCACACCAGGGTCTTCCTGCACGAACAGGTCCGCCTGGTGTGTCAGCACACCGCCGCCGCGTACGGCTGTACGGCAAGCGTGCAGCTCGAGCCGGGCTACCCGATCGTCATCAACGACCCCGGCGCGGCGGCCAGGGTGGACGCCGTGGCCGCCACGGTGCTCGGGCCGGGGCGGGTCAGCCCGATGGCCAGCCCGATCCTCGGCTCCGAGGACTTCGCCTACGTCCTCAACGAGGTGCCCGGGGCGCTGGCCTTCCTCGGCGGCTGCCCACCGCACCTCAACCCGGAGAACGCCCCGCCGAACCACTCCAACCGGGTGCAGTTCGACGAGTCCGCGATGGCCGACGGGGTGGCCATGTACGCCGGGATGGCGCTCGACGCGCTGCGCTGACAGCGTGTTCACGGCACTGGCGGTGCTGTTCACGGTGCCGGCGGTGCTGTTCAGGGTGCTGTTCAGGGTGCTGTTCACGCGTCGCGCTCGGGGCACGAACTGGCCGGTCAACGGCGCCCGGGGCGACGACAGAGCCTGGCGTGCGGCACGAATCCCAGGTCGCCGCGCCGGTGTGCGGCGGAGGCCTCCCTCGACGTGAGTACCTGCACTATCCGGCACTGGCTGCCGTTGATGATCAGTTCACCGCCCGGCACGGCAACCGGGTGCACCGCGATCAGGCGGTCTTCGTGGTCCGTACAGCCGATCACCTGGTCACCGCAGCGGTGACAGCGACCATGCACCGGCAGCGGGGACTGGGCCGCACGGCGATGTTCGACAGTGGGCATCGACGCCCTCTCGATCCCGGCGAGCCATCCGACGCCGCCGGCTGGGGATGACCGGCAAGCGCCCCCCAGAACTCGCGGGGCGACGTTAACCCGTAGCTCGAACGGGTGACAAATCGGGGTGCGGAACCGCCGACGACGGGAAGGGTTCTTGCGCCGAAAGGTCCCTTCTCCGCGAGCAACGGCACGAGTGAGTCCCGCCCGGACCGCCCGACGCCCCCGCGTAGGCTCCCGGCCCGTGACTTCACGGCCAATCTGTGTGCTCGGGCTCGGACTCATCGGCGGCTCACTGGCCCGCGCCGCGGTCGCCGCCGGCCGGACCGTCTGGGCGGCGACCGCGTCCGAATCGACCGCCGCCGCCGCCCGGGCGGACGGCTACGACGTCGCGCCGAGCACCGACGAGGCCCTGGTCCGGGCCCAGGATGCGGACGCGCTGGTCGTACTCGGGATGCCGCTGCCCGCGGTGCCCGGGGTGCTGCGCCGGGTGCACGCGGTGGCCCCGCGCTGCCGGCTGACGGACGTGGTGAGCGTCAAGGTCGCGATGCGGGACGCGGTGGAGAAGTACGCGCCCACCGCCCGGTACGTCGGCGCGCACCCGATGGCCGGCACCGCCGAGTCCGGCTGGGCGGCCGGGTCGACCACGCTGTTCGGCGGCGCGAACTGGGTGGTCGCCGCCGACGACGGGACCGACGCCGAGGTGTGGGCGGACGTCGCGGAGCTGGCCTGGGACTGCGGAGCCAGGGTGGTGCCGGCCGCCGCCGAGGAACACGACGCGGCCGTGGCCCGGATCTCCCACCTGCCGCACCTGCTGGCCGCCGTGCTGGCCGCCGTCGCCGCCGGGGACGAGCGGGGCGGCGAGCCCGGCGCGGGTGCACTGGCCATGGTGCTGGCAGCGGGGTCGTTCGCCGACGGCACCCGCGTCGCCGACACCCGCCCTGAGCTGGTGCTCGCGATGTGCGAGGGGAACCGGCCCGCGCTGCTCGCGGCGGTGGACGACGCACTCGGCCGCCTCGGCGCCGCGCGGGGATCGCTGGCCTCCACCGGCGGTTTGGCCGCCACCGTGAACGCCGGGCACCGGGGCCGCCAACAATGGCGCACCGCGCGCTCGGCACCCGAGCTGAAGGTGGCCAGGGACACCGACATGGCGGGGCTACGCGAACTCGGCCGTCACGGTCAGGTCCTGGTCGGCTGGGAGTAGCCGGTCAGACCCGGGTGGCCAGGCCCGGGTAGTCCAGCACCATGCCCTGTTCGTCGACCGCGAGCTCGGACGCGAAGTCGTCCCATCGGAAGTGCACGGCCGACCGGCCCTGCTCGTCGAGCGGGCTCACCGTCCGATAGCACTGGGTGACCAGCTCGACCGTCAGGGTGGGCAGCGAGACGAACACCATCGGCAGCTCGTGGTCACCGGACTGGCGGTGCAGCCCCAGCCGGCGGATCGGCAGCGAGTTGTACAGCGGGCTGTAGGCCAGGTCGACGTCGAGGGCACCGGCGAACTCGGCACGGCCACCGCCGGAACCGGTGTCCAGCATCCAGTAGCCGTCCTCGGTGCGGTTCAGCGTGAGGTTGCGCTCCCGGTCAGCGGCGGCACTGGTGACCGACAGCCGGGCGAGCACCCCCTGCTCATCCACGGTCAACCGGTAGGAGGCGGTGAATGCCGGCCCGTCCGGCGGCACGTGGACGGACCGACCCAGCGCGCGCATCCCGCCCGCGCCGAGCAGCACCCGAGCACTTTCCATGGCCCGGCCGTCGCTGCTCTGCCAGGTGAACATCGTGGTCACCAGCGTCAAGATAGCCGTACGGCGGCGCACCGCCATCTCTGGCCAGCGCACCGCCGTAGGACGGACCGATATTACTGGGCGGGCGGCTGCTCATCGGCGGGCGGCGGCTTCTGACCGCCGCCCTCGTTGCCACCGCTGAAGTCGTAGTCCTTGCCCATCTGGGTCACTTTGTCGATCTGCTCGTCATGGCCCTGGAACTTGCCCTTGGCCATTCCGCCGACCTTGTCCATGCCCTGGTCGACCTTGTCGTCGTGCTTGCCGAGCATTTCCTTCGCCTTGTCAAGGAAACTCATAGCGCCCTCCTTGTGGACGTGGCGATCACGGTCGCGGCCCATAGTGGCCGTATCGGCGAGTACCCGCAGCACCTGGCACCCACCTGGGGCGTTAATTCCGATCGCCCGATCGGGTAAATGCGAAGGCCTCAACGGTCCAATCGCAGGCGAGAGAGCACGGGATGTCGCAGACGGTGACCATCTGTCCACCCCGTGTGGCTCACCTCGACCAGCAGCGTCGGTTCACACCAACGCGCGTCGACGACGTCCTCGCGGGGCAGCGCCTCGTCGAACGGGGACGCCTCGGCCGCGGTCAGCCGGTCCCGCAGCGCGCGCTGCACCGCCTCCCCGGCCACCCCGGAGCCGACCCGGCCGGCGAAGCGCAGTCCGCCGTCAGGCCCCGGTACCCCGAGCAGCAGGCCGCCGATCCGCGACGGGTGGGTGCGCTCCGGGCGCCAACCGCCGACCAGGCAGTCCTGGGTCAGCCGGTGTGGCACCTTCACCCAGGACGGACTGCGCCGGCCGGGCCGGTACACCGAGTCCCGGCGCTTGGCGATCACACCCTCCAGGCCCTGCTCGGCCGTCGCGGTGAACAGCGCCGGGCCGTCGTCGTACACCGGGGACAGCTGCACCCTCGGCACCCTGTCGAGCCCGAGCCGCTCCAGCGTGGCCCGGCGCTCGGTCAGCGGCCGGTCCACCAGCGACACCCCGTACAGCCGCAGCACGTCGAACACCAGGTACATCACCGGCCGGGCGGCCACCTCGGCGGGCGTCGGCACCCGGTGGAACCGGTCGGCCAGCGCCGCGAACGACGGCGCCCCGCCGGCCAGCGACACCACCTCGCCGTCCAGCAGCGCATCGGACAGCTGGCCGGTCAGTCCGCCCAGCTCCGGGAAGTGCCGGGTCATGTCCCGATCGGTCCGGCTGGCCAGCCGCAGCCGCGGCCGCGCCGCCCCCGGCGCGCCGCCCTGCTGGGCCCCCGAGCTGATGTCGGCGAGCAGCCGCATGCCGTCC
>DASYLM010000237.1:0-2792 GCA_036009565.1 Pseudonocardia sp. | reverse complement strand
GCTTCACCCTCGTCTGTGGGTTCCACGATGTGGATACGACGGTTGTCCGGATGGCGTCGGCGAGTGAGCAGGCCGTTGGTCTCCATGGCGTTGAGGTGGTGGGTCAGCGTCGCGCCCTGGATGCCGATGGCCTTCGCCAGTTCGCGCTGATTGCCCATCGCCGCCGCCACGAGCCGGTGCGGGCGATGACCGCCGACCGAATGCGATGACCGCATCGCCGGGCGTGCACATCGTGTACGGCGACTGCGAGGACCCCGCCAGCCTCGACGCAGCCTTCGACGGTGTGGACCGCGCGTTCCTGATGTCCGCCCAAAACCACCGGGGCACGGAAGGCACCGAGCTGCTTCCGATCGTGGCCCAGGCCCTCGGCCGCCCCCCGGTCAGCTTCGCGCAATGGGCCACCGCCCACGCCGCGCTGTTCACCAGCACCGATCCGCACTAACCGGGAAGAGGTTCTCCATGGCGGTAGCCGATCGGAACGTTCGGCCAGCGACCGGCTTGCCAGCGCCGCCGGGGTGGCCGAGGGCGTTATGGGTAACCGGCACAGTGCTGTTTGTCACCATGGTGGTGCACATCGCGGCTCTGATGATCACCGGTGGTCCGGTGTCGGGTCCGGTCTCGTTACGCAAGCCTGCGACCTTCGCCGAGACGGGCTGGCTGATCGCGTGGTCGGTCGCCCTCATCATGCCCCTACTGCGCACCCGCGCATGGCAGCGGCACGTCATCGGGGCAGCCGTGCTGTTGTTTACGGTCGGCGAGACGGCGATCATCGGTCTGCAGGCCTGGCGCGGGGTGCCCAGCCATTACAACTTCAGCACTCCCCTGGACGCGGCACTGATGCGCGGCGGCGCCGGGGGCACCGCTGGCGTCTTTCTTATCGGTGTCATCGTGCTGCTCATCGGGGCCTTGCGAACCCGCGACGTCACCGCCAGCGTGCGGCTCGGCGTCATCGCCGGCATCGTCGTGTTGCTGGTGGCGTGCGCGATCGGGTTTGTGATGATCTCCAATAACAGTGGGGTGTATCAGGGCGGTATCGGCGGCGGTTTCGCCCGGCAGACCGCAGCTTACCTGGGCCCGGATGCCGCGACGGTGGGCCCGGAATACGGCCTGCTGCGGCCTGGCACCCGGGGCGGAGATCTCGTCGCCCCGCATGTGATCGGAATTCACGGCCTAGTCTTGTTGGCGGTACCCGCCGTGCTGCTGGCCCGGAGCGCGATGTCGCGGGTCCGCCAGCTGCAAGTGGTAGCGCTGGCCGTCTCCAGCGTCGTCATTGGGTCGACCTTGCTGCTGGTCCAGGCCTTGCGGCAGCTCCCGCTGGATCAGCTGCACCCGGTGGCTCTGGCCACACTCGTTCTTTGCGTCGTCGCGCTGCTCGCCGCGTATGCCGTCATCGCAGCCGCCCTGCTGAAGCGGGCGGGTTGACCGGTGAGCCGCCGGTCACCCAGCCAGGGTTGGGTGATCCGCTGGTACGTGCCATCATGCCTGGCGAGGTTGAGCCACTGGTCGACGTAATTCTGGAAAGCCGTGTCACCGAGCGGCAGCAGGTACGCCTTCTGGCAGCTCGTCTGCACCATCGTCCTGCGCACGCCGAGCCGATGTGCCAGGTCATCGGCCATGTCGACGTCAATACCGCTCCAGGCCGATATGCCCGGTTGGTAGTAGGTGAACGGGCGGTAGTCCCCGGTGCTGCAGACCCGTAGCTCTCCCCGTGCGGCGGTCTGCCCGAGCCGGCCAACGGGTTTCGGTGCGGACGCGGGCACCGGTGGTTCGTCGCAGCCCGCCGGTACGGCCATCGCGATGGACAACAGCGCCGCAAATCTGATGATCTTCATAGATCCCTGGCTGACGCCCGTCTACGGTCGTTCTCAGCCGCCTCAACGTATGCGTTTGGTATCACGTCGAGGATGGAAGCAGCCGTCGAGCGCCCGCGCCGTCCTCGCCGAGCCGGTCGTGGGGATTGGCCAGCTGGCAGCGGTCGATGGACAGGCAGCCGCAGCCCACGCAGTCGGTGAAGTCATCGCGAAGCTGCTGGAGGTCGCGGATGCGCGCCTCGAGCTCGGCTTTCCAGGACTGGGACATCCGTTGCCAGTCGCGCCGGGTGGGCATGCGGCCATCCGGTAACAGCGCAAGCACCGCGGCGACTTCAGCCAGCGGGATCCCGACTCGCTGGGCGATGCGGATCAGCGCCACGCGTCGAAGGACCTCCCGCTTGTAGCGGCGTTGGTTGCCGGAGGTGCGCCGGCTGCTGATCAAACCTTGACGTTCATAGAAATGCAACGCAGAGACCGCCACCCCGCTACGCGAGGCCAGTTCGCCAACGGTGAGCTCCGGCGGGCCGGATATTGGTTCATCCATGGTCGGCGACTTCCCTGTTGATCTCAACTATAGTTGAGATCATACCGTCGCACCGTGACTCTTCCCTTTGCGCACGCGGTGATCGTGGGCAGTGTGCGGCAGGGCCGGTTCGTTCCTGTTGTCGCTGACTGATTCATCGGTCAGGTCAAGCAACGCGACGACGTCAGCGTCGACGTGATCGACCTCGTCGACACGCCCATCCCGAGTGCGGACTTCGCCTCTCGTGAGTTTCCACGGGGCGTCGGAAGGGTTCGACCAGCATGGGGTCCCACGCCAGCCCGAAGCGGTCAACGCCGCAGCTGGGATCTTGCTGGATCAACTGGCCTGGTGGGCATCTGCGCTCCGGAACGCCAGGTCAACGCATCCCTACGCCGCATAACGCGCAGCCGGCTGGGCCGCCAAGTGGAGCCTTTTGCAGCTTCACGCTCCTGGATGGC
>DASYLM010000236.1:0-26605 GCA_036009565.1 Pseudonocardia sp. | reverse complement strand
CTCGGCACCGAGACCACTCGTCCGCGCGCCAGGTCGGCCAGGGCGTCGGCCACCACCCGCTCGGCATCCAACCAGAGCGGCCCGGTGCGGGCGCCGACCCGCATTCCGGCCCTCTCGTGGAACTCGGTGCGCACAAAGCCTGGGCACAGTGCCAATGCCCGCACCCCGGTCCCCTCCAACGTCCCGGCCAGGCCCTCGGTGAACGCCGTCACCCAGGCCTTGCTGGCACTGTAGGTCGCGCTGCGGCTGGGGAAGAAACCGGCCACGCTGGACACGTTGACCACCGCGCCGGTGCCGCGCGCCACCATCGCGGGTAGCGCGGCCCTGGTCAGCCGCAGCACGCTGGTGACATTCACGTCCAGCTGGTGCTGCAGCGCGTCGAAGTCCAGCTCGGCGAACCTGCCGGGCAGCCCGAGGCCGGCGTTGTTGACCAGCAGGTCCACCCCCGGGTCGGCCAGCCGCGCCTCGACCGCCGCGCGCTGGCCGGCGTCGGCCAGGTCGGCGGGCAGCACCTCGACCTCGATCCGGTGGCGGTCCCGCAGCTCGGTGGCGAGGGCCTCGAGTCGGGCCGCGTCCCGGGCGACCAGCACCAGCCGGCCGTGGTCGGTGGCCAGTCGGCGGGCGAACGCGGCGCCGATGCCGCTGGTGGCGCCGGTGATGAGCGCGCTGCCCACCTAGCTGCCCACCTAGAGGTGTCCCTGGATGAGGGGGCGGGACACTAGTACTCGTCCGAGGAGGAGCCACCCGGGCCGGACCACCCGCGCGGCGAGTCGGAGCGGGACCCGGCGTCGCCGGAGCGGCGGTTGGTGAACGACCTGGCCCAGTCGGCCGCGGCCGCCGAGGACTGCGGTGGGTCGGACGGCGAGTCGGGTGCCGGCGAGGACGGCAGCTGCGGCGAGCTCCCCGACCGGCTGGCCTCTTCCAGCGCTCCGGCCACCTCGACCAGCAGGTCGAGCAGTTCCTGGAGCTGGTCCGGGACGTAGTCCAGCGGCGCGGTGCAGAGCACCCAGGAGTCCTCGGCCCAGAGCAGCTCCACGTCATCGCCGATCGCGTCGGCGGCGCGGACCAGCCGAGGAGTGATCAGGGGTCGGATCGCGGCCGCGTCGGAGACGAACGCGTAGCGCTGGCCGACCGGTTCCAGCAGGTCCAGACCGGCGTCATCGGGCAGCGGCGCGGACGGCAGCCGGAGCTCGACCGCGCCGCTCATCGCGCTGCGCCGCTGCACCGCGCACACCACCGAGCTCAGCCGGCCGGCCTGCTCGTGGTCGAACACGTACACCAGGCGGCGCCCCTCAGCTGTCGGCACCGAGCCGGTGACCAGGTTGCGCGCGATCCCGGGCCCGCCCTGGTGGATGGTGCCGTAGCGCCACCGGCTGGGCAGGACCGGATCGCTGTCGAGGTACTCCCACTCCTTCTGTGCGGCCCAACGCCGCCGGTCGCGAGACTGACCGCCGCCGCCCGGCTGCGAAGCCCGCAGCATGAGCAGGCCGAGCACGAGCGCGACAGCGGCGATGACGAACCACACCGAGGTCGGAATGCCCACGGAACCAGGGTAACCGCGACGGCCCGATATCCGTGGTAACCCGCTGTAGTGAGTCTGGGCGACCCCATCGGCGGCCGGAGCGGCTCGCCTTAGCTCTGCCCGGCGAATTTCAGCAGCTCACAGTGGCGCCCACCGCCCGGCGCCCGGCCGACTCGCCCCGGTGGAGTCCACGTTCGTGCGTACTCGACCCCCGTGCACCGCCCGGCCCGTGACCGACCGAAGAGACAAGCGGCCCGCCGGCTACCCGGCGGGCCGCTCCACTCGAGATCGCGCCGCTCAGACCTTCGCGGCCACACCCTTGCCGACGGTCAACCCGTTGCCCATCGAGCCGTCCAGCATCGAGCCCTTCAGATCCACCCGGACCGTGTCCCCGTCGGTGATCTCGCCCGCCAGCAGCGCCTTGGCCAGCGCGTCACCGATCGCGGACTGCACCAGCCGGCGCAGCGGGCGCGCCCCGTAGAGCGGGTCGAACCCGTTCATCGCCAGCCACTCGCGCGCCCCGTCCGAGACGTCCAGGGTGAGCCGCCGCGCGGCCAGCCGCCGCCCGAGCAGCTCCAGCTGGATGTCCACGATGTGCGTCAGCTCCGCGGTGGACAGTGCCTGGAACACCACGATGTCGTCGAGGCGGTTCAGGAACTCCGGCTTGAAGTGGCCGCGCACGGTCCGCATCACCGCGTCCTTGCGGGCCGCCTCGTCCAGCGCGGCGTCGGCGATGGCGTGCGAGCCGAGGTTCGAGGTGAGGACCAGGATCGTGTTGCGGAAGTCCACCGTGCGGCCCTGGCCGTCGGTCAGCCGACCGTCGTCCAGTACCGCGAGCAGCACGTCGAACACGTCCGGGTGGGCCTTCTCCACCTCGTCCAGCAGCACCACCGTGTAGGGCCGCCGGCGCACCGCCTCGGTGAGCTGACCACCCTGGTCGTAACCCACGTAGCCGGGGGGCGCGCCGACCAGCCGCGCCACGCTGTGCTTCTCGGAGTACTCCGACATGTCGATCCGGACCATGGCCCGCTCGTCGTCGAACAGGAACTCCGCCAGTGCCTTGGCCAGCTCGGTCTTACCCACCCCGGTCGGGCCGAGGAACAGGAACGACCCGGTCGGCCGGTTCGGGTCGGCAACCCCGGCGCGCGCCCGGCGCACCGCGTCACTCACCGCCCGCACAGCTTCGGGCTGCCCGATCACCCGCTTGCCGAGCTCGTCCTCCATCCGCAGCAGCTTGGCGGTCTCGCCCTCCAACAGCCGCCCGGCGGGGATGCCGGTCCAGGCCGACACCACGTCCGCGACGTCATCCGGGCCGACCTCCTCCTTGAGCATCAGCTCTTCCTTCTTGGCGGAGATCGCGTCGGCGGCGGCCAGCTCCTTCTCCAGCTGGGGGATCCGCCCGTAGCGCAGCTCGGCGACCCGGCCCAGGTCGCCGTCCCGTTCGGCCCGCTCGGCCTCCCCGCGCAGCCCTTCCAGCTGCTCCTTGAGCACCCGGGCGCCCTCGATGGAGGTCTTCTCGTTCTGCCAGCGGGCGGTCAGCGCGGCCAGCGCCTCCTTCTTCTCGGCCAGCTCGGCGCGCAGCGCGGTCAGCCGCTGCTTCGACGCCGGGTCGTCCTCCTTGGCCAGCGCCATCTCCTCGATCTCCAGGCGGCGCACCGCCCGCTCGACCTCGTCGATCTCCACCGGCCGCGAGTCGATCTCCATCCGCAGCCGGGAGGCGGCCTCGTCGACCAGGTCGATGGCCTTGTCGGGCAGGAACCGGGCGGTGATGTAGCGGTCGGACAGGGTGGCCGCGGCGACCAGCGCGGTGTCGGTGATGCGCACGCCGTGGTGCACCTCGTAGCGCTCCTTGAGCCCGCGCAGGATGCCCACGGTGTCCTCCACCGACGGCTCGCCCACGAAGACCTGCTGGAACCGCCGCTCCAGCGCCGGGTCCTTCTCGATGCGCTCGCGGTACTCGTCCAGCGTGGTGGCGCCGACCATCCGCAGCTCACCGCGGGCCAGCATCGGCTTGATCATGTTGCCGGCGTCCATGGCGCTCTCGCCGGTGGCGCCGGCGCCGACGATGGTGTGCAGCTCGTCGATGAAGGTGACGACCTGACCGGCGCTGTCGGTGATCTCCTTGAGCACGGCCTTGAGCCGCTCCTCGAACTCACCCCGGTACTTGGCACCGGCCACCATCGAGCCCAGGTCCAGCGAGATGACCCGCTTACCCTTGAGCGACTCGGGCACGTCGCCGGCGATGATCCGCTGGGCGAGGCCCTCCACGATGGCGGTCTTGCCGACGCCGGGCTCGCCGATCAGCACCGGGTTGTTCTTGGTGCGCCGGGACAGCACCTGCACCACCCGGCGGATCTCGGTATCGCGGCCGATCACCGGGTCCAGCTCGCCCTTGCGGGCCCGATCGGTGAGGTCGACGCCGTACTTCGACAGCGCCTGGTAGGTGCCCTCCGGGTCCGGGCTGCTCACCCGGGTCGAGCCGCGCACCTTGGTGAACGCCTCACGCAGCGCGTCGGCGGTGGCACCGTGCTGCTGCAGCAGCTGGGCCACCGCGTCCCTGCCGCTGGCCAGGCCGACCAGCAGCACCTCGGTCGACACGTACTCGTCACCGAGCTCGGTGGCGAGGCGTTGCGCGGCGGTCAGTGCGGCAACCGCGTCGCGGTTGAGCTGCGGCGCACTGACCGTGGCACCGGCGGCGGACGGCAGCCGGTTATCCAGCTGGGCCAGCTCGGCGCGAAGGGTCGCCGGATCGGCACCGACGGCCTCCAGCAACGGGTTGGTGATGCCGTCGGCCTGTGCGAGCAACCCACCCAGCAGGTGCGAAGGGCCGACGTCCGGATTGCCGGCGAGGGTGGCCGCCTGCACCGCGGCCGACACGGCCTGCTGGGTCTTGGTGGTGGGGTTGAACGAGTCCATCCTCGCTGTTTCCTCCTGCTTTGTCCTGCGTTGTCCTGATCCACGCGGGGCCACCAGCTCTCTCTGCCAGTGTGCCCGTCGCTATGCATAACGGCAGGAAACTTGAGTCTGTTCCGCTCAAGTCAATGTTGGGCCAGATTCCCCGACCCAGTGTGCTGAGCGCCCCGACTCGCGGACAGGGGGCGCGCCGGGGTCAGGACGAGAGCCAGCGGATCCGGCGGCGGGCGCGGCGGGTCGGCGACTGCCGGGAGCGCGACACCGGGCGCAGCGGGCGGGCGGTGGACGAGCCGGCCGGCAGGTGCACGGTGGACGGGAACGGCGGCCGGGGACGCTGGCGGGCCATCGGGAGGACCGGGGCGCCGGCCTCCGCCGCCGCGCCCTCCCTGGCCAGGCGCTCGGCGCGGGCACCGAAGTAGTCGCCACCCTTGCGCGCGGGGTCGTCGGTACCCCACTCGCGGCGCTCGGCGACCCTGGCCATCCGGGGGATGTGCTTGCGGCAGTGGACGTAGGCCTCGTCGACCGCGATCACCACCCACCGCTCCGCGCGGCGACCCGGCGCACCGTCCGCCGGCAGCGCCGGGTGCAGCGCCCGCAGCTCCGCGTCGTCCACCACCCGGGCCCGACCGTTGACGTGCAGCCCGATCAGGTCCCGCACGAAGTCGACCATGAGCAGGCCGACGTGCGGGTTCTCGCTGATGTTGCCGAGGCTGGCGTGCACCCCGTTGCCCCGGTACTCCGGGTAGGCCAGGTGACCGTCGTCCAGCACCTGGATGAAGCCCGGCGGACCGGACCGCAACGAGGCGTCACACTCCCCGCCGGCGTCCGAGCTGGCCACGAACACCAGCTCCATCCGCGCCACGAAGTCGATCATGTCCGGCAGCAGCCGGTCGCGGACCTGGTCGGCGTAGAACCGGGCCGCCCGTTGCTCGGTGCCATAGGCGTACTGCAGCAGGCGTTCACCTCGGGAACCGGGGAGCGTGGCGTCGGCCGCGGGGGTAACACCGGCCAACCCGTTGGCGATCACAGAGCGAAACGTTGTGTCGAACGGCACGCTCGATACGGTGCCACGGAAGGGCCAGGTCGTGACGTTCGGGGCCGGAAAGTGCCACCCTCTGCACTCGGCGGTCCGGCCAGCCACTATTATCGGCCATCCCCCACCGCCCGAAAGAGTGAAGGGCACAGTGATCGTTTAGTGAGACGTTCTTGCGTCGCGGTACCGGACGGTCAACCCCGATAGACCGGCGCGACCCCGAACCGTTGCCGCTTCCCGAGGAGAGAGCCAGCCGCCTGCGATGACCGCCCAACCACTGCTGACAGATCTCCCCCAGGTCCAGCCGACCCAGGAACGCGCCTCCGAGATGGTCACGATCATCCGGAACAGCTGGACCGAGGTCGAGGCGCAGGCCGATGATCTCGCCAAGCACTTCTACGCGGTGCTGTTCCAGCACGCGCCGACCACCCGGGAGCTCTTCCCGGCCAACATGCAGATCCAGCGCAGCCGACTGCTGCGGGCCCTGGTGCACGTGGTGCAGATGGTCGACCGCCCCAACGACCTGATCCCGTTCCTCGGCCAGCTCGGCCGCGACCACCGCAAGTTCGGCGTCATCGCCCAGCACTACGACGCGGTGGGCTACGCGCTGCTCAGCGCCCTCGAGCACTACCTCGGCAACGCCTGGATCCCGCCGGTGGCCAAGGCCTGGACCGACGCCTACGGCCTGATCGCCGAAGCCATGCGCACCTCCGCCGAGGCCGAGCGCGGGCCGGCCTCCTGGCTCGGCCGGGTGGTCGGGCACCGCCGCCTGAGCTGGGACGTCGCCATGGTCCAGATCCAGACCGGGCAACCCATCCCGTACCAGGCCGGCCAGTACCTGAGTGTGGAAACGCCCCGGCGGCCCCGGCTGTGGCGTTACCTCTCGCCGGCCAACGCGCCCCGGCAGGACGGCGTGATCGAGTTTCACGTGCGCGCGGTCGAGGGCGGTTGGGTGAGTCGGGCGATCGTGGCGCACACCCAGCGCGGCGACACCTGGCGGATCGGTCCGCCGATGGGCCGGATGGCCGCGAACCGGCAGTCCGGCCGCAGCCAGCTGATGATCGCCGGCGGTACCGGGATGGCACCGATCAAGGCGATCCTGGACGAGATGTCGCAACACCCTGACAATCCGCGCACCGAGGTGTTCGTGGGCGGCAAGAACTGGGACGAGCTGTACGACTTCGGCAGCCTGCGCCAGCTGTCCTACACCAACCCGTGGCTGAGTGTGGTCCCGGTCGTGGAGCAGGACGACGACGGAGCGGGGGCCGAGTCCGGCACCCTCGCCGACGTGGTGACCCGCTACGGCGCCTGGAAGGACCACGACGTGCTGGTCTGTGGCTCACCGGCGATGGTGCGGGCCACGGTGTCCCGGATGCTCGTCGCCGGCACCCCCCTCGACCAGATCCGCTACGACCCCTTCACGATGGACTGACGCGCGTCTCGATCCGGCCCGCACAGACCCAGTGCAGGCCGCACAGACTCTGCAACCTCTGTGCGGGCTGTACTGGGTCTGTGCCGGCCACCTCGGTGCTCGACGTTGCGGCGCGCGTTTCACGACGCCGGCCACCTCGGTGCTCGACGTTGCGGCGCGCGCCTCGCGACGCCGGCCACCTCGGTGCTCGACGTTGCGGCGCGCGCCTCACTACGCCGGCCACCAGAGACTCTCGGCGGCCACCTCGGTGCTCTCGCGTCAGCGCTGTGGGGGTTGCTTGGGGGTGGGTCGCCAGACCGCGATCGTGGTGTGCTGCTTCACCGGGACCAGGTCACGGCGGTACGAGGCGTGCACGCTCGCGGCGGCCTGCTCCCCGGCGGCCCGCGCGGCGGCCAACTCGTCCAGTAGCGCACCGATCTGGGTGCGCAGCTCGTCGACGGTCCGCTCCAGCTCGATGATCCGCTTCACACCGGCGAGGTTGACGCCCTCGTCCTGGGACAACCGCTGCACCTCACGCAGCAGGGCGATGTCCCTGGCGGAGTAGCGACGGCCACCGCCGGCCGACCGGCCGGGGCTGACCAGCCCCAACCGGTCGTAGCCGCGCAGCGTCTGGGCGTGCAGCCCGGCGAGCTCGGCGGCCACCGAGATGACGAAGATGGGTGAGTCCAGGTCGGTACCCGGTGGCAGTCCCGACGCCTGGCCGGGGCGGTCCTGCGTGGTCATCTCATCACCTCGTTTCCACGGCTAGGAGCGCCCTGAACAATGCATGCTCTGCTGCGCGGCGCCCAGTCGGCGCCTCGCGGCGTTGTCGTCGCGGCCGATACAACAACGGTATCGGCCACTCCGAAGACGACAGAGCCTTGCGACGCATCCGACTGGATCACCGCTCGCGACGAGCGGCATCATTCAGGACCCTCCTAGCGAGTGCGGCTAACCGAGCAGGCCGGCTCTCGGATCGAACGACTTGGTGGACTCGGCGTAGGTCCGCAGCGCGGCCGTCGCCTCCTCGTCCAGCTGGCTCGGCACCGCGACCTCGACCGTGACCAGCAGGTCACCGCTGGTGCCGTTGGCCCGCCGGACCCCCCGGTCGCGCACCCGGAAGGTCCGTCCGCTCGCCGTGCCGGGTGGCACCTTGAGCGAGACCTTGCCGTCCAGGGTGGGCACCGTCAGGGTGGTGCCGAGCGCGAGCTCCGGGTACGTGACCGGCACCCGCAGGGTGAGGTCGTCCGGGTTGCGCTCGGAGCGGCCGAACAGCTGGTCCGGGTTCACGTGCACCAGGACGAACAGGTCGCCGGCGGGTGCACCGCCGCGACCGGGCTCGCCCTGGCCCTTGATCCGGATCCGCTTGCCGTCGGTCACCCCGGCCGGGATCCGCACGTTCAGCGTGCGGGTGCGCGGGGTGACCCCTTCGCCGCCGCACTCCGGGCACGGTTCGTCGATGATCCGACCGGTTCCCCGGCAGTCCCGGCACGGCTCGGAGAACGCGAACGCACCCTGGTTGCGGGTGACCAGGCCGACGCCGTCGCAGGTCGGGCACGCTCGCGGCGTGCTGCCGACCCGGGCGCCGGTGCCGCCGCAGGTATTGCAGCGGCCCTGCGTGGTCAACCGCAGCGCCACCGTGGCCCCGCGCACCGCGTCGGCGAAGTCCAGCCGGATCTCGCTCTCCACGTCGGCGCCCCGCCGGGCCGTGCCCGACGACCGGGTGCCGCCCCGCCCGGCGCCACCGAAGAGGCCACCGAACAGGTCACCGAGGCCGCCGGCACCGCCGCCGGCCCTGGCGCCGCCGGTCCGGTTGAGAATGTCGTCCAGGTTGAAGTCGGCGCCCGCGCCGGTGCCGAAGCCCCCGGTGCCCGCGCCGTAGCCGCCGAAGCCGCCACCCGCGCCGCCACCGGAGCGGAACAGTCGCCTGGTCTCGTCGTACTGCTTGCGCTTCTCGGTGTCGGAGAGCACCGAGTAGGCCTCCCCCACCGACTTGAACCTGGCCTCCGCCTTCGCGTCACCTGGGTTCTTGTCCGGGTGCAAGGTGCGTGCCAGCTTCCGGTACGCCTTCTTGATGTCGTCGGCGGATGCGTCGGAGGAGACGCCCAGCTCGGCGTAGAAGTCCTTCTCGATCCAGTCCCGCTCGGTCACCGGGCGCCCCCTCTCGATCTAGTTTTGGCTGTTGCCTTCGTGTTCGGCTCCGTCGTCCGAGGGCCGCTCCGGCACCGGGCCGGCATCCGGGTCGCGGTCGGTCACGGCCACCATCGCCGGGCGCAGCAACCGCTCACCCAGCCGGTAGCCCGGCCGCAGCACGGCAGTCACCGTCGGTCCGGTGACGTCGTGCGACATGGTGTGCTGCACCGCCTCGTGCACGGACGGGTCGAACTCGTCGCCCTCCGTGCCGAACGGGGTCAGCCCGATCTTGTTCAGTGCGCTGACCAGCTTGTCGGCCACCGACTTGAACGCGCCGGTGAGGTCGCCGTGCGCCTCGGCGCGGACCACGTCGTCGAGCACGGTGAGCAGTTCCCCGGCCACCTGGGCCCGGGCCGCCACCGTGATCGCCTCCCGGTCCCGGTCGGTCCGGCGCCGGTAGTTGGCGTACTCGGCGCTGACCCGCTGCAGGTCGGCCGTGCGCTCGTCCAGCTGGGCGGACAGCTCCGCCAGCTTCTGCTCGGCCGGGTCCGGCGCGGCCTGGGCCGCCTCCGGCCCGGGCACGCCGGGGCCGGCGCCGGCGCCGGCGGGCGACTCTGCACCCTCCGGCGACCGGACCTCACCGGTCAGCGGGTCGATCCGCCGCCGGTCACGCACCACGACCCGCTCGGGCTCGGCGGGACCGCGATCGGGCCGGGTGTCCCGGCCGTACTCGGTACCACTTTGCTCGTCGCTCACTTCTTATCGTCCTCATCCACGATCTCGGCGTCGACCACGTCATCCGAACCGGCTTCCGCACCGGCGGCACCCGGGGCACCCGGACCGGCCGGGCCGCCCTCGGCACCCTGCTGCTGATACAGCGCGGCGCCCAGCTTCTGGGACTCGGTGGCCAGCTTCTCCATCGCCGCCTTGATGGCGTCGGTGTCGGTGCCCTTGAGCGCTTCCTGCGCCTCGCCGAGCGCGCCGTTCACGTCGTCCTTGACCTCGGCCGGGAGCTTCTCGTCGTTGTCCTTGACGAACTTCTCGGTCTGGTAGACGAGCGTCTCGGCCTGGTTGCGGACCTCGGCCTCGTCGCGGCGCTTCTTGTCCTCGTCGGCGTGCTGCTCGGCGTCACGCATCATCCGGTCGATCTCGTCCTTGCCGAGAGCGGACCCGCCGGTGATCGTCATGGCCTGGCTCTTCCCGGTGCCGAGGTCCTTCGCGGAGACGTTCACGATGCCGTTCGCGTCGATGTCGAAGGAGACCTCGATCTGCGGCAGACCCCGGGGGGCCGGCGGCAGGCCGGTGAGCTCGAACATGCCGAGCTTCTTGTTGTAGGCGGCGATGTCGCGCTCGCCCTGGAAGACCTGGATCTGCACCGACGGCTGGTTGTCGTCCGCCGTGGTGAAGATCTCCGAGCGCTTCGTCGGAATGGTCGTGTTGCGCTCGATCAACTTGGTCATCACGCCGCCCTTGGTCTCGATACCCAGGGACAGCGGGGTGACGTCGAGCAGCAGGACGTCCTTGACCTCGCCGCGCAGCACGCCGGCCTGCAGAGCCGCGCCGACCGCGACGACCTCATCGGGGTTGACGCCCTTGTTGGGCTCCTTGCCGCCGGTGAGCTCCTTGACCAGCTCGGTGACGGCGGGCATCCGGGTGGAGCCACCGACCATCACCACGTGGTCGATCGCGCCGACCGAGATGCCGGCGTCCTTGACCACCTGGTTGAACGGGGCGCGGGTGCGGTCCAGCAGGTCGGAGGTGATCCGCTGGAACTCGGCGCGGGACAGCGTCTCGTCCAGGAACAGCGGGTTCTTCTCCGCGTCGACCGTGATGTACGGCAGGTTGATCGTCGCGCTGTTGCTGCTGGACAGCTCGATCTTGGCCTTCTCAGCGGCCTCACGCAGCCGTTGCATGGCCATCTTGTCCTTGGTCAGGTCGATGCCCTGGGCGGCCTTGAACTTCTCGACGAGCCAGCTGATGACCCGCTCGTCCCAGTCGTCGCCACCGAGGTGGTTGTCGCCGTTGGTCGCCTTGACCTCGACCACGCCCTCGCCGATCTCCAGCAGGGACACGTCGAACGTGCCGCCACCGAGGTCGAAGACCAGGATGGTCTGTTCCTTCTCGCCCTTGTCCAGCCCGTAGGCCAGCGCCGCCGCGGTCGGCTCGTTCACGATCCGCAGCACGTTCAGGCCGGCGATCTGGCCGGCCTCCTTGGTGGCCTGGCGCTGGGCGTCCTCGAAGTAGGCCGGCACGGTGATGACCGCGTCGACGATCTCTTCGCCCAGGTACGCCTCGGCGTCCCGCTTGAGCTTCTGCAGCACCCGCGCGCTGATCTCCTGCGCGGTGTACTTCTTGCCGTCGATGTCGTCGGTGGACCAGTCGGTGCCGACGTGGCGCTTGACCGACCGGATGGTCCGGTCCACGTTCGTGACAGCCTGGTTCTTCGCCGACTGGCCGACCAGCACCTCGCCGTTGCGGGCGAAGGCCACGACCGAAGGCGTGGTGCGCGAACCCTCGGAGTTCGCGATGACCGTCGGCTCGCCACCCTCGAGGACGGCGACGACGGAGTTGGTGGTCCCGAGGTCGATTCCGACCGCACGAGCCATAGTGGTTGTCCTCCCAGCCAATCTATCCAGTCATGCTTGAGTTGCTATGACTCAAGTTTGAGTGAGCGGCCCGAGATCGTCAACTTCAGTCTTGAGCCTCACACACTCAACCCTGTCGAGCTGCACAACGACCGACCGGCCGGATCTGTTCCCGGCGCCGGCGAATTTTCCGGCGGGCGCTCAGACCCGGTCGTCGGCGGGGCGCGGCTCGATCCGACCGGCCGAGGCCGGCGGGATCGGGTCGGTGACGGGCGCGAGCACCCGGGTGGCGTGCGCGTCCGGGATCGGCTGCTCGGCGGCATCGCGGAAGATCAGCCCACCGTCGGCGTCCAGGTCGGCCACGTAACCGACGAAGGCCAGCTGGTCCTCGTCCAGGTCGGTGATCAGCTCGCGGCGGCTGGGCACCACCTGGTACGCCGGCCAGTCCAGCTGGCGGTACGCATCGTGCAGGTCGGCCAGCAGCGCGACGAACACCTGCTGCCAGCGCAACGGCATCGACTGGGCCAGCGACCGCGGGACCACCAGGTAGTCGGTCGAGGCACCGGGGCACGGCCGGTCCGCGTAGTCGCGCACCGGGGTGGACGACGCCGGTGGCGGGGCCGTACTCGACGAAGGGGCGAACGGGTCGCTCGACATGGGGGTAATTCTGCGCCGGAGGGCTCAGGCGGGGTTCGGCGCGGTGCCCGGGCGGGTCGCCAGCGGGACGAGCTCGCGGTTCTTCCAGTCCATCGGCCGGGTGCGCACCGGGACGCCGCTGTAGGGCGCCTCGGCGATCATCCCGTTGCCGAGGTAGAGCATCACGTGGTGGATGGTCGCCGGGTCGTGCGGATCGGTGGCCAGGAAGAGCAGGTCGCCCGGCTGCGCCTGGGCCAGCGGCACGTGCCCGCCGGCCCGGTACTGCTCGCGGGACACCCGGGGCAGGTAGATCCCGGCGGCCTGGAACGCGCGCAGCATCAGCCCCGAGCAGTCGTAGGCGTTCGGGCCGGTCGCGCCCCACACGTACGGCTTGCCCACCTCGGCGAGCGTGAAGGTGATCGCGGTGCGCACCACGCCCTCGGGCAGGTTCGCCGCGCCGATCCCGCAGCCCAGCGGGTCAGCGACGTCGCCGAGGGTCTGCACCAGCTGCGCGGCCAGCCCCTCCCACCGCGCGTAGGCGTCCGGGAACGCCGAGCGCTGGACGGTCTGCGCGGCGTCCGTCACCGCCAGCTGGTCCCAACCGGGCACCTGGACCAGGCGCTGCAGGAACGTGGTGGTGGCGTACACCGGGTCGGTGACCTGCGCAGGACTCCCCCAGCCCTGGGACGGGCGCTGCTGGAACAGCCCGAGCGAGTCACGGTCGCCGTAGCCCAGGTTGCGCAGCCCGGACTCCTGCATCGCGGTGGCCAGCGCGATCACCCACGCCTTCGGCGGCAGGTTCATGCCCTTGGCAACCCCGATGATCACCGACGCGTTCTGCCGCTGCTCGTCGGTGAGCTGGGCGGCGTTGGTGACCCTCGGCGTCACCGAGCTGTCCGCGATGGCCCCCGGCGGGGCGCCGCACGGGCTGATCGCGCCCCGGCCGCCGAGACCGCCGAAGCTGATGATCAGGCCGACACCGAGGAACAGCAGCAGCGCGGCGCCGATCGCCGCCAGCGGGAGCAGCAGGCGCAGCGCCCGGAACTTGCGCAGCGGGCTGGGCGGGCTCATCGACCCGGCGCCGGCGCTCCAGCTGGCTGCTGAGCGCCCGCCGCGTTCGGGTCGTCGGTGGCGCGGTCGTAGCCGGCCACCTTCCACTGGGCGCCTTCGGTGTTCACCACCAGCACCACCAGGTTGACCGCGTCGGTGGGCACCTGGACCCGGACCGACCGCGGCGACACCAGTACGGCCCGGGCCGGCCCGGTCACCCTGCTGGCCGGCACGTTGGACGGGTCGACCGTGGACAGCACGCCGAGGTACTCGTCGGTGGTGTAGGGCCGCAGGCCGTTGACCCAGCTCTGGCTGGTGGCGCCGGCCGGGTGGCGGGCCCAGGCCTCGGTCCACCGGGTGGCCGCGGTGAGCGCGGCGCGCGGCGCCTGCGACGGGGCCAGGGCCTGCGGGGTCAGCTCCGGTACCGGGGGCAGCGCGGTGGCCTGGGCGGGCGGCGCCGCGCCGGCGGTCGGGGCGGCGGCCGCCGGCGGCGAGGTCGAGCCGGTGTCGGGGCCGGCGAAGATGCCCGGGCGGCCCTTGGTGTGGCCGGTCACCAGCCCGAGCGCCGCGTTCGCCGCGAGCGCGAGCGCGACGAACACCACGAGGCAACCGATCAGCCGGGCCGGTGAGCGCAGCGGCCACTGCCACAGGGACCGGTACGCGGCACCCCGCCCCTTGGGGGACCTAATCGGCACTTCGCACCTCTGTACAGGTCAGATACGCGCAGGTCAGATACGCGCAGGTTAGACACGCGCAGGTCAGATACGCGCTGGTCGAGAACACACCCGTACTAGTCGGCACGGCCGCCGCCGGACGGGTAGATCGGCTGTATCGGGCGCGGGCGGTAGATCCGGTACACCGGCACCCCGTCGATCAGTTCCGGTGCCACCGGCTGGCGGCGCGGGCGGTCCACCGGCGCGTCCGGCCGCCGGTAGATGACCCGGTCGTCGACCTCGCCGGGCTCGCCACCACCGGGGCGGAAGCCGCCGGCCGCGCCCATCCCGCCGCCGCCGCCCAGGGCCCGCCGCGAGCCGACCGAACTGACCGCCCGCCCCCCGGGGCCGTCCAGCTGGTTACCCCGGTCCGAGGCCCGCCAGCCGCCGGCGTAGCGCTGCTCGGGTACCACGGACGCGGTGGCCTGCACCGACTCCGGCCGGTACTCGCCGCGCTCGGGTGGGCGGCCGGCGTCGGCGCGGCGCTCCTCCCACCAGCGCTGCTGCCGTTCGTCCTGCTCGTTGCCGCGCATCCGCCGCCACATCTGCGACATCGGACCGCTGCCGGCACCGGGCACCACGCCGCCGAACTGCTCGCGGGTCAGCGACACCATCGACACCAGCCGCCGGAACGGCCGGGCCACCGCCCACAGCACCACCGTGGTGACCCCGGTGATGAGCAGCGCCAGCCACAGGTCGATGCCGCTGTCCGGTTTGAACAGGGAGATCACCAGAAGCGCGTGCAGACCGGCGAGCGCACCCACCACCAGCGTGTTGACCAGCGCGGCACCGGCCACCTTGGCCACCGTGGGCAGCACGTCCGGGCGCAGCACACCGATCACCGCGATGGCCGGCAGGCACATCACGATCAGCCGCAGCATCAGCATGGCGACCAGTACCAGCACCTTCGACAGCAGCTGGAACAGCGCGATGCAGACCGCCTCGATGACGGCCAGCACGCCGTCACCGATGCGGCTGCCGGACTTGCCCTGGAAGTAGGGGTAGCGGTCGCCCATCTTGCCGGCGACGTCGGCGAAGGCCTTCTTCTTGGCGTCCACGTCGGCCGGCTGGGTCTTGCCCTGGGCGACATCGTCGTTGGTGAAGGTCTGCGCCCGCAGCAGGTCGCGGCCCATCTGGGCGGCCTTGGGGTCGGTCGGTGACCCGAACTCGCCGCGCAGCCAGTTGTTGTAGATCACCTGGTCGGTGAGCACCGTGGGCAGCGTGTTCACATCGCCCTGGCCGAGCGCGTTCAGGAAACCCTGCTGCATCTGGGTGACGCCGTCCAGCAGCAGCCCGTCGGCGACCTTCGCCCAGTTCACCGGGGCCAGGTAGGCCGCGGACCCGATCATCAGCGCGAGCGCGGCGAACCCGGCCCGCTGCGCCTGTCTGGCCAGATCACCCCGGAACGCCAGCATCAGCAGGATCAGCGCGAGCAGCAACAGCGCCGGGCCGATGAAGGTGCTGAACACGCCGTCGTACATGGCCTTGGTGGCCTTGGTGAGCACCTGGTCCAGCGGCGTCAGCACGTCGCCGCCGCCGGCCAGCAGGTAGTGCGCCCAGTTGACCCCGGCGACGGCGAACTTGGCCAGGTTGAACGTCTGGTTGCCGAGCCAGGTGTCGGTACTCACCGAGGGGTCGGCCACCGAGCCGGCGCAGCCCAGGTCGTAGGTGTGCCAGACCAGCCCGGCGTAGCCGACCTCGTTGTAGACGCTGCCCGGTTCGCCGACACCCACCGCCGAGTCGAGCGAGCCGACCAGTCCCGAGCCCGGCCGGTCCGGCTCCGGCGCGTCCTTGCAGTCGAACGGGGAGGCGTAGGCGGGCAGGCCGATCAGCATCGAGCCGGCCAGCAGCCCGGCGACCACGGCCACCCGGGCCGCGCGGGAGCTCCCGGTCCGGCGGCGCGCGTCGCCACCGCGCCGACGCAGGCCGAAGACCAGCGCCAGTGCGACGACGAGCAGCACCGCAGTCACGCCCGGGTCACCGCACGCCCTCGCCGGAGTGATCCAGCTCGTCGAGGTCGTCGAGCAGGTCCATGCCCTCGTCGTCCACCGGGCCGTGCCCGTTCCCGGTCCTGGGGACCACGATCCGGCCGCTCTCCAGCGAGCGCGCGGTGCCGTTGGCACCGGTGACGGCGGCCGGCCCGGTGCCGTTCGGCGGCAGCGCGGGGTTGTCGCCGCCCCGCCCGACAGCCGGCGAGGGTGGGCCCGACGCGGACACCCTGGCCGCGTCCGGGTTGGTGTCCAGCGCCTCGGCCAGGTGCGCCAGGTGTGGCGCCTCCATGTCGATCCGGATCTTCTCCACCCCGCCGTGCCCGTCGGCGAAGACGAACTGGCGCGGCGTGTCGTCCGGGCGGTCGTCGTGCCGCGGCCGGGGCGACAGCGTGCCCAGCATCTGCTCGTAGCCGACGCCGGTGGGCACCCGCAGCAGCCGCAGCGCCTCGGTCTGCGCCTCGTCGTCGTCCGTGCGGCCGACGAACACCGCGTTGACCAGCGAGGCGAACCCGGAGACCCGCAGCAGGTCGCCGGCCAGCTGGGAGGCGAACAGCGCCCGGACGTTGAACTTGCGGGAGTCACGGGCCAGCCGGTCGATCAGCACCTTGCCGGTGGGCACCTGCGAGAGGAAGTGCGACTCGTCCAGCGCGACGCCCTTGCGGGTGTTGCGGTTGGCGTCGTAGATGGTGCGCTGGGTCAGCCAGGAGGCCAGGTTGAGCAGCTCCACGGCCAGCGACTCGCCGTCGGTCCACTCCTCGCGCGGGCTGCCCGGGCGGGGCAGCGTCATGCCCTGCATGGTCAGCACGGTGAGCCGGTACTCCCGGTCGGCCTGCCACGGGTCGTCGCGGCTCTGGTCCGGGAACAGCAGCGCGGCCTGCGGCAGCTCGCGGCGCTCCTCCAGGAAGTCGGCCACCACGCCGGCGTGGTCCTCGCCGTCGCGCGCGTGCCGGCGCAGCACGTCGATCACCTGCGCCGGGTTGCGGTCCGGCGACCCGCCGACCTCGCGCACCGCGCGCAGCAGCACGATCCGGGTGTGCGGCAGCCGGGACACGTCGAACGGCAGCAGCCCGGTGAGTACGTCGAGCACCAACCGGCGCCGGGTGGCCGCGGCGAGCGAGCGCTCGCGGCGCCAGGCGCGGTCCGCGTCCTCCTCCTCGAGGAAGTGCTCCAGCTTCGGCTCGGCCACCACCCGGTACGGGTTGAGGATGCCCGGGTCGGCGCGCAGCAGGTTGATGTGCCGGGAGAACGGCGCGAGCTCGGGCAGCCTGGTCAGCTCGGCGAGCGGGCCGGACGGGTCGAGCACGGTCCACTGGGCGCCGGCGCGCAGCGTCTTGTAGACGATCAGCCCGGTCAGGAACGATTTCCCGCTCCCCAAACCGCCCACGACCGCCGTCAACCCGGAGGCGCGGCGCACCTCCTGCGCCAGCCACGGGTCCCAGGCCACCGGGCGGCGGGTGGCCGTGCAGGTCTCGCCGAGCATGATGCCCCGCCGGTCGCCGACGGCGGCGGTGGCGGCCGGCACCGCCGCGGCGGCCCAGCTCACCGAACCCCGGCGGCGGTAGGCACTCGAGGCCAGCGGCTCGCCCGGGATGAACTCGCGGGCGTAGCGGTACTGCGCCTCGGGGTGCTCGATGGACACCTTGGGCCGGTAGATCTCCAGCAGCTGCTGCGCGCGGGAGACCGCCTCCGCCTCGTCGCGGCCGGCCACCGCAACCCGCCACCAGCCGTACAGCCGGGTGTTGGTCTGGGTCAGCCCGCTGGACAGCTCGTCCTCGATCTCCAGCACCCGGTCGGCCTGGCGCGCCAGCGACATCGGCGGGTCGAGGTCGTGGTCGTGGGTGTAGTGCCGGATCTGGCTGCGCACCTTGCCCATCTGGCGCTGCAGCTCCCCGGTCACCTCCTCGGGGCGACGGATGTACATCCGGGCGGACCACTCCACCGGGAAGCTCAGCCGGTCGCTGCGCTGCATCCACGGGTCGTCCACCTCGGGGATGCGCAGCCCGTCCATCAGCCCGATGGAGAGCACCGCGACATGCCGGGTGACGGTCTGGCTACGCAGCCGCCCGACCACCCGCACGGTCGGCGCGTACGGCTCCTGGTGCAGCTCGACGCCGTCGGTGAAGGCGGCCAGGTCCTCGGTCTCCCAGCGACCGGCCGAGTGCCCGCCGGGGGTCACAGCGAGGGTGCGCGGCGCCGGCAGCCCGAGCGAGCAGGACCGGTGCATCAGCCAGGCCATGTCGTCGGCCAGGGCCGGCACCGCGTCCAGCCCGGTGCCCGCGACCAGGTCGTTGACGTGGCGCACCTCGGACTCGAGGGCGGCCAGCTCAGCGGCCACCGCGCCGGGCACCAGCTTGCCGAGCACCGGCGCGGCCCGCTCCACCCAGCGGTCCAGGGTGCCCCGGCCGGAGATCTCGACGCCGAGGAACACCTCCTTGTCGGACATGGACAGCCCCATCAGGTGGCGCTGCTCGCCCTCCAGGAAGCCGTCCCAGCCCATCGCGCCGGCCACGTCCGGCGGGCGGCCGAGCGCGTTGTGGTCGAACGCCTCGGCCCACATGTGCACCGGGTACGGCCGGGTGGTGACCCGCAGGTGCAGCCAGCGGCCCTGCAGCTCGCCCAGCTGCGCGGCGATCTGGTGGATGAGCAGCTCCCGCTGGTTGTCGCTGCGGAAGCTCCAGGCCTGCGGGGCGAGGCGGTACCAGGCCATCACCTGGGTGCCGGTGCGGGTGAGGTGGCCGTCGATGGAGCGCAGGTTGATCGCCGACTCGTAGCGCGGCGCGGCGGACTCGCCGGCCCGCGACCGGGCCACCTTCGGCTTCGGCGGCTTGAGCGGCTTCGGCGGAGGCTGGCGCTGGGGCTGGCGGGCCGGGCGGGCGGCCCTCGCCGGCTTGGGGGCGCGCCCGGTCCCGGACTGTCTGCCGCCGAACATCAGCGCCCTCCCCGGTGGCGGCGCGGCACCGCGCGGCGGACCCGGACGTGACTGGTGCGCACCCGACCGCCCTGGTGCGCGGTCCGCTCGCGGGGACCGGTGACCTCGTGCCAGAAGTGCTCGAAGAGGTGCACTACACCCTTCTCGTAATTGACCTTGCGGGAAATCACCCTGGTGAGCGCCACGGTGATCACCAGCGCCCATGCGGTGGGCAGGATGTTGAACGAGATGCCGATCCGGCGCTGCACGAACAGCACGGCGATGAAGATCAGGAAACCGACCAGGTAGCTGGCATAGGTCGCCCGCCAGGGGAAGGTGGCCCGAGGGGGCCCCAGCCACACCTGGTCGATCCGGTAGATCTCGTCATCAGTTCGCACCCGCATCGCGGTCACCTCGCAGCGCCCGCCCGAGCGGCACAGGATAAGGCACCTGAACCCACAGACGTCGAACGCCCGCCGGGTACACACCGGGCGGGCGCGAATCGTTGTCGGGGTGTGATTTCACTCGCTCACCCGACAATGAGGCTGGCCAGGAACTTGCCGACGTCGGCCGCCTTGCCGGATACCGCGATACCGAGTGCAACCAGCCCGACGACCAGCCCGACGCTGCGCCGCGCCACACCGGCGTTGTCGCCCCGGCCGCCGATCCACAGCAGGATGACCGCGATCGCGAGCAGCAGGAGCGGGATGATGTTGCTCTGGATGAAGCTCTGCAGACCACCGGTGCCGAACTGCTTGTCCTGGGCCAGCCAGCGGTAACCCCCGGCCGCGGTGGCGAACAGGCTGGTCATGACGGCTCCTCACGTGTACTGCGCCGGCGATACAAGCGCCTCCACCCGGCCCGCTCGGGGGGCTGACCGCCCGACCGGGCGACGCCTGCCACTCGGCCGGTGACGAGTAGAACACGCTGACCTGTCGAATCCTAGGACGACCGGCCGAGACCCGGCGGCGGTATGCGGAATGTAGGCACCAGTCGGGCAAACCGTCGCCCATTAGAGTGAGCGACGGCTACCTAACGACCCCCGCGCTGCGTCCGTACGAAGGAATGGCGTTATCTGAGCCACGCCACGCCGCGCTATCACTCCCTCGTTGTTACCGTCCAGTAGCTTCATTGACCGTAGCGCGTGGCATCCCAAGCGCCCTGCTCCCGCCGGGTCTACCCTTCACCGGCAACACATACCGGGAGGAACAAACCGTGATCGCGCGAATGGTGATCGGCCTAGGTGTGACGGTCATCGTGCTGGCCATCGCCGGCCGGCGGGCGTGGTGGCTCTACCGCCTGATCAGCTCGGGCCAGCCGGCGCACGACCGCTCCGACGAGTTGGGCGCGCGGCTGCGCACCCAGTTCGTCGAGGTGCTCGGCCAGCGCAAGCTGCTGAAGTGGACCGTGCCCGGGATGGCGCACCTGTTCACCATGTGGGCCTTCATCATCCTGCTCACGGTCTACATCGAGGCCTACGGCGCACTGTTCGACGAGAAGTTCCACATCCCGCTCGTCGGGCGCTGGGCGGCGCTGGGCTTCCTGCAGGACTTCATCGCGGTGATGGTGCTGATCTCGCTGGCGGTGTTCACCGTCATCCGGATCCGCCAGGCCCCGGACCGGCGCCAGCGCGAGTCGCGGTTCTACGGCTCACACACCGGCCCGGCCTGGTTCATCCTGTTCATGATCTTCAACGTGATCTGGACGCTGTTCTTCTTCCGCGGTGTCGAGGCGGCGGCCGGGAACTTCCCGTACACGTCCGGCGCGTACGTCTCGCTCGGCATCGGCCACCTGTTCAGCGGCCTGTCGACCGGCGCGCTGGCGGTACTGGAGGCCATCGGGCTGGTCCTGCACATCGGCGTGATGCTGGCGTTCCTGATCATCGTGCTGTACTCCAAGCACCTGCACATCTTCGTGGCGCCGATCAACGTCGCGGCCAAGCGCCTGCCCAAGGGGCTCGGCCCGCTGCTGCCGATGGAGTCGGGCGGCAAGCCGATCGACTTCGAGGATCCGGGCGAGGACGACGTCTTCGGTCGGGGCAAGATCGAGGACTTCACCTGGAAGGGCATGCTCGACTTCGCCACCTGCACCGAGTGCGGGCGATGCCAGAGCCAGTGCCCGGCGTGGAACACCGGCAAGCCGCTGTCCCCCAAGCTGGTGATCATGGACCTGCGGGACCACCTCTTCGCCAAGGCCCCGTACCTGATCGGCGGCAAGGACATGCCCGAAGAGGGCGCGATCGAGCTCGGCGACGAGGAGAAGGGGCACGCGGTGCCCGAGGCCGGGTTCCCCCGGGTCACCGGATCCGGTCCCGAGCAGGCGCTGCGTCCGCTCGTGGGCACCCTCGAGCAGGGTGGCGTGATCGACCCGGACGTGCTGTGGTCGTGCACCAGCTGCGGCGCCTGCGTCGAGCAGTGCCCGGTGGACATCGAGCACGTCGACCACATCATCGACATGCGCCGGCACCAGGTGCTGATCGAGTCGGAGTTCCCGACCGAGCTGGGCGTGCTGTTCCGCAACCTGGAGAACAAGGGCAATCCCTGGGGCCAGAACGCCAAGGACCGGCTCGAGTGGACCAAGGGCCTGGACTTCGAGGTGCCGGTCTTTGACGGGGAGCTGTCCGAGGACACCGAGTACCTGTTCTGGGTCGGCTGCGCCGGCGCCTACGACGACAACGCCAAGAAGACCGTCAAGGCGACCGCGGAGCTGCTGCACCGGGCCGGCGTCGGCTACGTGGTGCTCGGTCCGGAGGAGACCTGCACGGGCGACCCGGCGCGCCGGGCCGGCAACGAGTTCGTCTTCCAGATGCTCGCCCAGCAGAACGTCGAGGTGCTCAACTCCGTCTTCGAGGGCCGCGAGCCGGGCAAGCGCAAGATCGTCACCACCTGCCCGCACTGCATGAACACCCTCGGCCGGGAGTACCCGCAGCTGGACGGGCACTACGAGGTCGTGCACCACACGCAGCTGCTGAACAAGCTGGTCCGCGAGGGCAAGCTGGTACCCGTCGCCGAGGCGGCCGGCACCGGCCCGGACGTCACCTACCACGACCCCTGCTACCTGGGGCGGCACAACGGCGTCTACTCACCGCCGCGTGAGCTGGTCGGCGCGGCCGGTGCCCAGCTGACCGAGATGCCCCGCCACGCCGACCGCTCGATGTGCTGCGGCGCCGGCGGTGCGCGGATGTGGATGGAGGAGAAGATCGGCAAGCGGGTCAACATGGCCCGTACCGAGGAGGCGCTGGCGACCGAGGCCAAGCAGATCGCCACCGGCTGCCCGTTCTGCCGCACCATGCTCACCGACGGGCTGACCGAGAAGCAGAGCGAAGGGGTCGGCGAGGACGTCCAGGTGCTCGACGTGTCCCAGATGCTGCTGAGCTCGGTCAAGCGCGGCGACCCGCACACCAACGGCAAGGCGAACGGCAGTGCGCCGAAGCCGTCGGAATCCGAGCCGGTCGAGAAGCCCGGCGCGACGTCGGCGTCCGAACCGGCGGACAAGCCCGCCGAGAGCTGACCCGTGCCGCCCGCCCTGCCGCTGGCTCAGCGGCAGGGCGTGTAGCCGGTGACCAGGTAGCGGTCCTGGTCGAAGCGGCGCATCGTGAACTGACCGGGCAGCGGCCCCGGCGCGGTTCCGGCCGAGGGCCAGCTGGCCCGACACCCGTCGACCGTCGCCGTGTCACCCTGCTTGACGATCGAGCCGGTCGGCAGCCGAGGGCTGCGGTAGGCGTTCTGGTCGACCACCTGGGCCCGCAGCTGGTGGACCGCCGCCGGGCAGTCCGGCGCACCCGCCGACGCGGCGAGCTGGGCGCCCGCCGGCGAGCCGAGCAGGCTGCACAGCCGCACGTCCTCGCCGACCGCGATGTCCTGCGTGACGGTGAACATCAGCAGCTCCGGGCGAAGCGCCGACCTGCTGGACAGGTACTGGGCGTCGGCCTGGGCCTGCTCGGTGTGCCGCTGCGCCGCCGTCCGGTAGTGCGCGACGCCGTAGGCGAGGCCGAACACCAACACCAGACCACCGCCGGCGATCACTACCCGCCGGTCCGGCAGCCGGGCCAGACCGACGCCGGTCACGGCGATACCGGCGGCCAGGCCCCAGGCCCACGGGTCGCTGCGGGCGGCCATCAGCACCACGACGACCAGCCCGGCGAGATGTGGTGCCCAGCCGAGCAGCAGCCGGTCCAGGCGCAGCAGGTAGAGCAGGACCAACACCCCGAGGCCGGCCACGACCGGCCACCAGGACCAATCCGCGAACGGCCAGAGCAGCCCGATCGCCGCCAACAGGATCAGCCCGGCGAGCACCCGGATGGGCCAACGCCGCCGGCCCGGCACCGGCGTCCGCTGAAACGCTGTCACCCGGGCAGCCTAGAACCAGGTCGCCGAACCGCGCGGCGCACCGCGGTACGCCCGGGCGCGCCGCGTCGTGCCCGAACCGCGGGCGGTCTACCCGAGCACCCACCGCAGAGTACGTCTCATGGTCAACTCAACATAGTTCTGGTCACAATCATGATCAAACAAGAAATACGTTGAGTTGACCATGAAATGCCCTGGTCGAGAACATGCGGGCCGGTCGCCGAGGCCCGCCGGGCACGCCGCCCCCGGCCGAGCCCGCCGGGCACGCCGCCGCCGGCCGAGCCAGCCCCGGACAACCCGTCCTCCGGGCAGAGCCCGGGCCCGCCCTGCCAGCGGTCAGCTGGAGGCATCCTCGGACTGCCGGGCAAGAGCAGTCAGTTCCGGGCGTTTGGCGATCAGCCCGTCCCCGGCGGAGCGCCCGCGCACGTATCGCCACAGCCAGGGCGCGAAGTACTCGCCGAGCCAGGTCACGTCCCGGGTGAGCGCCTCACGCCGGGTCAGCACCGGCGGTGACGGCAGCTCCATGCCTTCTCCCACGCCGGGGTCACCGACGACCGGAGGCAGGCCGAGAGCGACAGCGATCGTCGCGGCCATCCGGGTGTGGCCGAGGGAGTTCAGGTGCAGTCGGTCGACGCTCCAGAACAGCGGGTGCGTGGCCGCCGGCATCCGCTCGAAGTCGACCACCAACACCCCGTGCCGGGCAGCGCTGACCCGTAGTTCCTCGTTGTACGCGTACAACCGGCGCTGCACCGGTCTGGCCATCCGCTGCACCGCGACCGGGTTCGGCTGGGTGATGGTCAGCACGGTCGCCCCGGTGGCGGCCGAGGCCGCGTACATCGCGTCCAGGTGCCCGATCAGCTCGGCCAGGTCGCAACGCGTCCGGAGCAGGTCGTTGACCCCGGCGATGACGCTGACCAGATCGGGCCGCAGGGCCAGCGCCGGTGCCAGCTGCTCAGCTCTGACCTCGGCGGCGTAGCGGCCCCGGACGGCCAGGTTGGCGTACCTGAAGTCCGGCTCCAGGGTGGCCAGCCGGTCCGCCAGCCGGTCGGCCCAGCCCCGGTACCCGCCGGTGGGGGACGGGTCGTCCATGCCCTCGGTGGTGCTGTCACCGATGGCGACGAAACGGCGGAACCCTCGCTCGGCGCGCTGACCGGGCGGGGCTCCTGACCTGGTGGTGGGTTGTTCGTCCATCAACAAACCAAGGTAATCCCGACGCGCGCGCCCGGCACGTGACCGCACCGGGACATTCTCAGGTTCGCTCCAGCGGGTCAGCCTCGGCGGGTATCCACCCGGTGAAAGTTCAGGTACGCGCGGGATGGGGTCGGGCCGCGCTGGTTCTGGTACCGGGAGCCGGCCCGTGCGGTGCCGTACGGGTTCTCCGACGGGCTGGAGAGCCGGAACAGGCACAGCTGGCCGATCTTCATGCCCGGCCAGAGCGTGATCGGCAGGTTGGCCACGTTGGACAGCTCGAGGGTGATGTGGCCGCTGAACCCGGGGTCGATGAAGCCGGCCGTGGAATGCGTCAGCAGGCCGAGCCGACCCAGGCTGGACTTGCCCTCCAGCCGGCCGGCCAGGTCGTCCGGCAGCCCGACCGACTCGTACGTCGAGCCGAGCACGAACTCGCCCGGGTGCAGCACGAACGGGTCGTCGCCAGCCGGTTCGACCGGCGTGGTCAGCTCGTCCTGCTGCTGCCTCGGGTCGATGTGGGTGTAGCGGGAGTTCTGGAACACCCGGAAATGCCGGTCCAGCCGGACGTCGACGCTGGACGGCTGGAGCATGTCGGCATCCCAGGGGTCGAGCAACAGACGCCCGGCCTCGATCTCCTTGCGCAGGTCACCGTCCGACAGCAGCACAACGTCACCCTAGCGAGTGGCTCAGCGGCACCCGGCGGCGGCTCGGTGCGCGCCCGGATCAGTCCTCGGTGCCGGGCGCCGACGAGCTGGACTGCCCTGTGGCCCCCGCCGCCGAGGTCGGCGTCGGGTTGGCTTCGAGGCCGAACATCCAGGCCAGCGCGTGCTCGGCCCGCCCGGCGGCGGTCGGGTCGGCGTGCCGGCTCCGACCGTGCGGGTAGGCGGCCAGCAGCTGTGCCATGGCGGTCAGCACGGCGGCCGGGTCGGCGGGGATCGAGCCGGGGACGAGGTCGGGGTGCCGGGCGCGCTCGACCAGCAGCGTCGGTAAGCCGAAGTCGAGGCCCTCCCGCTCGACGTAGCGCCGGTCGGTCACCCCCAGCGTGCTGACCGCCAGCATGCCCACCACGTCCGGCAGCGCCGAATGCGCCAGCACGGTCACGCGCGCGTGCCCGACCAGCTCGGCGTCGGCGGGCAGCCCGATGAACACCACCTCCACGTCCGGATGGCTGGCCAGCAGCCCCGGGGTGGCCGCCACGACCGGCGCGGCGGCGGCGTCCAGCAGCGCAATCCGGACCTCGCCCTGCCTGGCCCGCTCGGCCAGGGCGGCCAGCTTCCGGTCGGTCAGCCCGGCCGCGGCCATCGTGTCGCCGACGACGATGGTGTTCGGGCCGCCGTTCGGCATGGTCTGCGAGGTCTGCCGGCCGCACCGGAGGAACAGCGACGTCAGCTGGCTGATCACCCGCTGGTTGCCGCCCTCGGGGAACGGGCAGGAGTCGACGTCGGCCCCGTGCTCCAGGTAGACCACCGGGATCTGCCGCCAGAACGCCACCTGTGCCGCGATCACCGCGGTGATCCCGCCACCGGAGAGCAACACCGCCGACGGGTCCCGGTCGACCATCAGCTCGTCCAGGCGGACGGCCAGAGCCGCGGCGGCCGCCACCTGGCTGTGCGGTGGCTCCCCGAGCAGCAGGGTGACCGCCGCCGGCACCCCCATGCCCTCCAGCGCGTCGTGCACCGCCATCGGGTCCTGGCCGGCGGCCACCGGCACCGGCTCGATCCGGCCGGCCCGGACCATCGCGGTCACCACCGGCGCCAACCGCGCCGCCTCTGCTCGGCTTCCCGCCACGAGAAGCACGTCGTGCACTGGGCCGTCGCCGCCCGACGCGGCTGGGTTGAACAGGGTCATCGGGTCCCTTTCGCCGACGGGGAGCTCGCCGACTAGAGCTTGAGCGGCCCACCATGCCGTGCGCGTGCTCAGCCGTCGATCCGGCACCCGGGGGTGTGCCCGGCGTTCGGTGGTCACTCCGATGGACGTACCGGTCGTGGTGCTAAGCTCGGCAACCGCAAGGCAGCGCGGATGTAGTTCAATGGTAGAACGTCAGCTTCCCAAGCTGAGAACGCGGGTTCGATTCCCGTCATCCGCTCTCACGGCGAAGGCCCAGCTCAGGTGGTGTCCACATCGGAGCTGGGCCTTAGTTGTAGAGCCTCCCTCGAAGTTGCCCCGCCGGAGCGGG
>DASYLM010000235.1:0-6067 GCA_036009565.1 Pseudonocardia sp. | reverse complement strand
GACTGCCGCTCGGCCTCGGCGCCCAGGATCGCGGCCTGCTTGGCGCCCTCGGCGTACAGGATCTGCGCACGCTTCTGGCCCTCGGCCGCCTTGATCGCCGCCTCCCGCTGGCCCTCGGCGGTGAGGATCATCGCGCGCTTCTCCCGGTCCGCCTTCATCTGCCGCTCCATCGAGTCCTGGATGGACAGCGGCGGGTCGATCGACTTGATCTCCACCCGGTTGATCCGGATACCCCAGCGGCCGGTGGCCTCGTCCAGCTCGCCGCGCAGCACGCTGTTGATCTGGCCCCGGGAGGTCAGGGTGCCCTCCAGGCTCATGCCGCCGACCACGTTGCGCAGCGTGGTGGTGGTGACGTTCTGGACACCGAGGATGTAGCTCTCGACCCCGTACAGCGCGGACTTCGGATCGATCACCTTGTAGTAGACGACGGTGTCGACGTGCACCGTGAGGTTGTCCTGGGTGATCACCGACTGCGGCGGGAAGGTGACCACCTGCTCGCGCAGGTCCACCCGCTGGCGGACCTTGTCCACGAACGGCACCAGGAACGCCAGCCCGGCCTCCTTGGTGCCCTTGTACCGGCCGAGCCGCTCCACGATCGCCACCGAGGCCTGCGGGATGATCTGCACCGACTTGACCACCGTCACGATCACCAGCAGCACGATCAGGCCGCCGACCAGCAGCGCGATCGAATTCAGCTCGAGCATCGTCTCTCCCCAAGCTCTCTCATGGACGTGTCACAGCTCGGCCGACACCACGGCGGTGACCCCGGACAGCTGCATCACGGTGACCCGCTCACCCGGCTCGAAGACCCGCTCGTGTTCCAGCGAGCGCGCCGACCAGAGCTCCCCGTCGATCTTGATCTGGCCGCCGTCCCGGTGGACCCGCTCGATCACCAGACCGGTCACGCCGACCGGGTTGTGGCCGCCGGAGTCGAGCTCGACGTGCAGCCGGCGGCGCAGCGCCGGGCGGACCCCGACCAGCAGCGCGACCGAGACCACCGCGAAGACGGCCACGTTGACCAGGGTGGGGGTGTTCCCGATGCCGGCGACCGCGGCCGCGGCCAGCGCCGCACCACCGAGCATCACCAGTACGAACGTGCCGGTGAGCACTTCAACACCGAGCAGCACGAGACCCGCGATCAGCCAGACGACCGCCTCGGTCATAGCACGATAGTGCCAGAGCCGGGAGTGCCCTGGTGGCGAATTCGATCGTGGCTTGGCTGAGTTATCGGCTGAGTTATTGCCAGCTGGTCACGAGGTGGTCACGAAGTCGATGAGCTTCTCGACGGCCGTGATCAGCGGCGTTTCGAGGTCCCGGAAATCCCGCACCGCGCCCAGCACCCGGCGGGCCCCGTCGGCCGGCTCGCCCCAGCGCAGCGCAGCGCAGACACCGGTCTTCCAGTCGGTGCCCCGAGGGATCTCCGGCCACTGCCGGATGCGCACCACCGAGGGCCGGACGGCCTGCCAGACGTCCACGTAGGGGTGGCCGGTGACCAGCACGTGCGGGCCCGCTGCGTTCTTCATGCTCGCCGCTAACCGCGTCTCCTTGGTGCCAGCGACCAGGTGGTCGACCAGGACACCGAGGCGGCGGTCGGCGGTCGGCCCGAACTCGGCGACCGCGCCGGCCAGGTCGTCGATCCCGTGCAGCGGCTCCACCACCACGCCCTCCACCCGCAGGTCGTGTCCCCAGACCTGCTCCACCAGCGCGGCGTCGTGGATGCCCTCCACCCAGATCCGCCCGCCCCGCGCGGTGCGCGCGCGCAGCCCGGCCACCCGGACCGAGCCGGACGACGATCGCGCCGGTTTCGCCGGCGCCGTGGCCGGGCGCACCACGGTGACGGGCTGACCGTCTATCAGGAATCCGGCGGGTCGCAGCGGGAACACCCGGCGCCGGCCCTTCGCGTCCTCCAGCACGGCGCCGTCCTTGCCGATACCGGTCACCGCGCCGCAGAAGCCGCTGGCCGGGTCCTCCAGGACCAGGCCAGACTCGCCGACGACGGTCGGGATCTCCTTGCGGCGCCGGCCGCCCGACGCAAGTGGATCACCGTAGTGTTGGGTGCGCACCCGATCGGTGCGGGCAGTTCCATCCATGGCTGCGCAACGTTATCCGCGTGTCACCCGCCTGGCGGGAGTGCCACGCCGAGCGATGCCCTCTAGCCTGAGTCGGGTGTCCTGCGTTTCCGCGACGATGACCGTGTGGGTGTCCGCCTGGTTGGTGGGTGCCGCCGCGCCCGATGACGTGCTCGACGCGCTCGAGCCCTGGGGCGAAGCACACGACGTACTGGCCGCCGACGACGCCACCGCGCGTGGCATCGGCCTGCCGGGCCCGACCGACCGGCCCACCTCCGTGACGTTCCTGCTCGCCGCGCTGCGCAAGGGGCGCGGCCCGGCGACCCCCGGGCCGGCGCGGCTGGTGCTCACCGCCCCGGGCGACCTGCGCGGGGTGCCCGGCCCGGGCCAGTTCAGCCGTGCGGTGATCGACTCCGGTGAGGGCCTGCTGTTCGCCGAGATCGGGTACGGGCTGGTGCCCACCCCGATGGGCAGTGGCCTGCTGCGCTGGACGGTGCACTCGGCGCTCGAGGTAGCTCCGCCGGAGGAGTTCGTGGCGCTGGGCGAGGCCGAGTTCGCGCTGCGCGACCAGGTGCGCCAGTCGGCGTCGACCCTGACCGCGCTCGGCGTGGCCCGGCACCGGCCCGGCGTGCGCGAGGAGATCGAGGCCACCCTGCGCTCCCGGCCGCGCTCGATGTGGCCGGACGGCATGCCGGGGCACAGCCTGCGGGTGCTGCAGCAGGCCGACGAGGTGGAGGCGATCCTCGCCGCGGCGTTGGTGGACGACCCCGGTGCGGCGCTGACCGCGACGGCCGCGCAGGCGCGCACCGACGCACTGCGCCCGCTGGCCACCGCGATCCGGGTCGCCCGGCGCGCCGCCGTGGCGGACGCGGTCCGGGTACTGGCCGGCAGCGCCGACCGCACCTGACCCGCCGAGGTAGCCGCCGCCGCGCGCACCCTCACAACCCCTCCGTGCACGGCACGCTCCCAGTTGGTCACCGAGATCGACGTCAGGGTCGTGGATCGCGTGATCAAACAGCCCTCACGTCGACGTCGGCGAGGAGCCCCCCGTAGTTCGCGCCGTCCGCGCCGTCCGCGGCACCACGAGCACGAGCACGCGCGCGGCGGTACGGGTCAGGGGCTGGTCGGGCGGCGGAGGGGAGCGCAGCAGTCGACCGCGCAGAGCCGGCCGTTCACACCCGCGCCGGCCGACGGAACCGCGCCGAGGGATCGGGGCGACACACCGTCCAACTGCTCGCGGACCAACTCCACCACCATCCGGGCGAACCGGGTGGCCGCTCCCGCGGTGGCCGCCCGCGCGAACGACATGCTGTACCCGGCGGCGCGCTCGCTGGCCTCGTTGTCCAGGTCCCAGACCACCTCGACGTGGTCACTGACGAACCCGATCGGGCACACCAGGACGGCGGGCACCGACCTGGCGTGCAGCGCGTCCAGGTGGTCGAGCACGTCCGGCTCGAGCCACGGCACGCTGGGCGGCCCGGACCGGGACTGCCACACCATGTCGTAGTCCTGCACGTCCACCGACTCCGCCACCAGCCGTGCCGCCTCGGCGACCTGGCGGGAGTAGCGATGGCCGCCCTCGGCGGGGACGCCGGCGGCCGCGTCGGCGGCGGACGGGATCGAGTGTGCGGTGAATACCAGTCGGGCCTGTCCGCGCCGCTCGGCGGGCAGCGTCGCCGCGGCCGCGCGGACGGCGTCGGCGGCAGCCCCGACGAAGTCCGGGTGGTCGAAGAAGTGCCGCAGCTTGACCAGCTCCGGGGCACCCTCACCGACCGACTCGCGCGCCCGCTCGATGTCCTCGTGGTACTGCCGGCAGGCCGAGTAACCCCCGTAGGCGCTGGTCGCGAACACCAGGGCACGGCGCACCCCGGCGGCGGCCATCTCCGCGACGGTGTCCTCGACCAGCGGGTGCCAGTTGCGGTTGCCGAAGTACACCGGCAGCGCGATGCCCTGCTCGGCGAGCTCGGCGCGGACCCGCTCGATCAGTTCCCGGTTGCGTGCGTTGATCGGCGAGACGCCGTCGAAGTGCTCGTAGTGCTTGGCCACCTCGAGCAGCCGCTCCCTGGGCACCCCACGCCCCGCGGTGGTCCGCTCCAGGAACGGCAGCACGTCCCTCGGGCCCTCCGGGCCGCCGAAGGACAGCACCAGCAGCGCGTCGACCGGCCACCCCGGCGAGCCCGCGCCAGCCGGCGAGCCCGCGCCAGCCGGCGAACCCGCGCCACCCCGCACGACCGCGTCCACCTAGACGCCGACGGCGTGGAACCCGCCGTCCGCCCACACCATCGACCCGGTGGTCGCCGGCAGCCAGTCCGACAGCAGCGCGCAGCAGGTCCGGGCGACCGGCTCCGGGTTGTTGACGTCCCAGCCCAGCGGCGCGCGCCCGTCCCAGGCGTCCTCGAAGGCGGCGAAGCCGGGAATCGAGCGGGCCGCCATCGTCCGCACCGGCCCGGCGGCCACCAGGTTGACCCGGATGCCCTTCGGGCCCAGGTCCCTGGCCAGGTAGCGACAGATCGACTCCAGCGCCGACTTGGCCACGCCCATCCAGTCGTAGGCCGGCCAGGCCTGCCGGTTGTCGAAGTCCATGCCCACGATCGAGCCGCCGGGCGACATCAGCGGCAGGCACGCGGTGCTCAGCGACTTGAACGAGTAGGCGCTGACCTGCAGCGCGCTGGCCACGTCCTCCCACGGCGCGCTGAGGAAGGCACCCTCACCCAGGCAGGATGCGGGTGCGTTGCCGATCGAGTGCAGTACGCCGTCCAGCCCGTCGGTGTGCTCGCGGACCCGGTCGGCCAGGCTGTCCAGCTGCGACTGGTCGGTGACGTCCAGCTCGAGCACCGGCGCCGGCTTCGGCAGCCGCTGCGCGATCCGTTCCACCAGCCGCATCCGGCCGAACCCGGTCAGCACCACGGTCGCGCCCTGTTCCTGCGCCGCCTTGGCGACGTGGAAGGCCAGCGACGCGTCCGTGATCACGCCTGTCACCAGGATGCGTTTACCCTCGAGTAGCCCCGTCACGTGTCCTTCTCCCGTTCGTGGTCTGGCGCGATTGGTTCGGTGGTGGTTCCCGGTCCGGAGCGGCTCCGAGTTGTCGGTCGGGTGGTCAGCGACCCATGAGTCAGCGACCCACCCGTCAGTGACCCATCCCGAGGCCGCCGTCCACCGGGATCACCGCGCCGGTGATGTAGGCGGCGGCGTCCGAGGCCAGCCAGGTGGCGGCGGCCGCGATCTCGGCGGGCGCGGCGATCCGCCCCAGCGGGATCTGGCCGAGGATCTCCTTCTCGCGCTTCTCCCCGAGCTCTGCGGTCATGTCGGTCTCGACAAAACCGGGGGCGATCACGTTCGAGGTGATCGAGCGGCTGCCCAGCTCGCGGGCGATGGACCGGGCCAGGCCGACCAGGCCCGCCTTCGACGCCGCGTAGTTGGCCTGGCCCGGGGCACCGCTCAGCCCGACCACCGACGAGATGAAGATCATCCGTCCGCCCCGGGCGCGCAGCATGCCCCGCGCTGCCCGCTTGGCCACCCGGTAGGCGCCGGACAGGTTGGCGTCCAGCACCCGGGTGAACTGCTCGTCGGCCATCCGCATCAGGAGCGTGTCGTCGGTGATGCCGGCGTTCGAGATGAGCACCTGTACCGGCCCGTGCGCGGCCTCCACCTCGGTGAACGCGGCGTCCACACTCGCCACGTCGGTGACGTCGCAACGGACCCCGAGCAAGCCGCCCGGAGCACCGGAGCCGCGGTGCGTGACCGCGACGTCGTCCCCCTGTTTCGCGAACGCCTGGGCGATCGCCAGGCCGATTCCTCGATTGCCACCGGTAACCAACACGCTGCGTCCCACGCCAGGAGGCTAACGAGCCCGGGCCGACTTGGCTCGCCCAGGTTGCCCGCGAGTCGGGATTCTGGTCAGGGTGAGTCGGGGATCTCAGCAGACCGTGACCGTGCGAGCGACCCGCGTCACGTCGACGGTATCCCCGACTCGCCCTGACGGAATCCCCGACACGCCC
>DASYLM010000234.1:0-20335 GCA_036009565.1 Pseudonocardia sp. | reverse complement strand
CGGGAGCTTGTCCAGGCTGCGCGGACCTCGTCGTCCGGGACGCCACCTCGGCGCGACTGGCGCGGCGGCTGCTGGACGCCGGCATCGCCCACCCCGCGCTGCTCGACCTGGGCGTCCCCGCTGGTCCCGGGCCCGCCGACGTGACCGTCGTGGTGCCCGTCAAGGACCGCCCGGACGGCCTGCGCAGGCTGCTCGCCGCGCTCGCGCCCGCCGCGCTCGCGCCCGCCGCGCCCGCGCCCGCCATGCCCGCGCCCGCCCTGGCCGAGGTGATCGTGGTCGACGACGGCTCCGCCGATCCGGGCGCCTGCCGGGCCGGCGTCGAGCAGTCGCTACTGGGCAGCCGCGTCCGGCTGATCCGACACCCGAGCTCGCGCGGTCCGGCCGCCGCCCGCAATACCGGCGCGGCCGCCGCCGGGACCGCGTTGGTGGCCTTCCTGGACTCCGACGTGGTGCCCGAACCCGGCTGGCTGGCGCCGCTGTTGGCGCACCTGGCCGACCCGGCCGTGGCCCTGGCCGCGCCCCGGATCGCCGCGCTGCCCCCGGCCAGTGGGGCGGTGGGCTGGCTGGACCGCTACGAACGGCTGCGCTCCTCGCTGGACCTCGGCCCGGACCCTGGCCCGATCGTGCCCCGCTCGAGGGTCGCGTACGTACCCAGCGCCGCAATGCTGGTGCGGCGGGCGGCTCTGGGTTCCGGGTTCGACGAGGACCTGCACGTCGCGGAGGACGTCGACCTGGTCCTGCGGCTGCACGCGGCCGGTTGGCGGCTGCGCTACGAGCCCGCCGCGGTGGTTGCCCACGAGCACCGCGCGCGACCGGTCGGCTGGTGGGCCCGCAAGGCCTTCTACGGCACCGGGGCAGCTCCGTTGGCGCTGCGCCACCCGGGTTCGGTCCCGCCGATGGTGCTGGCCCCGTGGGCGGCGGCGGTGTGTCTGCTGGTCGGCGCGCAGCGGCGGTCCGGGGCGCTGGCTGCCGCCGCGCTGACCGGGTTCGCCTGGTGGCGGCTGCGCCACACGCTGGCACCGCCGGCAACCTCCACCGCGAGCCCGCCCGCCGCGAGCCCGCCTGCCGCGGGGCCGCCCGCCGCGGGCCCGTCTGCCGCGAGCCCGGCGCGGCTGCGCCAGCCCGGCCGGGTGGCCGCGCTGCTCATCGGACTGGGCCTGTCCAGCGCGGCCAACCAGTCCGCCGGCCTGCTCGTCCGGCACTGGTGGCCGGCCGCCGCGCTGGGTTGCCTGGTGTCGGGCCGGGTGCGCCGCGCGGTGCTGGTAGCGGCGCTGGCCGACGGGCTGTTGGACTGGCACCGTCACCGTCCCGAGCCGGGAGAGCGGGGGCTGGACCCGGTGCGGTACGTGCTCGCCCACCGGGCCGACGACCTGGGCTACGGCGCCGGTCTGTGGTGGGGCGCCGCGCGGAGCCGAACACTCGCGCCGCTGCGCCCGATGATCACCGGTCTGGATCGCTGGTCGCACCGCTGGCCCGCCCGCTGGCCCGCCCGCTGGCGCGGTCGAACCGGTACGGCTAGGTGAACGCGATGAGCATGACCACGGTGCCGAAGCCCATGACAGCCTCGCCCAACACCGCGGTCCGGGGCGCGGTCAGTGCGCCGCCGGCGTCCCGCCGGGTCAGCGTGGTCACCGTCCCGAGCAGGAAGTAGCAGGCCAGCGCCCAGCCGAGCAGGGCGAGCGCGGCGCCGAACGGCCCGGGCACGGCCATCGGAGCACCCGGTAGGTCGATCGGGCCCATGCCGGACATCCCGTGATGGCCGGCCGGGGCCAGCGCGACGGTGTTGGCGGTCAGCGCGGCCTCGGTGCCGCCCATCGCCCGCATCGTGGGCAGCGCACACATGTAGATCATGGCGGCGCCGCCGAGCAGATGGGCGAGCGGGCCGCCGCACACCCCTGCTTTCGGCGGCCTGACCAGCGGCCACACCGCCACCGCCGCGAACCCGGCGGCCCACCAGGCCCCGTGTACGAAGGTGGGGCCGATGCCGCCCATCCCGACCGACATGACGGCCATGCCGGCGGCCATCGCCGCACCCGGCACGTCACGGCGGATGCCGCGGTGCACCGCCACCAGTCCGAAGGCGGCGACCAAACCGACGCCGAGCCAGCCTGGCACCGCGACACCCCCGCTAGTCAGGCCGATCGGGCGCGGACGCGAGATGCGAAGTGCGCGACGATCGGTCGGTTTTCGACGCTAGGCGGTAGTAGCGGCAGTAACCACCGGGCATACGGGTGACGCAGCGTCGCCGGTCGAGCGCGATGAGGTAGGACTGGCGCCCGCGGCTTCGCCCGATCCGACCAGGTTGGCCCAAATGGGTGGATTTGACCGGATCTCAGACCCGCGTCAGCGGTGCCGTGCGTCAGTTCGCGCCGCAGCCGCGGCAGGTCCGGCACAGGCACCGGGGGAAACGCGAGTGTGACCTATTCCCGCTGGTCGTCCCACGCGTCATCTGATCTTGCGACCTCCGATCATCCGGAGTTCGATGTGTTGGCTGCCACAAGAGAGTGAGCGGCACCGTGGTGTCCCCTGCGCGCTTCACCAACCGTCGGTGGACCCTCGGTCGTTCCCGGCAAGAGCTGCGCGCCGTTCCGCGGTCGCGGTAAGGAGTAGAGGCTCATGGCACAGGTTCGGGTCACGGTCGACGGCGTGGAGTACGCCGACGATGTCGAGCCCCGCATGTTGCTCGTCCAGTACCTCCGTGAACGACTCGGCAAGACCGGGACCGTGATCGGGTGCGACACCAGCAACTGTGGAGCCTGCACGGTCCATCTCAACGGGCAGAGCGTGAAGTCGTGTTCAGTGCTGGCCGTCCAGGTGGACGGCAGCGAGGTCACCACCATCGAGGGGCTGGCCCGCGACGGCCAGTTGCACCCGGTGCAGAAGGCGTTCAACGACAACCACGCGTTGCAGTGCGGCTACTGCACCCCCGGCATGATCATGCAGTCGATCGATCTGCTCGGCGACAACCCGGACCCTTCGGAGCACGAGGTGCGGCACGGCCTGGAGGGCAACCTCTGCCGCTGCACGGGGTACCAGAACATCGTCAAGGCGGTGCGCGACGCCGCGCAGAAGATGAAGCCGGCCAGCGCCACGCCGGACACCGCCGAATCGGCCGCCACCTCAGCATCAGTAGCCGGGGGCGCTAGCTAGATGACCGTCACCGAACAGACCCCAGCACCCACCACCACTGAAGTTGGCCGTGCGCGCACCCGCAAGGAGGACGCCCGACTCATCACCGGCCGCAGCCGGTACACCGACTCCATCACGCCCCACGGCACCCTGCACATGCACGTGGTCCGCTCGCCGCTGGCCCACGCGACGATCACGTCCGTGGACACCTCCTCGGCGTTGCGCTCGCCCGGCGTGCTCGGTGTCTACACCGCCGCCGACCTCGGTGTCGAGGCCGTCGGCCTGCCCTGTGCCTGGCCGATCACGCCGGACATGAAGGCACCGCAACGCCCGCTGCTGGCGTCCCGCACGGTGCACTTCGCCGGCGAGGGCGTGGCCGTCGTGGTGGCCCGCAGCGCCGCGGCCGCCCGTGACGCGGCCGACCAGGTCGAGATCGACTACGAACCGCTCGAGCCGGTGCTCGACATGGAGGCCGCGCTCGCCGAGGGCGCCACCCTCGTGCACCCGGACCTCGGTACCAACGAGAACGCGACCTGGGTCTTCGACTCCGGCGCGGCGGGTACCGGAAGCAGCGTCGACGAGGCCATCGCGGCGGCCGAGGCCGACCCCGACTCGATCGTCGTCAAGCGCCGGTTCCTGCAGCAGCGGCTGATCCCCGCGTTCATGGAGCCGCGCTCCTGCGTCGTCGACCCGACCGGCGAGCAGATCACCATCTGGGCGGCCACCCAGGTCCCGCACATCCTGCGGACCATGACCACCGTCACGCTCGGCGTACCGGAGAGCAAGCTGCGGGTCATCGCGCCGGACGTCGGCGGCGGCTTCGGCGGCAAGATCGGCGTGCTGCCCGAGGAGATGCTCTGCGTCGTGCTGGCGCAGAAGACGGGCAAGCCGGTGAAGTGGACCGAGACCCGCTCGGAGTCGCTGCTCGCCGCGCACCACGGCCGGGACCAGATCCAGGACATCACCATCACCGCCAAGAAGGACGGCACGGTCACCGGCCTGGACGTCCACCTGCTCGCCGACATGGGCGCCTACCTCGGGCTGGTCGGCCCGGGGGTACCGATCCTCGGCGCATTCATGTTCAACGCGATCTACAAGTTCCCGGCGCTGAAGTTCACCTGCACCAACGTCTTCACCACGAAGACGCTGACCGACGCCTACCGCGGCGCCGGCCGGCCGGAGGCCACCTTCGCCATCGAACGGATCATGGACGAGCTCGCCGTCGAGCTCGGCCGCGACCCGATGGACCTGCGCCGGCAGAACTGGATCACCCACGGTGAGTTCCCGTTCACCACGGTGGTCGGGCTGACCTACGACTCGGGCAACTACGAGCAGGCCACCGACCAGGCGATGGCCACGTTCGACTACGCCGGCCTGCGCCACGAGCAGGAGGAACGGCGTCGCTCGGGCGACCGGATCCAGCTCGGCATCGGGATCTCCACGTTCACCGAGATGTGCGGGCTCGCGCCCTCGCGGGTGCTCGGCTCGCTGGACTACGGCGCCGGCGGCTGGGAGGCCGCCAGCATCCGGATGCTGGCCACCGGCAAGGTCGAGGTCATCACCGGCGCCTCGGGGCACGGGCAGGGCCACGAGACGGCGTTCAGCCAGATCGTCGCCGACCAGCTGGGGGTGCCGTACGAGGACGTCGAGGTCCTGCACGGTGACACCCACGTCTCGCCGAAGGGGCTGGACACCTACGGCTCGCGGTCGCTCGTGGTCGGTGGCATCGCCATCGTCAAGGCCGCCGAGAAGGTGGTCGTCAAGGCCAAGAAGATCGCCGCCCACCTGCTCGAGGCGTCCGAGGAGGACCTCGAGTTCAGCGGTGGCAACTTCACCGTCCGGGGCACCGACAAGGGCAAGTCCATCCAGGAGATCGCGTTCGCCGCGTTCATGGCGCACGACTACCCGGAGGACATGGAGCCCTCGCTGGACTCCGACGCGGTGTACGACCCGGAGAACTTCTCCTTCCCGCACGGCACGCACCTGGCGGCGATGGAGGTCGACACCGAGACCGGGCAGGTCCGACTGCGCAAGTACGTCTGCGTGGACGACGTGGGCACCGTGGTCAACCCGCTCATCGTCGAGGGGCAGGTGCACGGCGGCCTGGCACAGGGCATCGCGCAGGCGCTGTTCGAGGAGGCCACCTACGACGACCAGGGCACCCTGGTCACCGGCACTCTCGTCGACTACACGCTGCCGTCGGCGGCCGACCTGCCGAGCTTCGACACCGCCGTCGTGAGCACCCCGGCGACGTCGAACCCGCTGGGCGTCAAGGGCGTCGGCGAGGCCGGCACCATCGCGTCCACGCCGGCCATCGTCAACGGCGTGATCGACGCACTGCGCCACCTCGGTGTCACGAACGTCGAGATGCCCACCACCTCACAGCGGGTGTGGCGGGCCATCCAGGCGGCCAAGGGCAACACAACCCAGGAGACCCCGACCGACGTCCATTCGCCGGGCGCCGGGCTGGGCTCCATCGACCCGAACAACCCGCAAGGAGAGGTTCTGTGATCCCGGCCCAGTTCGACTACGTCCGGCCGACCACGCTGGACGAGGCGGTACGCGCGCTGTCCGAGGGCGGTGAGGACGCCAAGGTGCTCGGCGGCGGGCAGAGCCTGCTGCCGGTGCTGCGGCTGCGCCTCGCCGCGCCGACCCTGCTGGTGGACCTAGGCGGGATCGCGGAGCTGCGCGGCATCCGCGAGGACGGCGACCGGATCGCGGTCGGCGCCATGACCACCCACCACGACGTGGTGCACGACGAGCTGCTGCACGAGCACGTCGGTCTGTTGTCGGACGCGGCGGCCACCGTGGCCGACCCGCAGGTCCGGCACCGGGGCACCCTGGGCGGTGCGCTCTCGCATGCCGACCCGGCGGGTGACCTCGGCGCCGTGGCGCTGGCCCTGGAGGCCGAGTTCGTGCTCGCCGGCCCCGGCGGCCGGCGCACCGTCGCGGCCACGGAGTTCTTCCTCGACTACTTCACCACCGCACTCGCCGAGGACGAGCTGCTCACGGAGATCCGCTTCCCGCGCTACACCGGCTGGAAGCACCACTACGAGAAGTTCAACCGCACCGCGCAGGCCTGGTCCATGGTGGCCGTCGCGGTGGCGCTCAAGGTGGACGGCGGGGTGATCTCCGAGGCCAGGGTCGGTCTGACCAACATGGGGACCACGCCGATCCGGGCCAGCGGGGTCGAGGCGGCACTCGTCGGGCAGCCCGCTTCGGAGGACAGTGCCAAGGCGGCGGCGGCGCACGCGACCGAGGGCACCTCGGCTCCCAGTGACGCCGATGCCGCGGCGGACTACCGTGAGCATCTGGCCAGGGTGCTCACCGGCCGCGCGGTGTTGACCGCGGCCGGCTGAACAACCACTGATTCGTGGGCGCCCGCCCCGGCCGACCCGGCTGGGCGGGCGTTCACCGCTTTCGGACGGAGTTTGGAACCAATGCAGCTGGAGAACACGTTCACCGTTCCGGCCGGCATCGACGAGGCGTGGGAAGCATTCAATGACCCGCGCAAGGTCGCGCCGTGCTTCCCGGGGGCGACCCTGGAGTCCTACGAGGACGACTCGTTCACCGGGACGGTCAAAGTCAAGCTCGGGCCGATCTCGCTCACCTACAAGGGCAAGGGCACGTTCGTCAAGCGTGACGACAGCGCACACACGGTCGTGATCGAGGCCTCCGGGCGCGACTCCCGGGGCAACGGCACCGCCAGCGCCACGGTCACCGGCACGCTGACCGCCGACGGCGACACCCAGACCACCATCAAGATGGTCACCGACATGACCGTCACCGGGCGGCCGGCTCAGTTCGGGCGTGGCGTGATGGCCGACGTCAGCGACAAGATCGTCGGTCAGTTCTCGTCCTGCCTGGCGAAGAAGCTGGGCCCGGGCGCAACCTCGGCCGAGGCGCCGGCGTCAGCCGCGGCACCGGCGGCGGCCCCGGCCGACAAGTCGGCCACCACCGGGACCTCCGCCGCGTCGGGGACACCGGGCAGTGCCGAGGCGCCGGCCACCGGCAAGGCGCCGGAGGTCGGCTCGGCCGCGGTCGCCACCGCCACCTCGACGCCGGCTTCGGCCAGCACCAACGGCGCCGGACCGAAGCTGGTCAGCGCGCAGGAGCCGACCCGCAGCGAGGTCGACGCGATCGACCTGCTGGACACCGCGGGCGCGCCGGTGCTCAAGCGGCTGGCCCCGGTGGCTCTGGGCCTGATCCTGCTGTTCGTCGTACTGCGGGTGATCAAGGGCCGGAGGAGCTGAGCGGTCCGTACCCCGGGCCGACCAACGGGTTCACCGACGTGCCCGGCCTCCGGGTCGGGCACGTCACCCTGCGCGGGGCCGGTGCCGGTGCTGAACCTGGGGGTGCTGTCGCTGAGAGCGGGCCGCTGACCGGCAGCACGGTGATCGTGGCGCCGCCGGCCGGCGCGGTCGCCGGGGTCGACGTGCGCGGCGCCGCCCCAGGCACCAGGGAGACCGACCTGCTGGACCCGCGCCGGACGGTGCAGCGGGTGCACGCGGTGCTGCTGTCCGGCGGCAGCGCGTACGGGTTGGCCGCCGCCGATGGCGTGATGCGTGGGCTGGAGGCGGACGGGGTGGGCTACCCGGTCGGCCCGGCGCCCGAGCAGATCGTGCCGATCGTGCCCGCCGCGGTGGTGTTCGACCTGGGCCGAGGGGGTTCCTTCGGTGCCCGCCCGGACGCCGCGACGGGGCTGGCCGCCTACCGCGCGGCAACCGGTCCCTCCGGTGCGGGGCCGGTGCCGTGCGGCGTGGTCGGTGCCGGTACCGGTGCTGTGGTCGGCGCGCTCAAGGGCGGTATCGGCACGGCCAGCGCGGTGTTGTCGACCGGTGCCACCGTGGCCGCGCTGGTGGTGCTCAACGCGGCCGGGACGGCGGTGCACCAGGCGACCGGCGAGCTGTACGGCGCCCGCTTCGGGCTGGCCACGGAGTTCGCCGGGTTGCGCGCCCCGGACCCGGCAGAGCTGGCCGCCGCGCTGGACGCCGGCCTGCTGCGCAGCGCGTTGGACGGTCCGCTGCGGGCCACCACGCTGTCCGTACTGGGCACCGACGCCACGCTCACCAAGGCGCAGTGCACGCTGCTGGCCGGGATGGGGGCGGACGGGCTGGCCCGCGCGGTGCGGCCGGTGCACACCATGGTCGACGGTGACACCACGTTCGCGCTGTCCACGGCCGCGCGCCCGGTACCGGAGCTGGCCGAGCTGCACGAGCTGCTGGCCGCCGGCGCCGACTGCGTCACCCGGGCCATCGTGCGCGCCGTGCTGGCCGCCGAATCCGTCCGCACCCCCGCCGGCTGGTGGCCCTCGTACACCGCCGCCCTCCCCTCCGCCGTCCACTAACCACCCCCGCGAGTCGGGGATACCGTCAGCGCGAGTCGGGGATTCTGTCAGCGCGAGTCGGGGAATCCGTCACACCCATCACCAGGGAATGGGCCGGCCGTCCCTGGTGAACGTGCTGGTGGGGCCGTCGTCCGGCAGGTCCATGGCGTACCGGATGCTCGCCGCCCCCAGGGCAACCTGTCGCCCACCCGCACCCCCCATGTCGGTGGCCGTCCAACCCGGGCACACCGCGTTCACCAGGATCCGGTCCCGGGCCAGGTCACCGGCCAGCGTCCGGGTCAACGCGTTGAGCGCTGCCTTGCTCACGTGGTACGCCGGGATACCGCCGCCCATCGAAGCCAGCGATCCACCCTCGCTGCTGACCATCACGACCCGCGGGTGCGCGCTGCGCCGCAGCAACGGCAGGAACGCCTGCGTGGTCTGCCAGGCACCGACCACGTTCGTCTCCAGCGACTCGCGGACCACCCGCAGGTCGGCGTTGGCCGCGTTCTGCCAGGTGTCGTAGTGCACAGCGGCGTTGTTGACCAGCACGTCGACCCGGGCCAGGCCGAGCTCGCCGGTCAGTCGCGCGGCCAACCGGACCAGCGCGGCGCCGTCGGTGACGTCAAGCTCGACCGGCAGTACCTGACCGGTCGGCACGCCGGCGGCCACCAGTTCGGCGGCGGCGCGCTCACCGGCAGCGAGATCACGGCTGCCGAGCAGCACCGTGTCCCCGTCCGACGCGCACTGCCGGACGACCTCGAGCCCCAGACCGCGGTTGGCTCCGGTGACCACCACGACGCGAGCCTCGTTGCCGCCCGCTGACCCTTCCGACATTCATCCAGCCTGCCGGAGCGCGGGAATATCGGCGCCTCGCCGGACCTAAGAACTCAGCGACTTGCGGAGGGGCCCAGTCCCCGGTGTGCGGCGCCGGGCACCTGGCGATGTGCGGCGAGCCCCGGCTCGCACTGACAGAATCCCCGACTCGCGCTGACGGAATCCCCGACTCGCGCTGACGGAATCCCCGACTCGCGGTAACGGGGGGACGGGGTCAGCCGCCGGCGAAGGGGGGGAGGACGTCGAGGGTGGCGCCGGTGGGCAGGCGGAGCGAGCGGTCGCGCACCGCGACCTCGTCGAGCAGCAGGCTGGACGCGTCCAGTACCCGGGCCAGTGCGGCGCCGTGCCGGGTCGTGAGCAGCGCGAGCACGTCGCGCACGGTGTCGCCGTCGTTCAGCGCGACGCTCTCGGACGAGACCCCGGCGGCCGCCTTGGCGCCCGCGAAGTACCGCACGGTGACCACACTCAACCTCCGATAGCGCTCATCGGGCGATCCGGCTGCAGGAACCCGGGGTCGTCGATCCCGTGCCCGGCGGCCTTGGCCCACATCGCGGTGCGCCAGGCGGCCGCGATCTCGTCGTCGCCGGCACCGCCGCGCAGCAGGGCACGCAGGTCGGTCTCGGTCCGGGCGAACAGGCAGGAGCGTAGTTGGCCGTCGCCGGTGAGCCGGGTGCGGTCGCAGTCGCCGCAGAACGGCCTGGTCACCGAGGCGATCACGCCGACCACGGCCGGGCCGCCATCCACCAGCCACCGCTCGGCCGGCGCGCCGCCGCGCTCGGTCGGGTCGGGGGTGAGGGTGAACGCCTCCCGCAGGTGCGACAGGATATCCGCGGCGGTGATCATCTCGGACCGCTGCCAGCTGTGCTGGGCGTCCAGCGGCATCTGCTCGATGAACCGCAGCTCGTAGCCGGCGTCCAGGCAGTAGCGCAGCAGCGGCACCGCCTCGTCGTCGTTCACCCCGCGCAGCAGCACGGTGTTCACCTTGACGGGGTTCAGCCCGGCGGCGCGGGCCGCGGCCATCCCGTCCAGCACGTCGGTGATCCGGTCCCGCCGGGTGATCGCCTTGAACCGCTCCGGGCTCAGTGTGTCCAATGACACATTCAGTCGGTCCACACCGGCGGCCGCAAGCGCTTTCGCGCGGCGGGCCAGCCCGATCCCGTTGGTGGTGAGCGAGATCTCCGGGCGGGGCGTCAGCGCCGAAACCTGGGTCAGGATCGACTCCAGGCCGCGCCGCAGGGTCGGTTCGCCGCCGGTGAACCGGACCTCGTCGATACCCAGCCGGTGCACCCCGATACCGACCAGCCGGACGATCTCGTCGTCGGTGAGCAGCTCCTCGGTAGGCGCCCAGTCCAGGCCTTCTGCCGGCATACAGTATGTACAACGCAAGTTGCAACGGTCGGTCAGTGAGACCCGCAGGTCGGTCGCGACCCGGCCGAACCGGTCGATCAACCGGGGGTCGTCGGGCCGCGCCGGGGCGGTGCCCGGCGCGGTTCGCAACCCGGGGAGACCGAGTTCGGTGGTAGTCACATCAACGAGCCTACCCGCGTGAAGTTCGCTCGTACCCGGCGAAGCGAGTCCGGTTGACCTGCGGCAATAGTCATGATCCGCATCTGCTGAGACATCCGTCGAGGGGAGCCGCGAACGCGGATTTGGGCTCAGAACCTGCCCAGATCCAGGTGCCGGCGGCAAGCTTCGCGGACCTGCGCGGGGTGCGGCACCTGGCGGTTCCCCGGACGGGCGGCGGCTGTACGCGGCGGTTGTACGCGGCGGCCCCCGGCCGCGGGCACCCCGGGCACGGCCCGCCGGGGCCCGCGCCCGAGCGTCACCTGGCCTTCTTCAACTCCTCGCGGGCCACCGAGCGAAGGTGTACCTCGTCCGGCCCGTCGGCCATCCGCAGCGCGCGGGCCCAGGCGTAGAAGTAGGCCAGCGGGAAGTCGTCGCTCATGCCGCCGGCACCGTGGATCTGGATGGCCCGGTCGATGATCGCGCAGGCGATCCGGGGCACCACGACCTTGATCCCGGCGATCTCCGTCCGGGCGCCCTTCGCGCCGTGGTTGTCGATCAGCCACGCCGTCTTGAGCACCAGCAGCCGGGCCTGTTCGATCTCCAGGCGGCTGTTCGCGATCTGCTCGCGCACCACACCCTGCTCGGACAGCGGCCGGCCGAACGCCACCCGTGAGGTGGCCCTGGCGACCATCGCCTCGACGGACCGCTCGGCCATCCCGATCAGCCGCATGCAGTGGTGGATCCGCCCCGGGCCGAGCCGGGCCTGCGCGATGGCGAACCCGCCGCCCTCCTCGCCTAGCAGGTTCGAGACCGGGACCCGCACGTCGGTGAACTGGATCTCCGAGTGCCCGTGCTGGTCCTGGTAGCCGAACACCGGCAGGTTCCGGATGATCTCCACGCCCGGGGTGTCGCGGGGCACCAGGACCATGGACTGTTGGCGGTGCGGCTGGGCGTCCGGATCGGTCTTGCCCATCACGATGAACACCGCGCAGCGCGGGTCGGCGGTGCCGGAGATCCACCACTTGCGGCCGTTGATGACGTAGTCGTCCCCATCGCGGCGGATCGAGGTCTGCACGTTGGTGGCGTCGGAGGAGGCCACGTCCGGCTCGGTCATCGCGAACGCGGAGCGGATCTCGCCGTCCAGCAGCGGGACCAGCCACTGCTCCTTCTGCTCCGGCGTGCCGAACAGGTGCAGTGTCTCCATGTTGCCGGTGTCCGGCGCCTGGCAGTTGATCGCCTCCGGGGCGATCACCGGCGACCAGCCGGACACCTCGGCTACGTGCGCGTAGTCGAGGTTGGACAGCTTGGAGACGTCCGGCAGGAACAGGTTCCACAGGCCCCTGGACCGGGCGTCGTCCTTGAGCTGCTCCAGGATCGGCGGGGTGTCCCATTCGTTGGGGGTGCCCCGCCGCTCGGCGCGCCACGACTCGTAGATCGGCTCGGCCGGCAGTACCGACTCGTCGAGGAAGGCGCGCATCCGTTGGGTGTAGTCGACTGCGGTGTCGCTCGGCTGGAAGTCCACCTCGGCAGGATAAGGGCGCGGCGCCGGGTCGGCCGACCCACGGACGGTCGTTTCCGCTGAGTACGGCACTGAGTAGGGCGCGCAGCGGCAGCGAGTACGGCAGGAGTACGGCACTGAGCACGGTGGTGCGCGGATCCGCGGCCACGGAGGTAAGGTTCGCGCCGTGCCGCAGTTCCGGATCGCCGAGGCCGCTCGGCTGCTCGGTGTCAGTGATGACACCGTGCGTCGCTGGGTCGACGCGGGGACCCTGCCGGTGCAGGTGGACGCCTCGAACCGCAAGGTGATCGACGGCGCCCGGCTCGCCGAGTTCGCCCGCGCCCAGGCGCACGCCGCGCCGGACCCGTCCACGGTCGGCCGCTCGGCGCGCAACCACCTGGTCGGACTGGTCACCGAGATCATCTCGGACCGGGTGATGTCCCAGGTGGAGCTGCAGTGCGGACCGCACCGGGTGGTGTCGCTGATGAGCACGGAGGCGGTCAAGGAGCTGGGGTTGCAGCCGGGCTCGATGGCCGTTGCGGTGATCAAGTCGACGCATGTCGTGGTGGAAACCCCGGGAGGAGCTCCATGAAGAAGAGCCTGGTGATGGTGGCGGGCGGGCTGCTCGCCTCAGCACTGGTGGCCGGCTGCGGCGGCGGGGGGGCGCCGCAGTCCGGCGGGCCGTCGGGTTCGCCGGCGAGCGCCGCGACGCTCACCGTGTCCGCCGCCGCGTCGCTGACCGACGTGTTCAACCAGCTCGGCAAGACCTTCGAGTCGCAGAACCCGGGCTCCGGCATCCGGTTCAACTACGGCGGCTCCTCCGACCTGGCCCAGCAGATCGTCAACGGCGCCCCGGCCGACGTCTTCGCCGCCGCCAACACCTCGACGATGACCACGGTGGACAAGGCCGGGCTCATCGCCGGCCGGCCCGAGGTGTTCGTCACCAACGTGCTGCAGATCGCGGTGGCACCGGGCGACCCCAAGGGCATCCACACTTTCGCCGACCTGTCCAAGCCCGACCTCAAGGTGGTGGTCTGTGCCCCGCAGGTGCCCTGTGGCAGCGCGACCGGGCAGGTCGAGAAGGCCACCGGGGTGGCACTGAAGCCGGTCAGTCAGGAGGCTGACGTGCGCTCCGCGCTGAGCAAGGTCTCCACCGGGGACGCGGACGCCGCGCTGGTCTACGTGACCGACGTGAGGTCGAGCAAGGGCAAGGTCGACGGCGTCGACTTCCCGGAGGCGTCGAAGGCGCTCAACCAGTACCCGATCGCGGTACTCAAGAACGCGCCCCGTCCGGACCTGGCGGCCAAGTTCGTGGCGCTGGTGCGCGGGCCGGACGGGCAGCAGGTGTTGAAGAACGCCGGCTTCGGCACGCCGTGAGGCCGTGACCGGACCGCTGACCCGGGGTCGACCGGCCCAGGGCCGGTTCTCCCGGCGCTCGGGGCGCCCTGCGCGGCGGCCGGAGCCGGATGACCGGCACGCCGTCGGCGTGGGGCTGCCGGTGGTGCTGTGGGTGCCGGCGGCGCTCGGCTTCCTGCTGATCGCGTTCCCGGTCGTCGGGATGATCCTGCGCGCCGACCTGAGCCGGCTGCCCGAGCTGGTCACCAGTGACGCCGCGCTGACCGCGCTGCGGCTGTCGCTGGAGACCGCGGCCGTGTCCACCGTGGTCTGCCTGCTGTTCGGCGGTCCGCTGGCCGCCGTGCTGGCCCGGTCCCGTTCCCGGGTGGTGCGCCTGGCCCGGCCCGTGGTGCTGCTGCCGCTGGTACTGCCGCCGGTGGTCGGCGGGTTGGCGCTGCTCTACACGCTGGGTCGGACCGGGCCGGCGGGGCGGCTGCTGGAGCTGTGGTTCGGCGTCACCGTGCCGTTCACCACGGCGGCGGTCGTACTCGCCCAGACGTTCGTCTCGATGCCGTTCCTGGTGGTCAGCCTGGAGGGTGCGCTGCGCACCGCCGGCGAGCGGTACGAGACGGTGGCGGCCACCCTCGGCGCGGGGCCGTTCACCGCGTTCCGCCGGGTCACCGTCCCGCTGGTGCTGCCGGGGCTCGGCTCCGGGCTGGTGCTGGCGTTCGCCCGCGCGCTCGGCGAGTTCGGTGCCACGGTGTCCTTCGCGGGCAGCCTGCAGGGCACCACGCAGACCCTGCCGCTGTTGGTCTACCAGGAGCGGGAGATCGACACCGACGGGGCGATCGCGCTGTCGCTGGTGCTCGTGGTGGTGGCGATCGTGGTGATCGCGGTGGCCCGGCCCAGGGTCGCGGAGGGGTTGCGTTGAGCACCGGCGAGCCGACCGCCGCCGAGCTGACCGGGCGCCGCGGCTTCCTCGAGCTGGCCGCCTCGGTGCGGCGCCGTGAGTTCACCCTGGACGTGTCGCTGTCGGTGGCCCGGGGCGAGATCGTCGCGGTACTCGGGCCCAACGGCGCCGGCAAGTCCACGCTGCTCGGGGTGCTGGCCGGGCTGCTGCGGCCGGACGCGGGGCGGGTGGTGCTGGACGGGCGCACACTCACCGACACCGGGTCCGGCGTGCACGTCCCGACCCACCAGCGCGGGGTCGGGCTGCTGGCCCAGCAGGCGCTGCTGTTCCCACACCTGACCGCGGTGGCCAATGTGGCGTTCGGGCCGCGCTGCCACGGCGTGGGGAAGCGGGCGGCGGCCGAACGGGCCCGCGAGCTGCTGGCCGAGGTGGACGTGGCCGAGCTGGGTCGACGGCGCCCGTCGCAGCTGTCCGGTGGCCAGGCGCAGCGGGTCGCGCTGGCCCGAGCGCTGGCCGGCGAGCCGGAGCTGCTGCTGTTGGACGAGCCGCTCGCCGCGTTGGACGTCGACTCCGCGCCGGCGCTGCGTGCGCTGCTGCGCCGGGTCGTGCGCGGCCCGGACGGCGGCGCGGCCCGGACGGCGCTGCTGGTCACCCACGACGTGCTGGACGCGTTGGTGCTGGCCGACCGGGTGGTCGTGCTGACCGGCGGCTCGATCGTCGAGCAGGGCGCCACCCGGGACGTGCTGGCCCGGCCGCGCAGCGCGTTCGCCGCCCGCATCGCCGGGTTGAACCTGGTGCCCGGGCTGGGCGCTCCCGGTGGGCTGCGCACCGCCGACGGCACCATGGTGACCGGGCAGCACACCGGCGACGACCCGGTGACCGGTGCGCCGGCGGTCGCGGTGTTCCCGCCGGCCGCGGTGGCGGTGTTCCGGGACCGCCCGTACGGCAGCCCGCGCAACGTGGTGCAGGTGCGCCTGGCCGGGATGGAACCGCGCGGCGAGGTGGTGCGGCTGCGGGCGGAGCCGCTGGACGGCGGGCCGGCGTGGGTGGCCGGGTTGGCCGCCGACGTGACCCCCGGCGCGGTCGCCGACCTGGGCGCCGCCGAGACGCTGGCTCCGGGGGTGCCGCTCTGGTACGCGGTCAAGGCCACCGAGGTGCAGGTGCACCCGGCGGTCCGGTGAATCAGAGGCAATACGGTCACCCAAAGTAGTGATTCTGGCTCTCATTGGACTCTTAAACAACAAGAGCCCCGTGTCGTGTCATTGATGAATCCCTAAATGGTCTTTAACGTTGCTCTCTGTGATCGTTCCCGGGCTGAAGTGCGCGCTCTCCACCGTGACCGCGTCGCTCGGGATGCTGCTGCCGGCCCTCGCGCCCGTGCCAGCGGTGGCGGCCCCGGTGCCGACCAGTGGATACGTGGTGCAGGTCGCCGCCGGACAGAACGTGGACGGCGTCGCCGCCGAGGCTCGCACCGCGCCGACCGCCCGGTTCAACCAGGCGGTGCTCGGCTTCGCCGCACCGCTGACCGACGCCGAGGCGACCCGGCTGCGCACCCGCCCCGGCGTGCTCTCGGTGGAACCGGACGCCACCTCGCAGGCCGTCGAGACCGACAGCACCCCGCCCGGCAACACCCCGTCCGGCAACACCCCGCCGGACGACAGCACACCCGCCGGAAGCACGCCCGGCGCCGGCTCGGGGGCCTACGCGCAACAGCCGGACGCCACGTCGCCGGCCACTGGCACCGGCGCGTCCGCGGAACCTGCCGACAGCCCAGCGGCGGCCGCCGCACCGGCGGCCGGCAGCACGCCGGCCGAGAACGCGCCGGCCGACACCGCGGCCGGCAGCACGCCGGGCGAGACCTCGCCGGCCGTCAACTCGCCGGCCGTCAACTCACCGGCCGACACCTCACCGGCCGACACCTCGCCGTACGCGGCCTCGCCGGGCGCCCGCCAGCGCCAACCAGCCGCCCCGGCCCCGCCGAACCCGAGGCCCCTACCACCGCCGAGGCCCGCGCCGCCCGGGGCCGGCACCGCGCCCGGCGACAACGACGGCCCCGCACTGGCCCACCGGCAGGACAACCCGAGGAACTGGGGCCTGGACCGCATCGACCAGCGCAACCTCCCGCTCTCGAAGAGCTACACCACCCACGGCACCGGTGCCGGGGTGAACATCTACGTGCTGGACACCGGCATCGACACGACCCACCCCGACTTCGGCGGCCGCGCGTCGTTCGACGTGAACTTCGCCGGCGGGCCGGACGGTGACTGCGACGGACACGGCACCGTGGTGGCCGGCATCGCCGGGTCGACCACCTACGGCGTGGCCAAGCGGGCCAGGCTGCACGCGGTCAAGGTGTTGGACTGCAGGGGCGGCGGCAAACTGTCCAACCTGATCGAAGGGGTGGACTGGGTGACCAGCCACGCCCGCAAGCCGGCGGTGGCGGTGCTGTCCTGGCGTTACGCGCAGGCCCCCTCGAGCACGCTCAGCGCCGCCGTGAGCCGGCTCGCCAACTCCGGGGTGTTCGTGTCCACCTCGGCGGGCAACACCGGCGACGACTCGTGCGACCTCGCCCCGAGGGACTCGCCGGCCGCGCTGGTGGTGGCCAACTCCACGATCGACGACCAGCGGGCCAGCACCTCCAGCACCGGCCCCTGTGTCTCGCTGTACGCCCCGGGCCAGGGCATCATCGCGCCGGTGCCCGGCGGGGGTACCAGCTCGTACTCCGGCACCTCGATGTCCGCGCCGTTCGCGGCGGGGGTGGCCGCGCTGTACAAGCAGCGGTTCGGCGACACCGCCTCGGCGACCCTGAAGCAGTGGATCATCCGGCAGGCCACCCCGAACGTGATCAGGGGCGGCGAGGTCGAGGGCACCGCGGACCGGTTGCTGTTCACCGCAGGGCTCTAGAGCCCCGATACCGCTGTTGTATCGGCGCCGCCGTTGTATCGGCGCCGCTGAGAACGCGGCGGGGCGCCGCCTGGGCGCCGCGCAGCCGGCTGGATGATTTGGGAGACCCGCTCTAGGAGAAGGTCACTCTTTCGTGAAAGGGTGAGGATCACTGGTCGGGGCGGACCAGCGGCCCGGGTGGCCTTTCCGAGGGGATTAGCGCATGAATCCAGAGCGGTCCGTTGCCTCGGTCCCGGAAACCGATCCCCGGCAGCTCCGCTGGGTGGCGGCCGCGAGCGCGGTCGGCACCACCGTCGAGTGGTACGACTATTTCATCTACAGCACAGCGGCCGCTCTGATATTCGGCTCGCAGTTCTTTTCCACGCTATCCCCGGCGTCCGGCACGCTCGCCGCCTTCGCCACCCTCGGGGTCGGGTTCCTGGCCCGCCCGCTGGGTGGCGTGCTGTGGGGACACTGGGGCGACCGGATCGGCCGCAAGCGCATGCTGATCGCCTCGCTGCTGCTGATGGGGCTGGCCACGGTCGGGGTCGGGCTGCTGCCCACCTACGGGCAGATCGGGGTGTGGGCGCCGATCCTGTTGCTGTTGCTGCGGCTGTTGCAGGGGCTCTCGGCCGGCGGGGAATGGGGCGGCGCCGCCCTGATGGCGGTGGAGCACGCGCCGATGGGCAAACGCGGCCGCTACGGTGCGGCCGCCCAGATCGGGGTGCCCGGCGGCCTGATCCTGGCCCAGGTGATGTTCTTCGTGCTCAGCAACACGGTGTCCGGCGCCCAGTTCACCTCCTGGGGCTGGCGGGTGCCGTTCCTGGTCAGCATCGTGCTGGTGGGTGTGGGGCTGTTCGTCCGGCTCAAGGTGGAGGAGAGCCCGGTGTTCCGCGCCCTGCGCGACGAACAGGCACAGAGCCAGGTGCCGGTGGTGGATGTGTTCCGGGAGCGCGGCAGGGAGCTGTTCCTGGCGTCGGTCAGCTTCATCGCGAACACCGCGATCGGCTACGTGTTCCTGGCCTACCTGCTGTCCTACGGCACCGCGGTGCTCAAGCTCAGCCGCAACCTGCTGCTCGCGGTGGTGATCGCGGGCAGTGTGGTCTGGCTGGTCACCATCGTGGGCTCGGCGATCCTGTCCGACCGCACCGGGCGCAAGCCGGTGTACCTGTTCGGCTCGGTGCTGCTGGTGGTCTGGGCGGTGCCGTTCTTCCTGCTCTTCGACACCAAGCAGCCGATCTGGCTAGTGGTCGCGGTGATCGTGCTGTGCACCGGGCTCGGCGCCACGTTCGGCCCGCAGCCGGCGCTGTTCGCCGGCATGTTCGAGGCGCGCTACCGCTACAGCGGGGCATCCATCAGCTACGCGGTCGGCGCGGTGGTCGGGGGCGGGTTCGCGCCGCTGATCGCCACCGCGCTGCAGACCAGCACCGGGACCTCGCTGTCCGTGTCGCTCTACATGATCGTGGTCGGGTTGATCAGTCTGGCCGCCGTGCTGGCCATCCGGGAGCCCCAGGCCAGCCCGTAAGTCACACCGCCGCGCAGCACTTCCCGACGGAGAGTCGAACCGCGCCCTCCTCAGGCGCCAGCATCGGCCCCAGCCGGCGAGCCAGTCGGCCGGTGACCTCCAGCCGGTACCGGGCTCGTCGATCGGGCCGCGTCCCCGTCGGTCCATCGCCACGCACAGGTGGCCGAGGTAGGCGGGTGGGCGCGGTAAGGTTCGGCTCCGCGAACACTGGCGCCCGACATCGGCCTGCCCCAGGATAATGGCCCGCACCCGTCGTTGGTCTGTGAGGAGACGCCGTGAGCTCGGCCGCCCCGCCCGTCCCCACCGTGCCGTCTGTGTCGTCTGTGCCCGCTGTGCCTGCTGTGTCCTCTTATGCCTCCGGCATCTCCGACCTGCCGTTGCTGGGCGACACGATCGGCGACAACCTGGACCGCACCGCCGCCGTTTTCCCTGATCGGGATGCCATGGTCGAGGTGGCCACGGGGCGGCGGTGGAGCTACCGGGAGTTCGTCGCCGAGGTCGACGTGCTCGCGCTCGGGCTGCTGGACGCCGGGCTGGCCAAGGGCGACCGGGTGGGGATCTGGGCGCCGAACCGCTCGGAGTGGACGCTGGTCCAGTACGCCACCGCCAAGCTCGGTGTGGTCCTGGTGAACATCAACCCGTCCTACCGCACCCACGAGCTGGAGTACGTGCTCAACCAGGCCGGGGTGCGGCTGCTGGTCGCCGCCAGCGCCTTCAAGACCTCCGACTACGCGGCCATGATCGAGGCAGTGCGGCCGCGCTGCGCCGCGCTGGAGCGGGTGGTGCTGCTGGAGTCCCCGGAGTGGCGGGAGCTGACCAGCGGCCGGGTCGACGGCGGGGCAGCTGGTGACCGCGCCCGGCTGGCCGAGGCGCAGGCGAACCTCAGCCCGGACGACGCGATCAACATCCAGTACACCTCGGGCACTACCGGCTTCCCCAAGGGTGCCACGCTCACCCACCACAACATCCTGAACAACGGCTACTTCGTCGGTGAGCTGTGTGGCTACACCGAGGAGGACCGGATCTGTATCCCGGTGCCGTTCTACCACTGTTTCGGCATGGTGATGGGCAATCTCGCGGCCACCTCGCACGGCGCCGCGATGATCATTCCGGCGCCGGGGTTCGACCCGGAGCTGACCCTGGCCGCGGTGGCGAAGGAGCGTTGCACGTCGCTGTACGGGGTGCCGACCATGTTCATCGCCGAGCTCGCCGTCACGGACTTCGAGTCCTATGACCTGGCCAGCCTGCGGACCGGGATCATGGCCGGCTCGCCGTGCCCGGTCGAGGTTATGAAGCAGGTCATCGCTCGGATGGGGATGACCGAGGTGCAGATCTGCTACGGGATGACCGAGACGTCGCCGGTGTCCACCCAGACCAGGGCGGACG
>DASYLM010000233.1:0-18112 GCA_036009565.1 Pseudonocardia sp. | reverse complement strand
ACTCCTGGTCGCTGACCGGTGCCGCCCCGGCGCGACCGGTACCGAAGAACAGCTCGGTCCGCTCGTAGGGCTGGCAGTCGGCGGGCAGCCCGGCTGCCGACTGCGCCGGCCCCGAGCCGGCCCCTGGGGCCGCCCCCGAGCCCGAGCCGGCCGACGGGGCCGCCCCCGAGCCCGAACCGCCGCCGAGCGAGCCGCCGTTCGACCCGGCTGTGGCGCAACCGCTGAGCAACCCCCCGCCCACCAGCACGACACCGGCCGCGACGGCGCCGACACGGTGGATCCGGCGGGTCGCCGAACGGGCGACGGAGCGTTCCGTCATCGTGAGTCCCCCGATGCGCGTCGGGCACCGTCGGCCAGCAAGCCGACCCGGGTGGCCCGGCAGGTGATCATGGCCCGGGTCAGCGTAGCCAGGCGGCGCCCGAGTGCCAGCCTGGTTAACCGGCCGGCGGCGGGTCAGCCGTCGGCTATCAGGCTCTCGAAGGCCTTCAGGTTGGCCAGCGACTCACCCCGGTCCACCCGCCAGGCCCACTCGCGGCGGATCGAGCTGGCGAAACCGAGCTTCAGCAACGTGTTGAAGTCACCGTCGGCGGCCTCCAGGATCTGGCCGAGCAGCCGGTCGATCTCGGCCGGGGTGACCGCGTGCAGCCCGATCCGCCCGACCAGGTGGATGTCCCCGACGCCGTCCAGCGCGTAGTGCACGCCGTACAGCTTGGCGTTGCGCCGCAGTAGGAAGTGGTAGACGTCACGCTGGCCCTCGTCCGGGCGGCGGCAGACGAACGCGCCGACCAGCAGCGCGTGCTCGCTCACCAGCAGCCAGGTCGGGGTCTGCAGCCGGGCGGTACCGGGCAGCGTCACCAGGAACCGGCCGTCGCCGTGCCGGGTGTAGGTCAGCTCGCTCTCGTCCAGCGCGGCGGCGATCAGCGTGTCCAACCGGTCCCGCTCGCTCGCGGGCTCGCTCATCCGGCCAGCCCCGCCCGCAGGCCGAACCGGGACCGGTACTCGCCGGCGGCGTCGGCGTAGGTGGCCAGCAGCGCGTCCGTGCTGCGATCCCAGGAGAACCGCTCGGCGTGCTGCACCGCGCCCGCCGCCAGCTTGTCCCGGTAGCCCGGCCGCAGGGCCACCGAGGCCAGCGCGGCGGCCCAGTCCACCGCTCCGTGCCCCGGCACCAGCAGCCCCGAGCGCCCGTCCGCGACGGCCACCGGCAGACCCCCGACAGCGGCCGCCACCACCGGCGTCCCGCAGGCCTGTGCCTCGAGTGCGACCAGGCCGAACGACTCGTTGTGGCTCGGCACCGCGACCACGTCGGCGGCCTGGTACACGGTCACCAGGTCGGCGCGCCGTTGCGGCGGCAGGAAGCGGACCACGTCGCTGATCCCCAGTGTGGCGGCCAACTGCTGCAGCGCGGTCGGCTCGGCCAGCCCGGAGCCGGACGGCCCGCCGACGACCAGCACCACCAGCCGGCCGCGGAGTGCGCGCTCCGCCTCGGGCCCTTCGGCGCGGGCCTGGGCGAGCAGCTCGGCGGCCGAGTAGAGCAGCACGTCCGGCGCCTTGAGCGGCTGGATCCGGCCGACGAAGGCGAGCACGACCGCGTCCGGCCGCAGGTTCAGCGCGGCCCGCGCGGCGTAGCGGTCGCCCGGGGTGAACAGGTGCAGGTCGACCCCGGGCGGGATCGTCACCGTCCGCGCCGGGTCGGCCCCGTACATGTCGACCAACTGGGCCGACTCGGCCTCGGTGTTGCCGATCAGCCGATCGGCCTCGGCGACCACCTGCTCCTCGCCGATCACCCGTGACCTCGGCTCCGGGGTGTCGCCCTCGGCCAGCGCGGCGTTCTTGACCTTCGCCAGGGTGTGCGCGCTGTGCACCAGCGGCACCCGCCAGCGGTCCCGAGCCAGCCAGCCGGCCTGCCCGGACAACCAGTAGTGCGAGTGCACCACGTCGTAGTGGCCCGGGTCGTAGAACGCCTCGGTACGCAGCACGCCGGCGGTGAACGCGCACAGCTGGCTGGGCAGCTCGTTCTTGGCCAGCCCCTCGTACGGTCCGGCGGCCACGTGGCGCACCTGTACCCCGGGGGCGAGCTCGACGATCGGCGGCTGGTCCGACGAGGTGGCCCTGGTGAAGATCTCCACCGCCACCCCGCGCTGCGCCATCCGCACCGCGGTCTGCTCGATGTAGACGTTCATGCCGCCGGCATCCCCGATTCCGGGCTGCTCGAGCGGCGAGGTGTGCAAAGACAGCACGCAAACCCGCCTCGGCGGCGCGACACTGACGATCCGCTGTCCCCTCACGGGCCCCTTCCTAGCACGCCGCCGACGGATGCACCCACCGACTAGATGCAGCCTAAACTGGAGCCCCGTGACCATTAGCATCGATCGTCCCGTCGCGGTAATCACCGGCGCCAGCTCCGGAATCGGCGCGGCAACCGCCCGTGAGCTGGCCGGACGCGGGTTCCACGTGTTCCTCGGCGCCCGCCGGACCGAGCTGTCGGAGAAGATCGCCGCCGAGATCGACGGCACCGCGCTGCCGCTGGATGTGACCGACGTCGACTCGGTAAGCGCTTTCGCGGCCGCCATCCCGACCGCCCGGGTACTCGTGAACAACGCCGGCGGGGCCAAGGGGATGGCCCCGGTCCGCGACGCCGACGAGGAGCACTGGCGCTGGATGTGGGAGACGAACGTGCTCGGCACGCTGCGGGTCACCCGGGCGCTGCTGCCCGCGCTGCTCGCCTCCGGGGACGGGCACATCGTCACGGTGACCTCGGTGGCCGCGCTCGAGACCTACGACAACGGCGCCGGCTACACCTCGGCCAAGCACGCCCAGGCGGCGCTGCACCGGACCCTGCGCGGTGAGCTGCTCGGCGAGCCGATCCGGCTGACCGAGATCGCCCCCGGCCTCGTCGAGACCGAGTTCTCGCTGGTCCGCTTCGACGGCGACGGGGACAAGGCGGACAAGGTCTACGCCGGCCTGACCCCGCTGACGGCCGGCGACGTGGCCGAGGTGATCGGTTTCGCGGTGAGCCGTCCGTCACACGTGAACCTGGACACCATCGTCCTCAAGCCCCGCGACCAGGCCTCCGCGACCCGCGCCTTCCGCAGGTCCTGACCCCCCGTGAGTGGTATTGGTCGCCAGGGCGACCGATACCACTCACGGGTCAGCCGGCCAGGGCGGAGAGCCGCCGCCAGGCCGTCCAGTCCATCGTCCAGACCCAGATGTCGCCGTCGCGCGCCGAGAGCTTCACCCCGGAGCCGGTGACCTCCACCGGGTCGCCGTACATCGCCGAGTCGTAGTAGGCCTTGGCGTCGGCGGTGGACAGGTTCACGCAGCCGTGGCTGACGTTCGACGAGCCCTGTACCCCGGTGGTCTGCGGGTTGGCGTGGATGAACTCGCCGTTGTTGCTCATCCGCACCGCCCACTTCTCCATCACGTCGTAGCCGTACTGCTCGCTGCGCATCCGCTTGTCGGTGAACTTCTCGGTGATCACGTGCACACCGGAGCGGGTGTTGCGGTTCGGGTCGGAGTCGAGCCCGTAGCTGGCCGGGTAGCTGGCGACCTGCCGGCCGCTCCGGATGACCACCAGCTGGTGACTGGTCACGTCGGCCTTGGTGATCTGCGATCGGCCGATCGCGAACGTGCTGCTGACATCGGCGGCGCCGTAGCTCCCGCTGCCGTAGCCGACCCCGAACAGCTTCGCGGACACGACGACCTTGGTGCCCGGCTTCCAGTAGTCCTTGGTCCGCCAGTGCACCCGCGAGCCGCCGCTCTCGTCCTGCAGCCAACCCCAGCTGCCCTCCGTCGGCACCGACGTGTTCACGCTCAGCGCCCGCTCCACCGCGGCCCGGTCGGTGATGTGTCCGGTGAACTGGATCTGGATCGGTGCGGCCACGCCGACGGTGCGCCCGTCGCCGATGTTCACCGTGGCCCTGACCAGCCTCGACGGGCTCACGGTCACCAGCTTGCCGGCGAGCGGCACGGTCTTGCCCTCGGGGTCGGCGGCGGTGCCGCTCCAGGTGTAGGTGGTGCCGTAGCGCAGCGGTTCGGCGGGCACCCAGCTGCGCCGGTCCGGCGCCAGGGTGCCCTTCACCGGGACGCCGCTGGGCGGGGTCAGCGCGACGTCGCGCAGCTCACCGCCGCTCGCGGTGATCCTGATCCGCGCCGTCGGGCTCACCGGCGGGCCACCCGAGGGCTGGTAGCTCACGGTCACCCCGGCCGGGCGCGGCCCCAGGATCGTCGGTGCGCCGTCGCCGTCGGTGTCCTCGACGTTGACGCCGGTGACCACCCCGGCACCGCCGACCAACGCAACCGCGACCGTCAGCAGCAGCCTGCGCACGCCCATCCCCATATCTACCGTCCTACAGCCTGCATCCGACGAGTACCGGCTCAGGGGTCAGCGAGACGCCGAAGGTGTCGCGGACCCCGTCACGCACCTCTCTGGCCAACGCCAGCAACTCCTCAGTGGTTCCACCACCCCGGTTGGTCAACGCCAGGGAGTGACGGCTCGACAGCGCCACCCGGCCTCCGGGGCCGGGGCGGCCGCGCTCGAACCCCGCCTGGGAGATCAGCCAGGCGGCGGACAGCTTGACCTGGCCGTCCGGCGCCGGGTAGCGCGGCATCGGCACGTCCCCGCCCACCGCCGCGGCGACCCGGTCGGCGGCCGCGGCGGACAGCACCGGGTTGGTGAAGAACGACCCGGCGCTCCAGGTGTCGTGGTCCGCCGCGTCGAGGACCATGGCCTTGGACCGGCGCAGCGCCAGCACCGCCGCCCGCACCTGGGCCGCCGGCACCCGCTCGCCCAGCGACACGCCCAGTGCGCCGGCCAGCTCGGCGTAGCGGATCGGGGCACTCAGCGGGCCCACCGCCAGGGCGAGGCGGATCCGCAGCACCACGGCGTCGTCCCGACCCTTCAGCGCACTGCCGCGGTAGGTCAGCCGCAGCTCGCGGGCCGGCACGTGCTCGCGGACCAGTCCGGCGCGGCGGTCGTAGAGGTCCACGTCGACCAGCAGCTCGGCGATCTCCACGCCGTACGCGCCGACGTTCTGCACCGGCACCGCGCCGGCGCGACCGGGGATGCCGGACAGGCACTCCAGACCGGCCAGCCCGTCCGCCAGCGCACCGGCCACGACGCCGTCCCAGTCCTCACCGGCGGCAACGGTGAGCAGCGCCGTGCCGTCCGGGCCGCGCTCGACGGCGCACCCGGTATTGGCCACCCACACCGTGGTGCCAGGTACCCCGGCGTCCGCGACCACCAGGTTCGACCCGCCGCCGAGCACCAGCAACGGCTCACCGGCGGCGGCCGCGGCGCGCACCGCGTCAACCACCGCGTCGGCGGAGTCGGCACGGACCAACCGCTGAGCAGGGCCGCCGAGGCGGAGCGTGGTGAGCTCGGCCAGCGGGACGGCCAACCTGATCGGGGCATAGGTGCTCACGTCCGGTAACGGTAGCCAACGGTAATCTCGCCGCATGCCCCGGCCGATTCGATACCAGTCCCGCTACGCCTGCCCCGCGGTGGACCTGTTCGCCACCCTGGTGTCCCGCGAGTACCTGGAGGCCAGGCTGGACCGCATCGGCGGCAACAACGCCGCGCTGCTGGAGCTGGCCTCCGACGCCGAATCGGCGAAGTACACGCTGCGCCAGGGGGTCAACCGCGAGTACCTGCCCAGCCCCATCCAGAAGATCCTGCGTGGCGACCTGGTCATCGAGCGGTCCGAGACCTGGCGACTGGTCACCGCCGGCCGCTACGAGGGCGCCGTCACCGCCAAGGTGAAGGACGCACCGGGCAGCATCGGCGGCGCACTGGCACTGGCCGACCTGGGCGGGCCCGGCGCGGCCGGCAGCCAGCTCAGCATCGACGGCCAGGCGAAGGTGGACGTGCCGCTGATCGGCGGCAAGATCGAGGCGGCCATCGCGGAGCAGGTCGTGAAGCTGATGGAGCGCGAGGCCCGGTTCACCGCCGAATGGCTGGCCCGTGACCCGTCCCGCTGAACGCAGCTACGTCATCACCTTCAGCTGTCCGGACCGGACCGGCATCGTGGCGCGGATCTCCGGGTTCCTGGCGGACGCCGGCGGCTGGATCACCGAGGCGGCCTACCACACCGACCCCACCACGGACTGGTTCTTCACCCGCCAGGTGGTGCGTGCCGACTCGGTCCCGTTCGGCGTCGACGAGCTGCGGCAGCGCTTCGCGGTGGTGGCCGACGGATTGTCCGAGCGGGCCAACTGGCGGGTCACCGACACCGGCGAGACCAAACGCGTGGTGCTGCTGGTGACCACGGAGGGGCACTGCCTGCACGACCTGCTCGGGCGGGCCACCAGCGGCGAGCTGCCGGCCCGGGTGAGCGCGGTGATCGGCAACAGCGAGGCGCTGCGAGGCGTCGTCGAGGCGCACGGGCTGCCGTTCTCCCACGTACCGTTCCCGGAGCCGGGCTCGAACCGCGACGCCACGGCGGCCGCCTTCGACGAGCTGGCCGCGCAGGTGGACGAGCACGACCCGCACGCCATCGTGCTGGCCAGGTTCATGCAGATCGTGCCGCCGAAACTGTGCGCGGCGTGGGCCGGCCGGGCGATCAACATCCACCACAGCTTCCTGCCCTCGTTCGTCGGCGCCCGCCCCTATCACCAGGCACACGCCCGCGGCGTCAAGCTGATCGGCGCCACCTGCCACTACGTGACCGCCGAACTCGACGCCGGCCCGATCATCGAGCAGGACGTCATCCGGATCGACCACGGCGACACCATCACCGACATGGTCCGGCTCGGTCGGGACGCCGAGAAACTGGTGCTCGCCCGCGGCCTGCGCTGGCACCTGGAGGACCGGGTCCTCGTGCAGGGCAACAAGACCATGGTGCTCGCCTGAGAGACGCGAAGACGCCGTGAGCGGGGAATCGCTCACGGCGTCTCAGGAGCCTGTGAGTGGTATTGGTCGCCAGAGCGACCAATACCACTCACAGCTTGTCAGGCGGCGACCGAGGCCGGGGCCGGCTCCAGGGCCAGCTCCAGCACCTCGGTCACATCGGCCACCGGGTGCACCCGCAGCTGCGAGCGGACCGACTCGGGCAGATCGTCCAGGTCGGGCTCGTTGCGCTTCGGGATGATCACATCGGTCAGCCCGGCCCGGTGCGCGGCGAGCAGCTTCTGCTTCACGCCGCCGATGGGCAGGACCCGGCCCTGCAGGGTGACCTCGCCGGTCATCCCCACGCTGGAGCGGACCGGACGCCCGGTGGCCAGCGACGCGAGCGCCGTGGTCATCGTGACACCCGCCGACGGGCCGTCCTTCGGGACCGCACCGGCCGGCACGTGCACGTGCAGCTTCTTCGAAGCCAGGTCCCCGGCCAGCCCCTTCGACCGCAGGTAGCTCAGCGCGATCGACACGGACTCCTTCATCACGTCGCCGAGCTGGCCGGTCAGGGTCAGTCCCGGCTCCCCGTCCATGGCGGTGGCCTCGATGAACAGCACGTCGCCACCGGCACCGGTGACCGCGAGCCCGGTGGCCACCCCGGGCACCGAGGTGCGCTCGGCGGACTCCGGGGTGAACCGGGGCCGGCCCAGGAAGGTGACCAGGGCGTCGGCGTCGATGTGCACCGGCCGCTCGACCTCTTCGCCGAGAGGAGCGCCAGCGGAACGAGCATCGGCACCGAGAGGAGCGCCAGCGGAACGAGCATCAGCACCGAGAGGAGCGCCAGCGGAACGAGCATCGGCAGCGTCGAGCTTCACGGCCACCTTGCGCAGGGTCTTGGCCAGGCCCCGCTCCAGCTGCCGCACACCGGCCTCGCGGGTGTACTCGGCGGCGATCATGCCGAGGGCCACCTCACTGAACTCGACGTCGGACGGCTCCAGCCCGGCCTTCTCGATCTGCCGGGGCAGCAGGTGGTCACGCGCGATGGCAACCTTCTCCGCCTCGGTGTAGCCGTCCAGCGTCACGATCTCCATCCGGTCCAGCAACGGGCCGGGGATGGTGTCGTAGACGTTCGCGGTGGCCAGGAACAGGACGTTGGACAGGTCGAGGTCGACCTCGAGGTAGTGGTCGCGGAACGTGTGGTTCTGCGCCGGGTCGAGCACCTCGAGCAGGGCGGCGGTCGGGTCTCCCCGGTAGTCGCTGCCGACCTTGTCGATCTCGTCCAACAGCACGACCGGGTTCATCGAACCGGCCTCCCGGATGGCCCGGACGATCCGGCCGGGCAGGGCGCCGACGTAGGTACGCCGGTGGCCCCGGATCTCGGCCTCGTCCCGGACACCACCGAGGGCGACCCGCACGAACTTGCGGCCCATCGCCCGCGCGACCGACTCACCCAGTGACGTCTTGCCCACACCGGGAGGCCCGACGAGAGACAACACCGCGCCCGAACCTCGGCCCCCGACGGTGCCCAGTCCGCGACGGTTGCGCCGCGCCCGGACGGCCAGGAACTCGATGAGCCGCTCCTTGACGTCGTCCAGCCCGGCGTGGTCGGCGTCCAGGATCGCCCGGGCGGCGGCCAGGTCGTCGTTGTCCGTGGTGCTCTCGCTCCACGGGATGTCCAGCACGGTGTCCAGCCAGGTCCGGATCCAGCCCGACTCGGGGCTCTGGTCCGACGCCCGCTCCAGCTTGCCCACCTCGGTGAGCGCGGCCTTGCGGACGTGGTCCGGCAGGTCGGCGGACTCCACCCGGGTGCGGTAGTCGTCGGCACCTTCAGGCTCGTCCTCGCCCAGCTCCTTGCGGATGGCGGCCAGCTGCTGGCGCAGCAGGAACTCGCGCTGGGTCTTCTCCATGCCCTCACGGACGTCGTCCGCGATCTTCTCGGTGACCTCCTGCTCGGCGAGGTGCTCGCGCGTCCAGCCGATCAGCAGCTCGAGCCGCTTGGTCACATCGACCTCGTGGAGCAGCCGCAACTTGCGCTCGGTGTCCAGCCAGCTGGACCAGCCGGCGGTGTCCGCGAGCTGACCGGGGTCGGTGATCGACTGCACCGAGTCGATGACCTGCCAGGCGTTGCGCCGCTGCAGCAGCGACACAACGAGGGCCTTGTACTCCTTGGCGTACTCCTTGGCCAGTTCTTCGGTGCGGCCGTTCCCCGTGCTGTCTTCGATGGGGGTGGCCTCGACCCACAGCGCGGCACCCGGCCCGGTCACTCCGGAACCGATGCGGGCGCGCTGCTCACCGCGGACCACGGCGGCCGGCTCGCCGGTCGGCATGCGGCCGACCTGCTCGAGCACCGCGATGGTGCCGACGGATGCGTCGTAGTGGCCGTCTGGGCGGGGGACCAGGAGGATCCGGCGCTCACCTTCGGAACCGCTCTGCGCGGCGTCCACCGCGGCCCGTGGCTCGGGCTGGTCGAGGCGGATGGGGACAACCATGCCGGGCAGCACGACCGAATCGGTCAGTGGCAGGACCGGGAGCTTCAGCGTGTCTGTCATACCCCTTGCAACGCTTACACCGTTGCCTGCATTCCGGTCCGCGCAGAGAAGTTGAGCGCACTACGCTCAGGGCGAAATTCGCGAGGCGGTTGCCGGTGGCGACCAGGATCGGACTGGCGAAGCGGGCGTCGGCTCGGCGCCGGTGCCCAGCGCCGGTGCTCAGCGGCGGTGCTAGCGGCGGCCGCCCTGCACCTCGATCAGACTGGGTCGCACGTCGACCAGATAGACCAGCACGGCGATCAACCCGACCAGCCAGAACAGCGTGATCGGCCCGTCCCGGCAGATCAGCAGCAGGGCCAGCCCGCCACCGGTGATACCGAGCCAGGCCGGCTTGGTCAGCTTGTCCGCCGCCGTGAAGGCATCCGGGCGGGACCGGGCAGCGTGGATGAACGCGTACGCGCCGACCGGAATGCCGGCGATCCAGCACGCCAGCATGATGTAGACGTCCAGGGAGTAGAGCAGCTGCACCAGGCCAGACTACGTGCGCCGCACACCGCGGCGCACTCCCGTCCGGTAAACCGCCGGTGCCGACCCCGGACACGGTCGAACCCCGGGGCGGGAGGCTCCGGGGTTCGACTGGTCTCACTGGTCGCGCACTGGGTTCACTTGGTGGTGCTGGAACCGTTCGCGCGCCGGGTGGTGGTCGCGGCGGGCTTGCGCGGCGCGGCCTTGTTGGCGGCCTTGCGGGTGACGCCGCGGGTGGTGTGCGCGGCCTCGTCACCGGCCTCGGTGAGCTCCTCGGCCAGCTCGGTGCCGGCCTTGGTCACCGTCTCGGCGGCCTCACTGGAGAAGCGCTTGGTGGCGCGGGCGGCCCGCTCACCCACCGAACGGGTCTCGGTGCTGACCCGGCCGAGGACCTCTTCGCCGGCGTCGTGCACGTCGTCGACAACCTTCTCGACGTTCTTGTCGAAACGCTCGGTGGCGTCCTCGACGGCGGTGATCACCTTGGCGACGCGGGGCTGCTTGCGGATCCGCTCGATGGTGACCTCGCCGCGGTCGGCCAGCTCGGTGTAGGCCTTGCGGGCCTGGTCGCTGACCTCCTCGTAGCGCTTGCGCAGCTCCTCGGCGGTGAGCTTCTCGCGCAGCTCGGCGGGCAGGTCGCCGGCCTGCTTCTGCAGCTTCTCCGCGCGGGCCTGGGCCTGCTTCTGCAGCTTCTCCGCGCGGGCCTGAGCCTGCTCACGGCGCTCGGCGGCCTGGGTGCGGGCCTTGGCGACGGCGTCGTTGACCTTGTTGACGGCCAGGTCACCGACACCGACCCAGGCGAGGAACGGGGTACGGACGTAGTCGAGCTGGGTGGTCACGACCTTGTTGGCCCGGGTACGAACCTTGCGGACGTCGGCCGAGGTCGGCAGCGAAACAGCCATGATGCTCACCTTTCCTGTTGCATGGATCCGCGACTTGCCCGGTGGGTGTCGCGCTCAAGTGTGTTTCCGGACGGGCGGGGCTAGCTCTTGTGCTGGTCGACCGCGGCGGGGCCGACTACCGGGTCGACAGCACTGTCGACTTGAACGGCCTGCGCCCAGTCGGCCGGCTTGGCCGCATCGTTCTCACGCCGGAACGACTGGTAGATGTCGAGCAGCACCTGCTTCTGCCGCTCGGTCAGCTCGTCGTCGGCGAATACCGCATCGGTGACCGCACTGGCCGGCCGCTGCTCGAGAATCCCGGCGCGGACGTAGAGGGCCTCCGCCGAGATCCGCAGCCCCTTGGCGATCTGCTGCAGAATCTCCGCCGACGGCTTGCGCAGGCCCCGCTCCACCTGGCTGAGGTACGGGTTACTGACCCCCGCGACCCTGGCGAGCTGGCGCAGTGACACGTGCGCGCCCTCCCGCTGCTGCCGGATGTAGGCGCCGATGTCCTCGACGGCCTGCCCCACGGCGTGGCCGACCTGCTCGACCGGGTTCTGCTCGGCCTTGCTCATCTCGACCACCTCCCTGGTTTCTGTCCTTACGAATAGTGACGGTACGCCACTGTGCTAGCTAGAGCAAGCGCCGTGCTTGCGCAGGTGACGTGGTCTGTGACACGTCGAGTGTGGACTGTCGCGGCAACAGTGGATGATCTGTCACCGAGGGCAGGGAGGTGCGCCGTGGCGGTGCCGGCACGACCACTCGCCGGGCAGGGCCCGGCGTTCGGCGCGGTGGCCGCCGGCGGCGCACTGGGCGCACTGGCCCGGTACGGCCTGGCGCTCGCCATCCCCCCGGTACCCGGTCACTTCCCGCTGGCCACGTTCCTGACCAACGTGATCGGCGGGCTGCTGATCGGCGTGCTGATCGTGGGGCTCACCGAGCTGACCACGGCGCACCCGCTCGCGCGGCCGTTCCTGGTCACCGGCATCCTCGGCGGGTTCACCACGTTCTCCACCTACGCGGTGGACGTCGAGCACCTGCTCGCGGCGCACGCCGTCGGCGTCGCCCTCGGCTACCTCTTGGGCACCCTGGCCGCCGCGCTGGCCGCCACCTGGGTCGGCATCCTGGCGACCCGCGCGGTCGGCGGGCTGTTCCGGCGGGGGGCGGACCGATGACCGTGCTGCTGGTACTGCTCGGCGGTGCGACCGGGGCGCCGCTGCGCTACCTGGCCGACCGGGTGGTGCAGTCCCGCCACGACAGCGGCTTCCCCTGGGGCACCTTCACGGTGAACACGGTCGGCTCGCTGATCCTCGGCGTGGTCCTCGGTTCGACCGCGTCACCGCACCTGGTCGCACTGATCGGCACCGGGTTCTGCGGCGCGCTGACCACCTACTCCACCTTCGGCTACGAGACCGTGTCACTCGCCGGCCGGCGTGCCCTGCTGTACGCCACGCTCAACGCCTTCGGCTCGGTGGCCGCCGGCCTGGGCGCCGCCGGCCTCGGCCTGGCCATCGGCGCCGCCCTCTAACCCGGCGGCTCCCGCCGCCCCGCGAGTCGGGGATTCCGTCACCGCGAGTCGGCGATTCCGTCAGCGCGAGTCGGAGTTTTCGTCACCGCGAGTCGGGGTTTTCGTCACCGCGAGTCGGGGATTCCGCGGTCCGTGTCGCTGGAGTACGTCGCTGGACACGCGGTATGGGGCGGGACTGGATTACCGGCCGCGGGCGCATCCGACACCGCCGAGACCTGACAAAATCCGCGACTCGCGCTGACGGAAAGCCCGACTCGCGCTGACAAAATCCGCGACTCGCGGGGGCGGCGGGAGCCGCCGGCGGGACGCCGGGGCGGCGGGGGCCGCGGGGCGGCGGGGCGGCGGGGCGGCGGTCAGCTGATGAACTGGGAGACGGCGTAGATGACCAGGCCGGCGAGCGAGCCGACCACGGTGCCGTTGATCCGGATGAACTGCAGATCCCGGCCGACCTGAAGCTCCACCTTGCGGGAGGTCTCCGCGGCGTCCCAGCGCGACACCGTGTCGGTGATCAGCGTGGTGATCTCGGCCCGGTAGTGCCGCACCACGTAACCGGCGGCCTCCTCGACCCAGCCGTCCATCTTGGCGCGGAACTCCGGGTCGGTGGACAGCCGCCGGCCCACGGCGGCCAGCCCGTCCGCGACCCGGCGGCGCAGTGCGCTGGACGGGTCGGCGGCGGCGTCGAGGATCATCGTCTTGACCGTGGTCCAGGCCTTGCCGATGAACTTCTGCACGTCCGGGTGCGCCACGATCTGGTTCTTGATCTGCTCGGCGCGCTCGATCGTTGCCTCGTCGGTCTGCAGGTCGCCGGCGAACTCGATGAGGAACTTGTCGATCGCCTTGCGCATCGGGTGCTCCGGGTCGACCTTGACCGCCCAGGAGAACGCCAGCACCTCGCTGAACACCTTGTCCGCGATCAGCTCGTCGACGAACTTCGGCGACCAGGTCGGCGCGTGGTCGGACACCACCCGCATCACCAGGTCGTGGTTGGCGCGCACCCAGTCGAACGCCCGGTCGCAGACCAGGTCGACCATCTTGTGGTGGGTGCCGTCGGACAGCACGCCGGACAGCACCCGACCCAGCGGCGGGCCCCACTGCTGTTTCATCAGCTGGCGGGCCACCACCTGCTCGAGCACGTCCTGCACGTCGTCGTCGCGCAGCACCGTGACCGCGCCCCGCACGGCGGTGGCCGCCTCCGCGGTGACCCGCTCCGCGTTGGCCGGCTCGGACAGCCAGCCGCCGACCCGGCGGGCCAGCTCGGTGCGCCGCAGCTTGTCGCGCACGACCTCCTCAGCCAGGAAGTTGGTGCCGATGAAGTCGCCGAGGCTGTCCCCGATCATGTCCTTCTTGGTCGGGATGATCGCGGTGTGCGGGATCGGCAGCCCGAGCGGGCGGCGGAACAGCGCGGTGACCGCGAACCAGTCGGCGAGCGCGCCGACCATGCCGGCCTCGGCCGCGGCCCGGACGTAGCCGACCCAGTCGGGCCCACCCCGGGCCAACCACAGCTGGGCGGCCACGAACACCAGGGTCGCGGCGACCAGGAACCCGGTGGCGATCAGCTTCATCCGCCGTAGGTCGCGGCGCTTGGCTTCGGTGTTCAGCGAGTCCAGGCCGACCGGGACCACCGGGCGGGCGGGCGGCGGAGGGGCGGACGCGGGCGGCGGCGGCGTGCCGGGGCCGCCGGCTACCTCAGCGGGCGGTTCGGTGCTCCGTGCGGCAATCTGCACGTATCCATAGTGCCCGGAAGCGGGGTACGTCACACGCCCGGCGCCAATACGTTGTGGAACTACGTTGTGGAACTGGGTTGTGGAACTGGGTTGTGGAATGCAGAAGGTGCCAGCCGGGGTTGGCGGCGGGCGGACCACCAACCCCGGCCTGGTCGCTCGGGCTGCTCCGGCGCGCCCCGACGGTCGCCACAGCGGAGCAAAGGAGCCCCAGCGATATACCTTGCGGCCCCTCGTCAGGACCGCATACCGGAGGCGACGCCGGTCGGCCGCTGGGCCACCGACCGGTCGTCTCCCTCGGACGCGCGCCACCGGGCGGCCTCGGCGGCAGCGCTCTGCACCAGTTCGGAGGCGGGCAGCCGCCATCCGCAGGCCGACGGGTTGACCCGCCAGTGCACCAGGCCGTCCGCGCACTCCGACGGCGGCGCGATGACCCAGGAACCTTCGCCGTGCAGCACGACGCCGGCGTCGGTGAGCAGCTCGGGCAGGTCGCGCTGGCCGGGGCGGACCGGGAACCACCACTGGCCGGCCGGTGTCGCGGCGAGCGGCGCGACCAGGCCTACGCCGCGCAGCGTGGCTGCCATCCGCCGACCCATCCAGGCCGGCACCTCGACCACGTCGAGCGCGCCGCCGGTGGCCAGCAGCACCGAGTGCGCCGCGGTCGACCACCAGCGCGCCACCTGGGCCGGGTCACAACTGGCCGCGTCGACCCCGCCCGGCACCGTCGGCACCAGGTTCCATCCCGGTCGATCCGGCAGCCCGTGCCAACCGTCGCCCTGCCACCAGGTGCCCGGTACCACCGGCCATCCGTGATCGACCAGACAGAGCGCTCCGGCTCGCAGCTCAGCGCCGTAGACGGCTCGTGAACTGTTCCACCATGACGACATCTGTCAGCCTCCACAACGTGCTCGTCCGCTCCGCGCTCCGGGCCGGAAAACCCGTGTTGTGCGCGGCATCTCGATGTGAAGCACAACACAGGAGAGGTGCCGAAGGTGTGCATGAAACGGACGACAGCGCTCACTGGGCGTGACGCCGAGATGAATGGGAAACCCTATGATCATTTAAATGTGTCAATCGGGTGACTGGGGGATAACCGGCAGCTGTCCGAGGCTCGGCGGCTACTCCTTTTGATGTGACCGAAGGGTCTGACCGCCGGTCGCTGTGCGAGCCGCCGTGGCCCCGGTCAGGATGAGTCGATGCTGCTCGTCACCGGAGCGACCGGGTACGTCGGCGCCGCGCTGGTCGCCCTGCTGCGGGAGCGGGGCCTGGCCGTGCGCGCGGCGGTCCGCGCCCCGGAACGGGCCAGGTTGCTGCCGCCCGGGGTGCCGTGGGTCGTCGCCGAGCTCACCGATCCGGCCGCGATGCGCCGGGCCCCGACTCGACCGGCCTGGTCAGCGAGCGCGCGACCGGCTCGACGGCACTGGTCGACCCCTACTCCACCAGCAAGGCGGAGGCGGAACGGCTCGTGCTCGCCGCCAACGGGATCGAGAACGGGACCGGGGCCGGAGACGCGCTGGAGACGGCCGTGCTGAACCCGGCCAGCATCTACGGCCCGAGCCCGGCCGGGCCGTCGAGCTACAACGCGCTGTTCGCCGCCGCCGCCCGGGGTGAGGTGGCCGAGGTGGTGGACGCGACGGTCGGCTGGGTGCTGGCCGAGGACGTGGCGCTCGGGCACCTGCTGGCCTACCGGCACGGCCGCGGCGGGCAGCGGTACGTGCTGTGCGGCGAGATCGCCGGCTTCGGCGCCGTGCTGCACCGCTATGCCGAGCTCGTCGGCGGCCCGCATCGGGTCCGGGCGCTGCCGCCCGGGTCCTCGCTCGGCCCGGACGCCTCGACGTTCGCCAGCCGCTCCGAGGTGTACGGCAAGCTCGGCCCGGTGCGGGTGGACGACACCGGGGCCAGGGCACTGGGGTTCGAGCCGGCCGGGCTGGCGGACGGCCTGGCGCGGACGGCCGCCTGGATGTCCTCCTCGGCGGGACCGGGGTGACCGACCCGCAACACGAGCCGGGCCGGGCCGCCACCGACCACGTCCCCGCGCCGGCCGGTCGGACCGGGGCGCTGGCCGCGCTCTGCATCACCGAGGTGACCAGCTGGGGCGTGCTCTACTACGCCTTCCCGGTACTGCTCGTCGCACTGACCCGGAGCACCGGCTGGTCCACCGCCCAGGCCATCGGCGCGTTCTCCACCGGCGCACTGGTCGCCGCGGCGGCGAGCGTGCCGGTCGGGCGGTTGATCGACTCCCGGGGGCCGAGGCTTGTGATGACCAGTGGCTCGGTGCTCGGCGTGCTGGCCGTCGTGGCCATCGCCACCGCGCCCGGGCTCGGCTGGTTCTACCTGGCCTGGGCGCTGGCCGGGCTGGCCCAGGCGGCCACCCTGTACCCGCCGGCGTTCGCCGCGCTGACCGGCTGGTACCCGCCGGCCGGTCGGATCCGGGCGCTGACCACGCTGACCCTGGCCGCCGGGCTGGCCAGCACGGTGTTCGCCCCGCTGACCGCCGCACTGCTCGGCGCGCTGAGCTGGCGGCAGACCTACCTGGTACTGGCCGGCGTCCTGGCACTGGTGACCATCCCGCTGCACGCCTGCTGCCTGACGCCGCGGTGGCCCGGCCGGCGCCAGCGGGACCCGGCCGTGCGGGCCGAGGACCTTGCGCACAGTGCGTCGGTGCTGCGCAGCCGGCCGTTCCTGGTGCTGGTCGCGGTGATGGCGCTGACCGGTTTCGGCAGTTACGCGGCGACGATCAACCTGGTGCCGCTGCTCAGTGGGCGCGGCTACAGCACCGGGTTCGCCGCCTGGGCGCTCGGGCTGGTCGGGGTGGGGCAGGTGCTCGGCCGCACCGGGTACGGCGCCCTGGCCCGCCGCTCGTCCACCCGGGTCCGCACCGCGGTGATCCCGGCGGCGGCCGCCGTCTGCGTTGCCGCGCTCGGGCTTCTCCCCGGGCCGGCGGCCGCGCTGATCGCACTCGCCGTACTGGCCGGAGCGGCCCGCGGTGCGCACACCCTGCTGCAGGCGTCCGCGGTCGCCGACCGCTGGGGCACCCGGGCCTTCGGGCGGGTGAACGGCGTGTTCTCGGCGCCGATCACCGCGGCCATCGCGCTGGCCCCCGCCGGCGGCACCCTGGTCGCCGACCGGGTGGGTGGCTACCCGACCGGCTTCGCCGTCCTGGCCGCACTGACCGCGCTGGCCTCACTGGCGGCGCTGGCCACCGACCCACCCCGGGCCCCCGTCTAATGGGGCCCTGGTCAGCGGACGGCGGCGGCTCCCCACCTTGGAGCCGGGTCAGCGGACGGCGGCGGCGGCGATGTTCTTCAGCTGCGCGGCGGTGAGGCCGGCGGCGATGGGCTGCGCCTCGGCGGTGACCACCGTCGCGGCCTGCCGCGCGGAGGCGTAGTAGATGCCGTTGAAGGCGACGTTGCGGTACCGGTCGTCCTCCTTGGACAGCTCGACGATGTTGCCCGAGCCCGGCCGGTCGAGCTCCGTCTTCAGTCCGGCCGCACCGGTCTCGTCCGCCATGCCGACCCAGGCGAGCGCGAGCAGCGCAGACCCGCCCCGCTGGCCCTGGACCTCGAGCAGCGCGCGGTGCAACCCGAGGCAGCGGTGCGCCCCGAGGTAGGCCCGGCTCTGGCCGTAGGCGTTCGCCGCGCAGTCGGTGCCGTCGGCGCTGCCCGCGGTGGTCACCCGGTAGCCGACGCCCCGCAGCCGGGCGGTCACCCCGTCCAGCCGGGGGTCGGCCGCCGGGGCACCGGCGCCCGGGGAGCCCCCGGCCGGGGTCGAGGCGGCCGCCGGCGCGGGGTCCCGCGGCGGGGACACCAGGAGGTAGCCGAGCACGCCGGTCCCCAGCAGGAACACCAGGGCGACCGCGGCGACCACCCAGCCCTCCGGGCGGCCGGAGTCATGCCGAGCGGCCACGGTCGTCCCCCTCCCCCACGCCGGTAGCTGATCATGACGTGGCCACCTCCGGCCGCGTTCGTCGGGCCATCACCCTAACGACGCCGACGATGATCTACCCAAGGTCACTACCGTGGCCAGGTCAGCACAGCGCGCCGCTGAGTGTCAGTGTTGGACCCAGCACGTTGGACCCAGCACGTTGGACCCAGCACGTTGGACCCAGCACGTTGGACCCAGCACGTTGGACCCAGCACGCG
>DASYLM010000232.1:0-4166 GCA_036009565.1 Pseudonocardia sp. | reverse complement strand
CGCAAGCTGATCGGGCAGCACGCCGCGGTCGCCAAGGAGGTCGGCGCGCGCGGGCTGATCGTGCACGGCGGGCACGTCACGCAGTCCGAGGACCCGGCCAAGGGCCTGGAGAACTGGCGCAAGCTCTTCGAGCGGCAGGCCGAGTCCGGTGGGTTCGCCGTGCCGATCCTGATCGAGAACACGGCGGGCGGGGACAACGCGATGGCCCGCCGGTTCGACGTGCTGGGCCGGCTCTGGGACGCGATCGGCGAGTTCGACGTCGGGTTCTGCCTGGACACCTGTCACGCGTTCTGCGGTGGCGAGGAGCTGACCGGCGTCGTCGAGCGCGCGAAGGCGATCACCGGCCGGATCGACCTGGTGCACCTGAACAACTCCCGCGACGAGTTCAACTCCGCGCGGGACCGGCACGCCAACATCTCCGGCGGCACCATCGACCCGGACCAGCTGGTCGCGGTGTGCGCGGCGGCCGGCGCGCCGGTCGTGGTGGAGACCCCCGCGGAGGGGCAGGCCGCCGACATCGCGTTCCTGCGCGAGCGGCTGGGATGACAGCTGGCGACCAGGCCCGCCCGCCGGCGCCCTCGACCGCCGAAGGCTCCATCGGTGCGCCCGGCCGGACCGCCGCCGGCGGCCGGTCGGCGCGCCGGCTCGGCCGTGTCAGCCGAGGGGCCCTGGTGGTGCTCGTCCTGCTCACCGCGCTGACCATGCTGGTCAGCTACGCGAACAAGACCCGCTGCGTCGGCCCCGAGTTCGACCCGGCCGGTCGCTCCGCGCCGGACTACGAGGCACGCCACGACCGCGACCTCTGCTACACCGACATCCAGCACCTGTGGCTGGGTCGGGGGATCAACGAGCACCTGTTCCCCTACCTGCACGGCGGGATCACCTCGACCGGCTCGCTGACCGGCGGCACGGTGGAGTACCCGGTGCTCACCGGGCTGCTGATCTGGGCCGGCGCGCTGGGTGCGCACACCGACGGCGAGTTCCTGCGGGACAGCGCGCTGCTGCTGGCACCGTTCGGGCTGCTCGTGGGTTGGTTGCTCGGCGGGTTGTCCCGGTGGCGGGCGCTGATCTGGGCGATCGGGCCGCCGCTGCTGCTCTACGCGTTCCACAACTGGGACCTGCCGGCGGTCGCCTGCGCGGTCGCCGCGGTCGCGGTGCTGCACGGGCGCCCCGGGCCTGCCGCCGGACGCGACGAGCTGGTGCGCCGGGCCAGTTGGGCGGGCGTGCTGCTCGGGCTCGGGTTCGCCCTGAAGCTGTACCCGGGTGCGTTCGTGCTGCCGCTCGCGCTGTACGTGCTGACCGGCGGCGAGACCAGGGCCAGGGCGCTGGACTGGGCCGGCGCGCTGCGGGTGGTGGCGGCCAGCGCCGGGGTGGCGGTCCTGGTGAACCTGCCGTTCGCACTGCTGGGCTACCGGGGCTGGCGCGCCTCGTTCACCTTCCAGGAGCTGCGCAAGGTCGACATGACCACGAACTCGGTCTGGTACTGGGCGTTCCGGCCGTACTCGGAGCCGGGCAACGCACCGTTCCAGGCGATGGTCGACTGGCTGTCCCCGACGCTGGTGCTGCTGTCGTTCGCGGTGGCCGTCGGCCTCGGCTGGCGGCGCTACCGGCACACCGGCAGCTACCCGTGGGTGCAGGTCAGCGCGGCGATGCTGGCCGGGTTCCTGCTGCTGCACAAGGTGCATTCGCCGCAGTACGCGCTCTGGCTGGTGCCGTTCTTCGTGCTGTTGCGGATCCGCTGGGGCTGGGTGCTGGGCTACCTGGTCGCCGATCTGGCCATCGGGCTGGGCATCTTCCGCTACTTCTACCTGGTCAAGTCCGGCGCGGCCTTCGACATCTTCAACGGGCTGGCCGCGCAGGCGGTGATGGTCGGGGTGTGGGGGCGGGCCGCGCTGCTGGTCGCCCTGTTCGGGGTGTTCCTGAAGGCCGAGCCGACCTTCCGGACCGGTACCGGAGCCGGCGGGCCGGCCAGCTCAGCGCCAGGCGAAGACCGGCTGCTCGAGGTGTCCCACCCGCGTGGCGCGTCCGTGTAGCACCAGCTCGCGGAACTGGTAGAGCACCGCGCCGGTGGGGGCATGGACGAACCTGCCCATCAGCGGCAGCCGGATCACCGGTGCGTCCGACTCCGGGATGCTGACGAAGATCGGCTCCACGTCCAGCTGGTCGAGCGGGATGCCGTAGACCGCGGCCACCTCGCCCCGGCGGGGATGCAGCGCGCGGTCGCCGGGGCGGTCGGTCCCGCCGGCGTGCACCGGGCCGGCCCACAGCACCACCGGCGAGATCACGAATCCGGACCGGGTCGAGTAGTCGTCGAGCCGGCCGAGCACCGCGGCCTCGGGCAGCTCCAGCCCCAGTTCCTCGGCAAGCTCGCGGCGGGCGGCGGTCACCACCGACTCGCCGGCGTCCACCCGCCCGCCCGGCAGCGCCCACTGCCCGGCGTGGGTGCGCAGCTTCGGTGCCCGGCGGGTGAGCAGCACCTGCACCGTGCCGCCGTCCGAGCTGCCGCCGGTGGTGACCAGGGTGATCGCCACGGCGGCGGCGCGCAGGTCCGGACGGTCGGCGGTGGTGCGGTCGAACCCGGCCAGCGCGGCGCGGACGGACTCCTCGGTCAGCACCCGCCCACTGTGCCACCGGTCGGGCCGCGCCGCCCGCCGCCGCCCCCGCCGCCCACCGGGGCCGCCCTCCGGGCACGCCGGCCCGGGCCGCGATCCGCCGCCGCCGACCCCGGGCGCACTGACCGTCCGTAGTCACAGAGACTGTCGGCGTGACGGACTGTAGGACGTCGGTGCCCGACTCACCGCCGGTGCGACCGAAAGGGTGGCGGATGCTGGGTAACCGGAGTGGACGGCTCACCACCTGCGCGGTGCTCGTGGCGGCGACCGCGACCGTGGCGGCCTGCGCCTCGCCGGCGCAACCCGGCTCCGGGCCGGCCGCCCCGGTCTCCGGGCTGGACCTGCCGGGGTACGACCAGGCGGTGCGCCCGCAGGACGACATGTACTCCTTCGCCAACGGTACCTGGCTGCGCAACACCCAGATCCCGCCGGACCTGTCCGAGTACGGCTCCTTCTCGATGCTGTCCCAGCGCGCCGAGGAGGACCAGCGCACCCTGATCGAGGGCGCCGAGTCGAACAACGGCGCACCGGACGGCTCGAACCAGCGCAAGATCGGCGACCTGTACGCCAGCTTCATGGACACCGCCCGGCTGGACCAGCTGAAGGCGACCCCGCTGGCGCCCTACTTCGCAGCCGTCGACCAGCTGAACACCCCGACCGACCTGATCCGCCACCTCGGCGACATCGAACGCTTCAATGCCTCGGACCCGATCTCGATCGGCGTCACGCAGGACGCCAAGGACGCCACGCACTACGTCACCGAGGCGTCCCAGGGCGACCTCGGCATGCCGGACCGGGACTACTACCTCTCGCCGGACCCGAAGATGGCCGAGATCCGCGACAAGTACCGGGCCTACGTGGCCAAGATGCTGACGCTCGCGGGGCAGCCGGACGCCGACGCCACCGCCGGGCGGGTGCTCGCCCTGGAGACCAAGCTGGCCCAGGCGCAGTGGACCAACGTGCAGAACCGCGACGCGGTGGCCAGCTACAACAAGTTCACCGTGACCAGCGCGACCCGCTCGACCGGCCTCGACTGGGCGGACTACCTGGCCGCCGCCGGCATGACCCAACCGGAGCTGGTGATCAGCCAGCCCAGCTACTTCAGCACGCTGAGCGGCCTGCTGACCTCGGTGCCGCTGGACACCTGGAAGCAGTACCTGCGCTGGAACCTGATCCGGGACCACGCGCCGTACCTGAGCCAGGACTTCGTCGACGCCCGGTTCGACTTCGTGGGCCGCGCACTCGGCGGTCGGCAGCAGAACCGGGAGCGCTGGCGGCGTGGGGTGACAGCGGTGAACACCGCGATGGGCGAGGCGCTCGGCCAGCTGTACGTGGGCAAGTACTTCACCCCGGCAGCCAAGCAACGGGCCGACACGCTGGTCCAGAACATCCTCGGCGCGTACCGGACGTCGATCGACAACCTGGACTGGATGAGCCCGCCGACCAAGGTGGCCGCGAAGGACAAGCTCGCCAAGCTGGCCGTGAAGATCGGCTACCCGGACAAGTGGAAGGACTTCGGCTCGCTGCGGGTCGACCGGGCCGACCTGATCGGCA
>DASYLM010000231.1:0-2134 GCA_036009565.1 Pseudonocardia sp. | reverse complement strand
CTGTCACGGTCGTTCGGGACCGATTGTGCCCTCCGCCATCGCCCTGCGGGAGGGTTTCGGTGCATGCCAGAACGCCATCCTGTCCAGCACGCTGTCTCTGATCACGATGGTGTGCAACAGCACGCCGGCCAGGTGCGCCGCGAACGTCAGGTACAGCAGGTAGGCCGCGGCGATGTGGGCGCGGAGCAGGTTGGCGAACAGGGTGCTGTTCTGCGGGGCGATGGCCGGCAGGTGCAGTGATCCGGAAAGGGTGATCGGTTGGCCGGACGCGGACACCATGGCCCAGCCGATCAGCGGCTGGCACAGCAGCAGGGCGTAGAGCAGCCGCTCGGAGTACTTCGCCGCGCGGCGGTCGCGCGGGCCCATCCCGGGCGGGAACGGCGGCGGGGTGTGGGTCAGCCGCCAGCCGATCCGCACCAGGACGAGGACGAGGATCGCGATGCCCAGCGGCTCGTGGATGGCGACCAGGACGTGGAAGTCGGCTATCGAGGTCACCATGAACACGCCGATGAACAGCATGGCGATCACCATCACCGCCATCGTCCAGTGCAGCATCCGCGCGAGGACGGTGAACCGCGCCGGAGCCGGCGCTCGGGTCGGGTCACTGCTCATGCTCGGCCGTCCTCGTTTCCACCGTGGCGACGTCGACCGCGCTGGGCTGATGGGGTTCGGCTGTCCTGCGCTGGTAGGACTGCGCGTACACGGCTGACCGCGCGGCCAGCAACGGGTCGTCGGACGGGGCGATGCCCTGCGGCAGCACGAGCGGGTCGAAGTTGACGTCCCGCGCGTTGCCGGGCGCCTCGGTTCGCACCGAGTCGATGGTGAGCGTGCCCACCTGCACCTGGGGACGGTCGGCGGGCCAGGGCTGCGTGGCGTCGTTCGTCGGGTCCCCGGGCCGGCCGATCGTGACCAGGAACCGCCAGCGCACCGGACCCTGCGCCACCCTGTCGATCAACGCGTCGAACAGGTAGTCCCGGCCGGGTGGATGCGCTGCGCCCGCGACGGGCTGGAACGGGTCGTCGGGCAGCACCGTCCAGCGCACCGGCACCGTGGTGCCCGCGGCGTTGGTGAACCGGAACGCGTTCAGCCCGTGGAAGGGGCTGTTGTACAGGCCCGTCGACGGCCGGGTCTTGTTGATCAGCGCCATGGCCCGCGCCGTCTCCGGGTACTTCGCCAGGAACGCCGCGAGCTTCACCGGGTCCGGCTGGCCCGTACCCGCCACCGGCTGGGTCGCCAGCAGCCGCTCGTAGAAGCCCTGCGGCACCCGGTCGGTGAACACCGGCGTGTTCACCATCGCGGTGCGCCACTGCTCGCCGTTGGACAGGTGGAACAACACGCCGAGCCCCCGAACCGTGGCGTTGGCGTCGGCGACGGTCGGCATCCCCCCGGAGATGGAGAACCGCGCGGTGACAGGTGTCGCGCCGGGCCGGAACACCGCCGCCGTGGACAACCCAGTGCCGGCGCCGTTGCTGGTGAAGACCCCCGTGGCGCTGACCCCCTTCGCGTGGTTGCGGCGGAACCCGTCGTGCCTGCCGAACACCTGCTCGAAACGGTCCACGAACCGGCTGGTCGTGAGGCTCTCCGGGGTGAACCAGCCCCCCGCCCAGAGGAACCCGCCGATGTTCACCGCGCTGATCCCGCCCACCGCGGCCAGCCCGCCCAACACGCTGCGCCGGGACAGCGGCCTCCGGCCCACCGGCGGTGGAGCGCCCGATGGCTCGACCGGTGGAACTGGCGGATCGGCATCCTCGTCCATCGACTCTCCTCTCTCAACTTCTCCAACAGCCACCGCGTGAACGAGGTATCGAAGGACACAAGCGCTCGCGATCACACGGCTCGGGTAACTCCTCAGCCAGCGACCGGGCGAGAGAACGCTCCGCACACCCACTCCAGTGCCATCGAAGCCCAGGTCGTTCCAGTCGAAGCTGGCGTCCATCTGGCGGCGCATTACCGCGTACTAAGCTTGTGTATTCGCCTCGTCTTCAGTGATGAAGTTGGCTAGTTGTGGCATACCGGAGCGCACGAAGCGCCACACCCAACCGGGATGTAGTGCACCGTCCGCTATGATCTTCGGTGTGAGCTTGAATGGGACGCCGAATCCGTTGCGCATATCCCGCTCCCGCTTCCCATTAAC
>DASYLM010000230.1:0-2450 GCA_036009565.1 Pseudonocardia sp. | reverse complement strand
GCTGCTGGACCGGTCCACCGTCCCGGTGCCGGAGACGCTGACCGGCTGGCTGCGGGTGCCGCCGGGCACCCCGTGCCTGCGGTTGGAGTACGTCTCGGTGATCGGCGAACTGCCGTTCGCCATCGCCACCAACTACGTGCTGTTCCCGGAGGCCGGCCGGCTGTTGGACGTGCCGTTCCGGGTGGACTGGTACACCCTGCTGGCCGAGGCCGGCGTGGTGCTCGGCGAGTCCGAGTTCGTGATGGACAGCGTGCTGGCCGACGAGCTGTCGGCGAGCCTGCTGAGTGTCGCGGTGGGCAGCGCGCTGCTGGCCATGGACCAGACCATCACCAGCCCGGACGGCCGGGTGTTCAACGTGGCGTTCATCCGGATGCGCACCGACCGGTACCGCTTCGTCACACACGCGCGCGTGCCGCTCTGGCCAGCTGGTCGGCCCGAACTGACCACCCGAACCTGACCGCCCGGCGGCCGCCCGGCGGTCTCCCGGACGACCCGTGATCTCCAGATCCTCAGACCCCTCAGCGACCGAGCAGCCCGCATGCCGAGCTACCCCTGACCCTGCCCCCGACCACACCCCGGACCTTGACCGGGGCCGCCGTTGACCGGGCGCCGCGCACCGGCCGCGCGGAGCGCGCGCACCGGTACCGGGTGCGCTCGCGCCACGTCCGCCCAAGGCAGCGCTCGCGCCACGTCGTCCGAGGCCGCGCGACGCCATCCGAGGAGCTCTGCGGCCCCTTTGCTCTGCGTAGGTATACGCAACAGCGGCCCGGGTCTTCGGTCATGCAGAGCGGCGTCGGCACCGCGAGTGGTACACCAAGGGGGTTTGATCATGCTCGTGACGCCGCTGGTGTGCCCCTCGGCGTCCCTGTTGCGTATCCCTACGCAGAGCAAGACGCTCCCGAACGGGCGGTTGTTGCGTATCCCTACGCAGAGCAAAGGGCCCCAGACCCGACCGTGCCCGGGGGCGCCTCGGCGGGGGCCGGGCCGCGTGCCGGCCGCCCGGTCACGACATCAGCGCGGTGACCTGGTCGACCGTTGCGGCCAGCGCCGGCTGGTAGCCGAGGAGCTGCTCGCGCGGCTACTACGTCATCCTGAAGATCACCACGGAGGACGGCGTGGTCGGCTGGCGCGACGCGACCGCACACCCTCTCCGGTCGCCGCACACCCGCCGCAGTGATTGCGCGGCGACGGAAGTGGGTGTGCGGCTAGCCCCGGACGGCCGCGTAGCCGGCCCGGACGGCGGCGGCACTGTCCACCGCGCCCTCGGGCAGCGCCACGCTGGCCTCCTCGGGCCGGGGCCAGCTGGGCGCGGTACCGGTGAGCGCCCAGGCGGCCTGGCGGGCGGCCCCGAGCGCCACGTACTCCGCCGGGGCCAGCACGGTGACCGGCACCCCGAACACCCAGGGCGCCAGTGCCTGTACGGCGGCCGAGCGGCTGCCCCCGCCGAGCAGCAGCACCCGGCGTACCGGCACCCCCTGCGCCACCAACCCGTCCAACCCGTCGGCCAGGCCGCAGAGCATGCCTTCCACCACGGCCCGGGCCAGGTTCGCCGGCGTGGCGTTCGCCCCGGTCAGGCCGGCCAGGGCACCCCGGGCGTCCGGGCGGTTCGGGGTGCGCTCGCCCTCCAGGTACGGCAGCAGCACCAGCCCGCCCGCGCCCGGCTCGGCGGACAGCGCGAGCCGGTCCAGCTCGGCCAGCTCCACGCCCAGCAGGTCGGCGCCGGCCCGCAGCACCCGGGCCGCGTTGAGCGTGGCGACCAGCGGCAGGTAACCGCCGGCGGCGTCGGCGAACCCGGCCACCACGCCGGACGCGTCGGCGCTCGGCCGGTCGTGCGCGGCGAACACGGTGCCACTGGTCCCGATGGACACCAGCACGTCACCGGGCTCGGCCCCGGCGCCCAGTGCCGCGCCCATGTTGTCCCCGGTGCCGGCGGCCAGCAGCAGCGCGCCGCCCAGCTCCGTCGCGGTGCCGGCCCGTTCCCCCGGCTCGCACACCCGGGGCACTTCGAGGTCCCGGCCGAACGCCATCCGCAGCAGGTCCGGCCGGTACTGCCCGGAGACGGTCGACCAGTACCCGGTGCCGGACGCCTCGCCCCGGTCGGTCACCGCCTCCGCCGGGCGGCCGGCCAGCCGCCAGGTCAGCCAGTCGTGCGGCAGCAGCACCCGCCGAGCCCGGTCGGCCACCTCGGGCTCGGCGCGCGCGGTCCAGCGCAGTTTGGTGGCGGTGATACTGGCGACCGGCACGGTGCCCACCTCGGTCGCCCACTTCTCCGGTCCGCCCAGCTCGTCGATCAGGTCGGTGGCCGCGCCGGCCGAGCGGGTGTCGTTCCACAGCAGCGCGTCCCGCACCACCGCGCCGTGCTCGTCGAGACAGATCATCCCGTGCTGCTGGGCCGCCACCGAGACCGCGGCGACGTCGTCGAGCCCGCCCGCGTGGTCTATCGCCCGCCG